>CAMDFJ010000018.1 GCA_945897435.1 Candidatus Kuenenia stuttgartensis | reverse complement strand
CATTGATCCGGCCCACGCCGGCGATCGCACCCGACCGGAGCCATTCGGGGAAGAACGAGAGCGATCCGAGGAGCCTCGACCATTCGGGAGCCCGGGCGAACGTCTCGTAGCCACCGAAGAGCTCGTCGGCCCCCAGTCCGGAAAGACCGACAACGACACCTTCCGCCGCGAGTCGGCGACTGACGACGAAGGTGTTGAAGCCATCGATGCTCGGGCTGTCCATCGACTGTAGCCAGTCCTGCCACTTCCCCGGCATGTTGGCGGCGTCCAGTTCGACGGAGATGTGCGAAACGCCGATCGCCTCCGCGGTGGCGGCGGCGAGCGCGACCTCGTCCTGCCCGTGTACGGCTCCGAAGCCGACCGTGAAGGCCATGACGCGGGGGGTGAACTCCCTGGCAAACGACGCGATCACGGTGCTGTCGATCCCGGCCGAAAGAAAGACGCCCACCGGCACGTCGGCGACCAGATGTCGCAGGACCGAATCGCGAAGCAGCGATCGGACACGCTCGGCGGCAGATCCGCTGTCGTCATCGACGAGTGTCTGCGGAAACGACCAGAAGGCCGTGGGAGCGGCCGAAGAATGCCCTTCGGTCACCCCGCCGTCGAGCCATTGATAGGCCCCGGCCGGAAAGGAGCGGATGCTGCGATGAATCGTCCGCGGGTGCTGGACTGCACCATAGGCGAGCATGCCGGCGATCCCGGCTGTGTCCAGATCTTCGGGCACGAGACCCGATGCAAGCAGGGCCCGAATCTCGCTCGCAAAAAGCAGTCGGTCTGAAAGCCTGGCGATGTAGAGCGGCTTGATGCCGAGGGGGTCCCTGGCAAGGAGAATCCGTCGCGAGCGGGATTCGTAGAAGGCGAACGCATACATGCCTTCGATGCGTTGCAGGGCCGACTCGCCCCAGACAGCAAGCGCGTGGAGGAGAACCTCGGTGTCGCTCGAGCCGAGAAATGTGACACCCTCCGACTCGAGTTCGCGACGAAGATCGCGAAAGTTGTAGATTTCGCCATTGAAGATCAGGCAGTCACCCGTCGTGGGGTGGCGCATCGGCTGGTGTCCGGCCTGCGACAGGTCCATGATCGAAAGCCGGCGAAACCCGAAGCCCGCGATCGGGCCACCATCCTTCCCCAGGGGCAACTGTTCGTAGCCCTCGTCGTCCGGTCCGCGGTGCGTCATCGCACGCATCATTTTTCGGACAGCCGGTTCGACCGGCAGGGATACCCTGGCGATGCATCCGCTTATGCCGCACATCGCTCGCGCTCACTCCCAGGAGGGGCCACTTAACGGGGGGGTATTGTGCGTGGTCGATTGAAGGCCGTCAAACTCGCCCTGCGATCTCCCGTCGGGAGACATCGTTCGGGCCGGGAAGCCGTCAACGGAAGCCCCCAATCCGTAGCGATAGCCATAATATCGTCGCGAGGCTTCCAGGAGTCTCCGCAGCCGAAGCCCCTGACGAACATGCAAGCATCCGGCTCGGTTTGGCCCTCTTTTGCCTCGCTGGGAGTCCAGACTCCGCCCGGAGTGCCGCTTTTGCTAGGCTCCGGCCACCATGAGCCGTGCCGAGCCCCTGCCCCCGCCCCTGTCGATCTGGATCGTGAATCCATTCGACGACGTTCCCGGGGAAGGTCTGCCGCCGCTTCGCTACTGGACGCTCGCCCGCGTGCTCGCCGCCCGGGGCCACGACGTGACCTGGTGGAGCGCCACCTGGAGCCACCGCCGCAAGGCCCGGCGGGACGTGCCGCTGGGCGTTCGCGAGGAGGAGGGGTTTTCCGTTCGACTGGTCGCCGTGAGGCCCTATGAACGGAACGTGTCGCTCGCCCGGATCCGCAGCCACCGCGATTTCGGCCGCACATTCGAACGGCTCGCCAGCGAAGGGATCGCATCGGGACAGCTCGAACGCCCCGACCTGATCCTGGCGAGTCTGCCGCCGCTCGAAGGCCCCGAGGCCGCCGAACGGCTCGCCCGTCGACTCGACGCCCTGCTGGTCGTCGATCTGATGGACGTCTGGCCGGAGACGTTCGAACGACTGCTGCCCGGGCCGGGCTGGCTGAAACGGTTCGTCGCGAGGCTCGCCTTCGGACGGATGAAGAAGCGTCGGGATGCGGTGATCGCCTCCGCCGATGCGATCTCGGCCGCCGCCCGGGCCTACATCGACGCCATGCTGCCCGCCGGCGCGGGGGACAAGCCGACCCAGGTCTGCCATCTCGGAGCCTATCTCCAGGAATATCCGGAGCCGCCGCGGCCGCTTCCGAGCGATACAGCCGCCGCAGAGTCGTCGGCCGGCGGGGAATCGAAGCCGCTCGTCTGCGTCTACTCAGGCACTCTCGAGATCGGCCAGGATGTCGCGACGGCGATCCAGGCTGCAAAGCTACTCTCATCCTCGGGCACCGCGGTCGAGATTCACATCGCGGGCGGCGGACGCTTCGAGCAGGTGCTCCGCACGGCTGCGGCGGGTGTCCGGGGGCCATGCAGGGTCATCGTCCACGGGCTTCTCGACCGGCGCGAACACGGCCGGCTTCTGGCCACGGCCGATGTCGGGCTCGTGCTCGTGAAGCCCGAGTCGCTGGTTGCGATCCCATACAAGGCCTGCGAATACGCGGCCGCCGGCCTGGCGATCGTCAATTCGCTGCCCGGTGAACTGCAGCAGATGATCGAGCAGCATGCGGCGGGACTGGCCTATACGGCCGGCGACTCCGCCTCGCTCGCCCGGGCGATTGCCACGCTGGCGGCGGATCGCCGGCAACTCGCAGAAGAGCGGCAGGGAGCCCGGCGGATGGCCGCGGCTGAATTCGACCGCGAGAAGACCTATCCGGCGTTTGCAAAGTGGCTCGAGCAGCTGGCGGAAAGCCCTGCGTCGAACTCGTAGTCATTCATGCAAGACCCTCCAAAGACATTCTGGCGTTCACTCGCCTATCTCGGCCCCGGCCTGATCCTCGCCAGTTCGATCGTCGGCAGCGGCGAACTCATCGCAGCCACCACCGTCGGGGCCGAAGCGGGCTTCTCGCTGCTCTGGATCATCCTGCTCGGCTGTGCCATCAAGGTGGCGGCCCAGGTCGAGATCGGCCGCAACACACTCACCTGGGGCCGCACGCCGCTGGCCGCATTCGACGCGGTGCCCGGGCCGCGATTCGGTGGCCGCGGCTGGATCTATTGGGCCTGGGCCGTGATGACGGCCCTGATCGTGGTCCAGCAGGGAGGCATCGTGGCCGGGGTCGCGCAGACGCTTGCCGCCGGAGCGCCGGTCACGACCGCGGGCCGCGAATGGAACCGCGTCCACGATGCCGAGGCCACGACAAGGATCGACGAGGCCGCCGCCCGACGCAGCGGCGACCAGTCTGGGGCGGACGCGTTGCAGGCCCGAATCGCATCGCTGAAAACCGAGGCCGCGTCCCTGCCGAGGCCGGCCGATGAGACGATCTGGGCGGTCATCACCGGCCTCGTCACGGCCGTTCTCCTCGCGATCGGCCGCTACCGGCTCATCGAGCAGGTCTCGATCCTGCTCGTGACGACGTTCACACTCGTGACCCTTGCGGCGCTTGCCTTGTTGCAGGGCGATCCGGCCTGGGCGATCTCCTGGAGGGAGTTTTCCAGTGGCATCGTGCCATCAGTGCCTCCCGCGGTCGGCGGCCGCTCTCCACTGATGACGGCCCTGGCCACCTTCGGCATCATCGGCGTCGGGGCGAGCGAACTGATGATCTATCCCTACTGGTGCCTGGAGAAGGGCTATGGCACGGCAGTCGGCCCAAGGGATGATTCGCCTTCCTGGGCGGCCCGCGCCCGGGGCTGGCTGCGGGTGATGCAGATCGATGCCTGGGGTTCGATGGTCGTCTACTCGATCGTGACGCTGGCCTTCTACCTCCTCGGCGCCGCCACGCTCGGCCGGCTCGGGCTTCGGCCTGCGGGGGGCGAGATGGTGCGGGCGCTGGGGGCGATGTATGAGCCGGCCTTTGGGGTCTGGGCGAAGGAGGTGTTTCTCGTCGGGGCATTTGCGGTTCTCTATTCCACCCTCTTTGCCGCCGCGGCCGGCAACGCCCGGATCATCAGCGACGGTCTCGTGCTCGCCGGCTGGATTCCTGCCGACGATGGCTCGCGAGCCCGCTGGACCCGCGGCCTGTCGGTTTGCTGGGCCCTTCTTGCCACCCTTCTTGCGGTCACCATCCGGGAGCCGGTCGGCATGGTGCTTGCCAGCGGCGTCGCCCAGGCAATCATGCTGGGGGTGCTCGGAATCGCGGTCTTGTACTTCCGCTACGGTGCCATGGACGGCCGCCTGAGGCCCTCCCGCGGGTGGGATTTGCTGTTGTGGCTCTCGATCGCAGGCTTCATGATCGTGTCGGTATGGACGCTCTGCCAAAAGGTCATGGAAATCACCAATCGCCTGCGCTGATTCGGCCGTGGAAGCGGCTGATGGAGTTCCTGCGTGTCGAGCGGCGGGACGTGTTCACGATCCTCGCCTTCGCGCTCGGCGTCGGCCTGCTCTCGATCGTGACGCCAGCCGCCATCGAGGCGCTGGTCAACACCGTCGCCTTTGGAGTATTGCTCTGGCCGGTCGTGGTGCTGGCCCTCGTGATGCTCGCCTTTCTCGCCTTCTCGGCGCTTCTGCGGGCGATGCAGGTCTACGTCGCGGAATACATGCAGCGGCGGATCTTCGCCCGTACGGCCCATGCCTTCGCGACCCGGTTTGCGGGAGCCGAGATCGAGTCGTTCGACGGCCGCAATCCCACCGACATCGTCAACCGGTTCTTCGAGGTGGCGACGGTTCAGAAGTCGATCACGGCGCTGCTCGTCGACGGCGTGTCGATCGCGATGACCACCGTCGTGGGACTGGCCGTGCTCGCCTTCTATCATCCCTACCTGCTCACCTTCGCGATGGTGATGGCCGCGATGCTCGCCTTTCTTGTCGTCGTGCTCGGCATCGGCGGCGTCCGGACGAGCATCGCCGAGAGCTACGCAAAATTCGACGTCGCGGCCTGGCTCGAGGAGATCGCCAAGTGCCCGCACACCTTCCGCTTCGGCAAGGGCGGGTCGGTGGCGATCGAGCGGGTGGGCGAACTCACCGCGGCCTACGTTCAGGCCCGCCGCAGCCACTTTCGCGTGGTCTGGCGGCAGACGCTGTTCGCCTTCCTGCTGGAGGCGATCGCGAGCACGATCCTGCTCGGCCTCGGCGGCTGGCTGGTGATCAACCGGCAGCTCAACCTCGGCCAGCTCGTGGCGGGAGAGCTGATCGTGACGCTCGTGCTGACGGCGATCTCGAAGCTGGGAAAATATGTCGAGATTTTTTACGACCTGCAGGCGTCGCTCGACAAACTGGGCGTGATCGGCACGCTCACGCTCGAACCGGAGGGAGGCGAACAGCTTCCGCCGAGCGAGCGGCCGATGCAGGCCGTGGCCGAGATCGGCCATGGCACGGGCAAAACGTTGCGGCTGGTGGCCCGCCCGGGCGAGCGGGTGGCGGTGATCGGTCCATCGGGCTGCGGCAAGTCGTTTCTGCTCGAGACCCTCGCCCTCCTGCGACTGCCCCATGAGGGACTGCTGGAGTTCGACTCGATCGACGCCCGTTCGCTCGACCGGGCTGCGACCCGGCTGCGGATCGCGCTCGTCGGCAGGACCGAGACGTTCGCCGGAACGGTCGCCGAGAACATCCGCGTGGGCCGGACGGAGATCTCGGCCCTCGAAGTCCAGCGGGCGCTCGACATGGTCGGGCTCGACGACACCGTCGCCCGGCTGCCCAAGGGGGCGGCCACTCCGCTCGCTTCCGACGGACTGCCGCTCTCCACGAACGCGCTGCTGCGGCTTTCGATCGCCCGTGCGATCGCGGGCCGTCCGCGGCTTCTGCTCATCGACGGCCAGCTCGACGGGCTCGACATCCACGAGTGCCCGCAGCTCCTGGAATCGCTCTTCGACCGCGCGGCTCCCTGGACGCTGGTGGTCGTCACGGCCCGCGAAGACATCCGTAACCGCTGCGACAAGACGGTGGAATGGTCATGATCCAGTCAGCCGCGTTCGATGAGGTGATGTCGACCACCGCCACCCCGCGGGTGGTTCGCTGGCTTGGAAGGCTGGTCATCCTGCTTTTCCTCGCCACGCCATTCCTGCTGGCCTTCGTACCTTGGCAGCAGACAGTCAAGGGGCGGGGGCAGGTCATCGCATTTGCCCCAGTCGACCGAATGCAGGTGCTCACGGCCCGGGTTTCGGGGCAGGTGCGCAAGTGGCATGTGGTCGAGGGAAGCCGCGTCAAGATGAACGATCCGGTGGTCGATATCGAAGATAACGATCCTGAACTTGCCGCAAGGCTTGAGTCCCAGCGGGAGTTTCTCGGCGGCCGAATCGCGGCTGCGAGGCAGGAGGTGGCCGAGCAGGAGGCCGCTGCCAAGGCCCAGGAATCGGCTCGGGATGCGGCGGTCAAGGCGGCGGAGGCGAATCGTGAGGCGGCACGCAGGTCGATCGAGGTTGCCAAGCAGGCGGGTGCCAATGCGGACTTTGCCCAGACGTTCGAGAAGAGCCGGTTCGAGATGTTCGAGGACCTGTTCACGAACCCGACATTCGGCGGTCTCGAGAGCAGGCTCAACCGCGACGAGGCCCGAATGCGGGCCGACCGGGCCGGAACCGACGCCGAAAAGGCAGTCGCGGAGATCCAGCGGGCCGAGGCCGCCCTGCTCACCCAGGAGGCGCTCCTCATGCAGGCCGACGCCGCCGGGCTTTCGGCCATCGCCGTCGCCCGCTCGAACCTCCGCAAGAGCGAGCAAAACCTGTTTTCGATCGAACGCGAAATCCAGGAGATCGACAACCGCATCGAGCGATTCAAGGCCCGACTTGTCGTGGCGCCCTGCGATGGAACGGTCTACCGCGTGGAGGCGAACGTCGGTCAGGGCGGACAGTATGTGAAGGAAGGCGACGAGCTGTGCACGATCGTGCCCGATACGAACGACCGAGTGGTCGAACTCTTTCTCGATGGAATCGATGCGCCGCTCGTGCGCGGGTTCGCGGAACGCACAGGCGCGATGCCGCACGTGCGGCTGCAGTTCGAGGGCTGGCCGGCAGTGCAGTTTTCAGGCTTTCCGGAATTGGCGATCGGCACCTTCGGCGGCAAGGTTCGGCAGATCGACTCGGCGGCCAGCGGCACCAGCGGAAAGTTTCGGATGCTCATCGAGCCCGACCAGCTGCGTCCGGGGGAGATCTGGCCCGACCCGGAGTTTCTCCGTCAGGGCAACCAGGCGATCGGCTGGGTGTTTCTCAATCGCGTCTCCCTGGGCTACGAGATCTGGCGGCGGCTGAACGGCTTCCCGCCCGTCGTCTCGCCGATCTCCAAAGACGGCGACACGCCCAAGCCGCCCAAGATCAAGGTCAAGTAGGACGCCCTTCCGAGCGTCAGGCAAGAGATCGCAGCCGCCGATTTCTGCTCGGCGGGAATCGGCCCGCTGGTGCAGATGCCGCTTTCCGCCTGCTCGTCCTTCTTCTCGCGATGAGCGGGATCGCGGGGGCCGCGGAACCGGCGTTCTTCACTCCCGCCCGCAGCCTTTCGGTGCTCGAAGCCGCCGCCCCACCCTTCGCCGAGCCGCCGAGCATTACCCTTCAGGCCTTTCAAGCCGTACCGGCCGGTGAACTTCTCCCCCCGCCCGAGCCCCGGCTCGACACAACGGCCAGAGAAACAACGGCTGGAGAAACAACCGACGATCTGCTCGAGAAGCTTCCCGACATTCCGCAGAACGACAATCCAACGCCCCTCGAGCAACTTCCCAAGGTGCCTGGCGGGGCCAAGCTTCTGGCACCGGCGGAAACCCTCATTCCCGGTGCCGCCACCGACGATCGCGACGTGCCGCTCACGCTCTGCGAGGTGCTCCAGAGCGTGATGCTCAACTACCCGTTGCTGCAGGCCGTCGAGCGGGAGCGCGGGATCGCCGCCGGCAAGCTGACGAGCGCCATGGGCGCCTTCGACACCAATGTCACCGGCTCGGGCAACGCACTCGCTCCGGGCACCTACGAGAACTACCGCTCCGACTTCGGAATGTCGCAGATGCTTCCCTACGGAGGCGTGAACCTGTTCGGCGGCTATCGCACCGGATTCGGCGATTTCCCAACCTACAACCTCCAGCGGCTGACCGCCGATGCCGGCGAATTCCGCGGCGGCATCGCGATGCCACTGGCGAAGAACCGTGACATCGACCGGGCCCGGGCCTCGCGTGCCCAGGCCGAACTCGACGTCTCGCTGGCCGAGCCCGTCATCCAGCGCAGCCGGCTCGACTACATGCGGGCCGCCGCCCGCAGCTACTGGAACTGGTCCGGCAGCGGCGAGCGACGCTCGGCTGCCGACTATCTCGTCGACCTGGCCGCAGAGCGCGATCTGGAACTGGCGCTTCGCGTCAAGAGTGGGGCCACCGCCAACATCGAGCGGCTCGACAACCAGCAGAACATCGCCCTGCGGCAGGCTGTGGTCGTGCAGACCGATCGGGCCGTGCAGCAGGCCACCATCGAACTCTCGATGTATTACCGTGATCCGGCGGGCAAGCCGCTCCTGGCCGGCCGCAAGCGGATGCGGCCCTTGCCCTTGCCCGTTGCTCCGACACCCTTGCTCTTCGAGCAATCGCTTGCGCGGGCGATGGCAGCGCGGCCCGAGTTTCAGCGGCTTTCGCTGCAGCGGGAGAAGCTGCTCGTGGAACGCCGGCTTGCCGAGAACCAGATCCTCCCCGGCCTCGATGCGCAGCTCGCCGGCAACCAGGACGCGGGCTTCGGCAAAAGTCCGCTCTCCGGTCCCTTTGGCCTCGACCGGCAGGTGCTCGAGGCATCGCTCGTCTTCCAGATGCCCGCCCAGCGGCGGGACGCCCGCGGCAAGGTGACTGCCACGCAGTCGCAGCTCATGCAGATCCAGCGGCAGCTCCAGTTTGCCGAGGACCAGATCCGGGCGGAGGTGCAAGACACCTACTCCGCGCTCGAGCGGGCGTATGAATTCCAAAAACAGGCCGCGCAGAGGCTCGACCTTGCCCAGATCGTGGCCCGGGCGGAACGCGAGCAATTGCGGCTCGGCCGCAGCGACGTGCTCCGTGTGACGCTCCGCGAGCAGGCAAAATTCGAGGCGGAAATCTACGAGATCAGCGCTCGGCAGGATTTCTGGCGGGCCGAGAGCGATCTCCGTGCCGCGGACGCCTCGCTTGGCCCGGAGAGCTGCGGCTTTCCGGATACGACCCGGCTCCAATGCCACCCGTAGGACAGGCTTCGGCCTGTCACCAAACCAATCCACTTCCCATATACTTCAGGAATGACGCTCTCCCGGCGAACGTTCCTTTCGACCAGCCTCGTCGCCGGCACCGCATGCTCGGCCCTGCCCGCCGCAGCCGCGCCCGCCCGCACTCCTCGCCTCCGCATCGCGCACCTCACCGACCTCCACATCCAGCCGGAGCTCGACGCCGTGCGCGGCGTGGCTGCCTGCCTCGAGCATCTGCAGTCGCTCCAGGCAAAGCTCGGGCTCGACGGGCCCGATCTCGTGATTACCGGCGGCGACACGATCATGGATGCGATGGCGGCCGACATGGCCCGCACGAAACTGCAGTGGGAGCTCTGGCGGAAGACGAAGGCCGACCACTGCGGTCTCGAAGTGCAGAGCGTGATCGGCAACCACGACATCTGGGGCTGGACCAGAGCCCCGGCGAGGACGAACGGCGACGAGCCGCTCTACGGCAAGCGTTGGGCCTGCGAGGAATTTGGCCGCGAAACGCCCTACAAGAGCTTCGACCGTGGCGGCTGGCACATCGTGCTGCTCGACAGCGTGTTTCCCTTCGAGCAGTCCTACATCGGCCGGATCGACGAACGGCAGTGGGACTGGCTCGAACGCGATCTCGCCGCGGTGCCGGCCGAGATGCACGTGGTGATCTTCTCGCACATCCCGATCCTCTCCGCCCTGCCGATCGCCGTGGCCGGTCCTGCTGCCCAGGGAGCGGCCGGCATGACGCTGCCGGGCGGCCGGCTGCACATCGATGCCGACCGGTTTCTCAAGCTGTTTGCCGCCCGGCGAAACGTCAGGGCCTGCGTCAGTGGCCACATGCACCTCGTCGAGCAGCTCGACTATTCGGGCGTCCGCTATCTCTGCAACGGCGCCGTCTCGGCAGGCTGGTGGAGGGGACTGAACCGCGACACCGACTTCGGCTACGCACTCGTCGATCTCTACGAAGACGGCCGCGTCGAGCGGCAGTACGTGCCCTATGGGTGGACGGCCGCCTCGTGAGCGACACCCGACCGGTCGTCCGCCTCCGGTTCGTCGGCTTCTGGGACGACTTCGACACCCGGGACAACTTCTTCACCCGGCTGCTCGCGCCGCGATACCGCGTCGAGATCTGCGAGCAGCCCGACTTTCTGATCTACGCCTACGTCGGCCGGCGTCGCAAGGACTTCCTCGCCCACGACTGCGTGCGGATCTTCTACACCGGCGAGAACCTGCCCCCGGACTGGAACGCCTGTGACTGGGCGTTCACGTTCGAGCAGACCAATCACCCCAGGCACTTCCGCCTCCCGCTCTGGGCGTTGTATCTCGATCCGAGAGATCTGCTCCGGTCCGCCGCCTTCGATCCGCTGGCCGCCCTCGAACGAAAGACGAGGTTTTGCGGGTTCGTCGTCTCGAATCCGCTCTGTAGGGTGCGAAACGACTTTTTCAGAAAACTTTCGAAGTACAAGCCGGTCGACTCGGGCGGCAGGGTACTCAACACGCTCGGCCATCGGGTGGCCGACAAGCGGGCGTTCCTCGCCGACTGCAAATTCACCATCGCCTTCGAGAACGAGTCGCACCCCGGATATACGACCGAGAAGGTCGTCGAGCCGATGCTCGTCGACTCGCTGCCGATCTATTGGGGCGATCCGCTCATCGGTCGCGACTTCGACACCCGCAGCTTCGTGTCGGCCCACGACTCGGGGCCCTGCACGGGCAAATGGCTCGACGACCTCGTGGAGCGGGTGGTGGCGATCGATCGCGATCCCGCCCTGCATGCGGCGATGCTCGCCCGGCCCTGGCTGCGGAACAACCGCCTGCCCTCCTGCGTCGATCCGGCCGCGATCCTCGAACAGTTCAAACGAATCTTCGAGACGCCGATCGAGCCCGTTGCCCGGAGAAGGAGTCTCGGACGGTCGCTGGGGCTGCAGAGAATTCCCGCGGAACTCGCCAGCATCCGCCGCCGGATCGTGCGGAAATACCGCAAACTGACCCGGAACGTCTGAGCTGATTGGGCGAGCCCAAGGCACGACAGGCTGAGGCCCGTCCCACATCGGACAGTTCCAGTTGCAGGGCCGGAGGCCCGGGTGCGTTACCGGATCGGGACCAGCGGAGGAGTGGCAGGGGGCTGCGGAGGCGGGGCAGCCGCGGGCTGGACCGGCAGGGGCTGCTGCGGAGTGATCGGCTGCAGCATCGGAACCGACTGTGGGACTGGCTGCGAAACTGGCTGCGGAGCAGGCTGAAGCGAAGGCTGCGGCATCGGCTGCGTAGGCACTGCAATGGCCACCGGCTGCTGCACGACGGCTGAGGGCTGGGAGCGGGCGTTGAGGTTGTCGACGAACTGCTGCACCTCCGGCCGGATCCCGAGGCCACGATTCTCGAAGACGTCCGCGGGTGTCACTCCGAACCGGCCGTAGAGCATGGAGTCGGCATTGTTGTCGACGGAGATGTCGGAGCCGCCGAGCGAGACGCCGAGAAACAGCCCGCGGCTGCGGGCATAGGAATAGATCTCTGCCCCGAGGCGGGCGTCGGTTCCGGCATTGGCCTGCATGCCGACGGGGCCGGCGGCGATCGAGGCATCGGCTCCGAGCGTCACCTTCTGGCCGTTCAGCATCCCCTGCAGGCTGCGGGGAGTCGCGAAGATGAGGACGATGTCGGCCGCCTGCACGCCGGCCTGGAATCCGAGGCTGCCACCCCCCATGGTCACGAGCACCGGAGCCGACCAGGTCCGATCGGCGCGGCGGACGGAGAGCACGCCCTTGCCGTAGTTGACCCCGAGGATGAATCCTCCCTTGATCATGTTGGGGAAGATTGCGATTCCCTCCGCCCGCTGCAGCATCGCCGGCGGCACCGACTCCATCGGAATCGCGAAGAACTGATTGAGCGCGTTGTTTGCCCCGACGACCGTCTGCACCTCGGCGGCGCCGTAGCCTGCGGCCCCGGCCGGCTGGGCCGCGGCAGGAAGGGGCATCGCGACGAGCATCGCGACTGCAATCGGCGTGACCATCCACGGAGACATGGCGAATCCTTTCGCGGGCTGGGTGAGCGGCAGAAAACAGCCGGGATTCTATCGCGATCGGCCCGATTCCGTGAATCTCAGCCGAGCCGTCCGTGGGCCTCGAGGAGCAGCGACTCCGTCTCCTCCCAGCCGATGCAGCCGTCGGTGATCGATACGCCATACTGGAGTTTTGAGCGGTCGCTCGAGGCCGGCTGGCTGCCCGGAAGCAGGTTGCTTTCGAGCATCAGGCCGACGATCGAACGGTCCCCCGCCATCCGCTGCTCGATCACGTCCCGCCAGACGATCGACTGCCGGCGGTGGTCCTTGCCGGAATTGGCGTGGCTGCAGTCGACGATCACCCGCGGCGGCAGTCCGGCCGCCTCCAGGCGGGAGCGGGCCTCGTTGAGCACATCGGCCGAATAGTTCGATCCGCTGCGACCGCCCCGAAGCATGAGCACGCCCCAGGGGTTGCCGGTCGTCGAGACGACGCAGGTGCCTCCCTCGTTGTCGATGCCGAGGAAGCTGTGCGGGGCGCGGGCCGACTGCATCGCGTCGACGGCCGCCTGCAGCGAGCCATCGGTCGAGTTCTTGAAACCCACGGGCATCGAGAGGCCGCTGGCCATCTGGCGATGGGTTGGCGATTCGGTGGTCCGGGCGCCGATGGCGCCGAGCACGATCGTGTCGGCGATGTACTGGGGCGTGATCGGCTCGAGAAACTCGGTCGCCGTGGCAAGCCCCATCCGCGCGATCTCGATCAGCAGGCCACGGGCCAGTCGCAATCCCGTGCCCACGTCGAAGGAGTCGTCGATGTGCGGGTCGTTGATCAGGCCCTTCCAGCCGACCGTCGTCCGCGGCTTCTCGAAGTAGACACGCATCACGACAAGCAGCCGATCCGAGACCCGATTCGAAAGTTCGAGCAGGCGGCCGGCATAGTCGCGGGCGGCGTCGAGATCGTGGATCGAGCAGGGCCCGACCACGGCCAGAAGACGCGGATCCTCGCCGGCGAGCAGCCGCTCGATCACCCGCCGTCCCGCGACGATCGTGGCGGTCGCCGGGTCGTCCAGCGGCAGCAGGGCCGACAGTCGGGCCGGAGGAATGAGCGGTTCGAGGCTCTTGATACGGAGGTTCGAGGTGGCGGTCATGACACAACTTTACACGATGAAATGGCGCGGCATTTGACCGATCCCCGGGGCGCTGGTTCAATCCGGCTCCGGTGCGGCCGCGGCGCGGCCGGAGGATGCGGAAAACCGGCGGACGGGAAGGAACTCGCGACCGTGACCAAGCATGTTTTTGTGACCGGTGGCGTGGTCAGTTCGCTCGGCAAGGGGCTCACGAGCGCCTCGATCGGCATGCTGCTCGAGGCCCGCGGACTGCGGGTCAAGATGCAGAAACTCGACCCCTACATCAACGTCGATCCGGGGACGATGAGCCCCTACCAGCACGGTGAGGTCTACGTGCTCGACGACGGCAGCGAGACCGACCTCGACCTCGGCCATTACGAGCGGTTCACGTCGACGAAGCTCACCCGGCAGAGCAACTACACCACGGGTCAGATCTACCTTTCGGTGATCAACAAGGAGCGGCGGGGTGAGTTTCTCGGCAAGACCGTGCAGGTGATTCCCCACATCACCAACGAGATCAAGGAGGTCGTGAGAAACCTGGCCGATGCGGAGACGGACGTCGTGATCACGGAGATCGGCGGCACGGTCGGCGACATCGAGAGCCTGCCCTTTCTGGAGGCGATCCGGCAGATACCGCTCGAGGTCGGCCGCGAAAACTGCATGTTCATCCACCTCACGCTCGTGCCCTACCTCAAGGCGGCCGGCGAACTGAAGACCAAGCCGACCCAGCATTCCGTCGGCATCCTCCGGCAGATCGGCATCCAGCCCGACGTGCTCGTCTGCCGTACGGAGCGGGCGCTCGATGTTTCCGACCGCGAGAAGATCGCGCTCTTCTGCAACGTTCCGCTCGATGCCGTGATCGAGGAGCGTGACAAGGATTTCTCGATCTACGAGGTGCCGCTCTCGTTGCAGTCGAACCGGATCGACGAGATCATCCTCAGGCGGTTCGGCCTGCAGGCCAGGACCGCCGAACTGGAGCAGTGGCACGAACTGCTCCACAGGCTTCGGAACCCCGAGCATGAGGTTTCGATCGCCCTGGTCGGCAAGTACGCCGAACACCGCGACGCCTACAAGAGCATCTACGAGGCCCTCGACCATGGCGGCATCGCCAACCGGACGCAGGTTCGCGTTCAGCCGATCAAGAGCGAGGACATCGAACGCGAGGGGGCCGAACGGCTGTTGGCCGGATTTGACGGCCTGATCGTGCCCGGCGGGTTCGGCGAGCGGGGCGTCGAGGGGAAGGTGGAGGCGATCAGCTTCGCCCGCGAACGGCGACTGCCGTTTCTGGGCATCTGCCTCGGCATGCAGTGCGCGGTGATCGACGTGGCCCGCAACTGCGCCGGCCTCGAAGGGGCCCATTCGACCGAGTTTGCCCGCAACACGCCCCACCCGGTGATCTGCCTGATGGATGAGCAGCAGGGGGTGGTCGAGAAGGGGGGCACGATGCGGCTCGGAGCCCAGCCGGCCGTGGTCGCCGAGGGAACCAGGTCGGCCATGGCCTACGGCGGGCTCGAGATCTCGGAGCGGCACCGGCATCGCTATGAGTTCAATCCCCGCTACCGGGAGCAGCTGGAGCGGGCCGGCCTCACGATCGCCGCGACGAGCCCCGACGGGTCGCTCGTGGAGATCGTGGAACTGGCCGACCATCCCTGGTTTGTGGCCGTTCAGTTTCATCCGGAGTTCAAGAGCAAGCCCACGGCCGCCCATCCGCTGTTTGCCGGACTCGTGGCCGCCGCGGTCGAGCGGCATGCGGGCAGCGCCTGGGTCGGCGAGCATTAGGCCGTCGCGGCTCCGGGGTTTCAGGCCGGAGCGTTTCGCAAGGTTCATTTCCGAGACCGTCATCGAGGAGTCGAGAGGATGCATGACAGCGGGCCCGACGAGAGCAGGGAGCCGATCATTCCCGACGCGGCCGGGGGCATGGAAACCCCGCCTGCAACATTCGAGTTTCTGGTGCACACGCTCTTCACCCAGGCCCTGATGGCCCTCGGCCGGATTCCCAATCCGATCACCCAGAAGTCGCACCGCAACCTGCCGACCGCGAAGCACTTCATCGACACGCTGACGATGCTCGAATCGAAAACGGCCGGCAACCTCTCGACCGACGAGCGGCGGCAGCTTGAGGAGGTTCAGCATCAGCTGCGGATGATGTACATGAACGAGGCGACATGACCGCGGAACTGCTCGACGGCCGCGGACTGGCAGGCAGGATCGAGGAATCGCTCCGGGCCGAGGCGGCGACATTTTCCGGCGTCTTTCGGCGCCGGCCACGGCTGGTGGTCGTTCTCGTCGGTGACATGGCCGCAAGCGCCTCCTACGTGAAGAGCAAGCACGACGCCGCCCTGCGGGTCGGCATCGATGCCGAGGTGATCCGGGTGTCGGCAGACGCCGATACCGCCACGCTCGTCGGGCTGGTGAACGAGATTGCCCGCGGTGTCCACGGTTCGGCCGACGGAATCCTGGTGCAACTCCCGCTGCCGGCCCACGTCGATACCATCGCCGTGCTCGATGCCGTGCCCCCCGACCGGGATGTCGACGGATTTCACCCCGAGAACGCCGGACTCCTCTCTCAGGGTCGGCCGCGGTTCATCCCCTGCACGGCCGCTGGCGTCCAGCGGATGCTGATCGATGCCGACATTCCCACGGCCGGCAGGCATGCTGTGATCGTCGGCCGCAGCGACATCGTCGGCCGGCCGCTGGCTCTGCTTCTTTCGGCCAAGGGCAGCGGCGGCGACGCCACGGTAACCCTCTGCCACAGCCGCTCCGTCGATCTGGCCGAACACACCCGTCGGGCCGACATCCTCGTGGCCGCCGTCGGCCGGCCCGGAATGATCGGCCGCGAGATGGTGAAGCCGGGTGCCGTCGTGATCGATGTCGGAATCAACCGGGTCGAGCGGGAAGGCAGGAGCCGACTCGTCGGCGACGTCGATTTCGAGGCCGTCCGCGAGGTCGCCGGCTGGATCTCGCCCGTGCCGGGGGGCGTCGGTCCGCTGACGGTCGTGATGCTGCTGGCCAACACGCTTCTGGCCGCCGAGCTCCGCTCCCGGGCCGAGGGCTGATGCAAGGGCAAGAGTGACAGGCTGAAGCCTGTCCCACCTCGGGCAAAGACAGGCTGAATCCTGTCCCACGTCGGGCGAGTTCGTCTTGAGCCGGGCGGCCGATCGGACTACCTTCCCCGACCGCAAGGCGTCGCCAGAGGCCTTGAACCTCCCATTTTGACTCGTCGTGTGCAGTCTACCCGCGCCGTTCTCGGGTGGCCTCGTATGGTGTGTTGATGCGAGGATTCCGATTCCTCTTGGGATCAACTGGTTCGCCCGAACACCAAGCCGCCACACCGATGCACTATTTCCTTCGCGCCCTGCGAGACGCCTCCAAGCGCTGGCCGCTCCTGGCGGCCGCCTTCCTCTGTTCGGCCGGCGTGGCCGGGCTCTGGGGCGCGAACATCGCGGCACTCTTCCCGATCATCGAGGTGACCCTCAATGGCGACTCGTTGCAGTCCTGGAACGAGCGCAGGATCGACGACGCCCGGAAGCGAATCGACGACGGCCGCACTGAACGAACCAGCCTCGCCGCGGATCTCGCCGCGGGCCGCCTCGCCGGAGACGACGCGGTCGCGGCCAGACACCGTGTCGACACCCTCGACCTCTCGCTCCGGGGAGACGAGGCGATCGTTGCAACCTCGGAAAGACTCGCACCCTGGCTGGCCCGCTTCCTGCCGAACGATCCCTTTGAAACCGTGCTCTGGGTGGTGGCGTTCGTCGTCGTGAGCACCTTCCTCAAGCATGCGCTGCTCCTGGCCGGCACGCTGATCGTCAGCTGGGTGGCGATGAACATCAGCCGCGATCTTCGGCTGCGGGTCTTCGACAAGGCCCTCGAACTCGACCGGGCCCAGTTCATGGGCCGTGGCTCGGCAGGCTTCATGGCCCAGGTCACGAGCACCTCCGACATGCTTTCGGCTGGAATCACGAGCGTCTTCGGCGGAGCGGTCACCGAGCCGCTCAAGATCATCGCCTGCCTGGCCGGTGCCTTCTGCATTTCCTGGCAGTTGACGCTCGCCTGTCTGACGATGGCGCCGCTGGTGGGCTTCCTGATGGTCTGGCTCAACCGCAGGATCCGCGGCATCTCGAAGGGAATCCTCGAGCGTTCCCGTGGCTTCCACCACGTCTTGCTCGAGGCGCTCAACAACGTTCTCACCGTGCAGGCCTACACGATGGAAAACTTCGAGCGTGCCAAGTTTCGTGACTGCACCGGCGACATGATGAAGGCTGGCATGAAGCACACCCTCTATTCGGCGCTGGCCAACCCGATCACCGAGATCCTCGGCATCGGCATGGTGGCGACCTCGATCGCCGTCGGGGCCTGGCTGGTGATCAATCAGCAGACACAGATCTTCGGCATCACGATGACTGAACGACCGATGACCGTCCCTGGAATCATGGTCTTTTTCGGGATGTTGATCGGTGCCAGCGACCCCGTCCGGAAGCTCTCCGGGGTGCTCACCGGCGTCAACGTCGGCATCGTCGGCGCCCAGTCGCTCTACCCGCTGCTCGACACATCGTCGAGACTTGCCGAGCCGGCCGAGCCGAAGCCGGTCCCATCGCCTCACCGCGAAATCCGCTTCGACGACGTGTCGTTCAGCTACGACGGCATCGACACGGTGCTCCGCGACGTCAACCTGAGCATCCGCTTCGGCGAACGGGTCGCCATCGTCGGTCCGAACGGGGGCGGGAAGAGCACGCTCGTGAACCTCGTCTGCCGGTTCTACGATCCGACCAAGGGTCGGGTGATGCTCGATGGAGTGCCGCTGACCGACGTCGCCCTGCACGACCTGCGACGGCGGATCGCACTGGTCACACAGCAGACCGAACTTTTCAACGAATCGATCCTTTACAACATCCGGTACGGCCGCTGGGACGCGACCGAAGAGGAGATCATCGCCGCCGCGAAGAAGGCCCACGCCCACGAGTTCATTTCGGTGATGCCCGGGGGTTATCAGACCATGGTCGGGCCGAACGGGTTTCGTCTTTCTGGCGGGCAGCGGCAGCGGATCTCGCTGGCCAGAGCGTTTTTGAGAAATGCTGAGATCCTCGTGCTCGACGAGGCGACCAGCCAGATCGACGTCGAGAGCGAGCGACTGATCCACGAGGCACTGGCGAAATATGTCGAAAACCGGACCGTGATCATGATCACCCACCGGGCCAGCACCCTCTCGCTTGCCGACGCGATCATCCAGGTGGAACATGGCGTTGTCAGCAAGCGGCCGGCACCCCATCTCCAGGCTGCGTAGGCGATCATGGCTTCTTCCATCACCTGCATCTGCGGCTATCGCGGACCGGGCGTCGAGGAGGCTGGCAAGAGCATCTGTCCGATCTGTCGAACGCCCGCCAAGGCAGGCCCAGCCCGTTCGGCGGCGGTCGCTCCAGTCCGGCCCGTTCCGCCTTCCGCCCCTTCAGACGACGGCTCCGATTTCGAGGTTGGAGCCGAGGATCGTCCGGCCACCTACAAGATTCCCTGTCCGCAGGGGCACCTGCTCAGGACGACGGCCGCGATGCTCGACCAGCAGGTGGTCTGCCCGAAGTGCAACGCGGTCTTCGTGCTCAGGTATGCCGACAGTCGGGAGCACCTCAAGGAGCAGGAGCGGGTGCAGCTCGAGCGGGAGTCGGAGATCGCCTCCCGTTGGCTGAGACGGTCGATCTGGGCGGCGGCCCTGATTCTGGCATCACTCGTCGGGATGATCGTCTACAGCTTCGTCTACCGCTGAAGGCCGCCTGCCAGCCGGGCCAGGCTTCCGCTCCAGCGATCGCAGTCCCGCGGCTCGAAATGCGCGAGTTCGAAGCTGTCGCGGACGACGGCCCGTACCTCCCGCAGATCGATCCTGCCCTCGTGTGCGAGCAGCTGCACGAGCAGGTTGCCGATCGCCGTGGCCTCGACGGGACCCGCGACGACCGGACGGCCGCTGGCATCGGCGATCATCTGGCAGAGCAGCCTGTTTTTGACGCCCCCGCCGACGACGTGCACCCGCTCAATGCGGCGGCCGAGCAGGGCGTCGAGTTCCTCGATCGTCCGCCGGACCGCGGCTGCAACGCTCTCGAGGGCGGTACGGACAACCGCGGCTGTCGATTCCGGAACCGGTTCGCCGCTGGCGCGTGCCAGACTGCGGATCGCATCGGGCATGTCGGAGGGGGCGACGAGCGACGGATGGTTGGGATCGATCAGCGTCGTCAACGGCGGCGCCTCCGAGGCCAGTGCCGTGAGCTGTTCCCAGCTCCAGGACGTACCCGCCCTGGCCCAGCTTGCCCGGCACTGCTGCACAAGCCAGAGGCCGCAGATGTTCTTGAGCAGGCGGGTCGTTCCGTCGATGCCTCCCTCGTTGGTGAAGTTGTGGGCCAGACAGGCGGGCGTCACGAGCGGGCGGTCGAGTTCGGCACCCACGAGGGCCCAGGTGCCCAGGCTCACATAGCACCAGTCAGGCCGGGCACTGGGCGGGGCGGACGCCGGCACGGCGGCCACGGCGCTGGCGGTGTCGTGGGTGCCTGGAACCACGACCCGGGCGGAGTGCAGACCGGTCTCATCGGCGAGATCCCGCCTCAGGCCGCCGAGGACGGTGCCGGGATCGACCAGGCCTCCGAATATCTTCTTCGGCAGATCAAACCGCTCCAGCATGCCGAACGCCCAATCGCGTCGCTGCGGATCGTAGCACTGCGACGTCGAGGCGTTCGTGTGCTCATTGGTGGCCTCGCCGGAGAGCAGCCAGTGGAAGATGTCCGGCATCATCAGGATCCGATCGGCTGCGGCCAGCAGGCTCGATCGCCGGTCCCTCAAGGCGAGCAGCTGATAGAGCGAGTTGATCTCCATGAACTGCAGCCCGGTCGCCGCGAAGATTTCCTCCCGCGGTACGACCCGCTCGGCCGCGGCCAGCATGCCCCGGGTGCGGGGATCGCGGTAGCAGACCGGGTTGGCCAGGAGCGAGCCGTCGCCGTCGAGGAAGGCGAAGTCGACCCCCCAGGTGTCGACGCCGACGGAATGCACCGAGCCGCCATGCCGCGAGGCGGCGGCGCGGAGTCCTGTCACGACCTCCTGCCAGAGCCGGACGAGATCCCAGACGAGTTCGCCGCCCACCGGAACCGGGCCGTTCTCGAAGCGGTGAATCTCCTCGAGTTCAATCAGCCGGCCGTCGAAGGCGCCGGACACGACCCGGCCACCGGATGCCCCCAGATCGATTCCCAATGCGACGCTGCGGGCCATGACTCTTGCACTCCTCTGAACGGATGGTTCCGCACAGACTACCGCCGGCCCGGAATCGGGCAATTCCCGGGTCGATTTCGGGTCGATAAATCCCGCGGCAGACCCTATTGTGAAGGGGTCATGGCACACTCCGAAGGAACCCACTCAGCTCCCGCCGAACCGTCGCAGGAACTTCTCGCGGATCTCGCCCGCGCCAGCGAGACACTCGAGTCCGCGGAACCGCCGGAGATCATCCGCTGGGCGGCCGAGCGGTATGGCGATCGGCTGACGATGGCAACGGCCTTCGGACCGGAAGGCTGCGCGATCATCCATTGGCTGGCCACGGTCGCCCCGCGGACCCACATCTTCAATCTCGAGACCGGCTACCAGTTTCAGGAAACTCTCGAACTTCGCGACCGGATCGCCCGGCGGTACGGCATCGAGGTGGTCCTCGAGCGGCCCGCGACGACGGTGGAGGAATACGAGCGGCTCCATGGTGGCCCCCTCTATCGCACCGATTCCAACCGCTGCTGCGCCGATCGCAAGATCGCCGTCATCGAACGGGTGCTCGAACGATTCGATGCCTGGATGAGCGGCATCCGTCGGGATCAGAGCGCGGACAGGGCCATCTCGCCGATCGTGGGCTGGGACCGGAAGTTCGGGGTCGTGAAGATCTCGCCGCTCGCCAACTGGACGAAGGCCAGGGTCTGGGACCTGATCGTCAAGGAAAACATCCCTTACAACCCGTTGCATGACCAGGGGTACATCAGCATCGGCTGCTGGCCGTGCACGCGGGCGGTCACGGCCGGAGAGGACGAGCGGGCAGGGCGCTGGAGCGGCACCGCCAAGACCGAGTGCGGCCTGCACTCGAAGGACTGAGCCGAGGTCGGGATGGCCCTTGGGGCGGGAGACGAAGGTCGGGGGCCGCGATCGCCGCTCACTTGCGGACGACGAGCTGCTCGAGGATTTCCTGCACCTCGGCGGTGCGGACCGGCGACGAGACGATCCGGCGGCGCTCGTCGACCTTGGCCGCGTCGACGACATCCTTTTGGTTCGCTCCAGCGAGTAGGATCGCGGGCACGGTGGCGAAGTAGGGATCGGTCGAAAGCGTGTTGAAGGCCGCCACAGCATCCTCGCCGAGCGACAGACCGCTGATCACGAGACAATCCGCCGGGGCCGGAATGCTGGAAAACCTGGCCAGTGCCCGCTGCGGATTCTCCGTCATCAGAACGCGATATCCGAGCTTCGTGAAAAACGTTCGCAGCGATTCCTGAGCGGTCTGTGAGGTTTCCACGACCATCAGGGTGGCCTTCGTCTTCGGGGCCGAACTGAGCCGCGCCGTGTCTGCAGCCCGGGCGCCGGCTGGATCGGTCTCCCGTTCGGCGGAAGGGATCGCGGCCGTCTCCGCGGCCTCGGCCGAGTGTCTGGCGGCCAGCGGTTCGAGGGCCCGCCGGACATCGGCCACGGTCTGCCAGCGTTCGAGGGGATCGAGGTTCATCATCCTGACCACGACATCGACCACATCGCGGGGAATCTGGGGTGCCCGGGCGGCGAGTGGTTCAACCGAGGTGAACCGCCGTGGGTCGGATCTTTCAGAACGCTCCCGCGATTCCTTGAGGGCCGGCTTGCCGGAAAGCATCAGGTAGGCGATCGTGCCGAGGAAGTAGATGTCGCTGCGGACGCTGTCGTCCTTCATGCCGGCGATCTTTTCGAGCGCGGCGTAGTCGATCGTTCGCGGCTGCTCGAGCCGGCCGAGCGACCTGTCGCCGGAATCCGCATCGACGCCAGCCAGGCCGAAGTCGACGAGCTTTGCCTGCCCGTTGGTCGAGATGAGCACGTTTGAGGCCTTCAGGTCGCGGTGCGTGACGCCGCGCCGGTGGGCGTATTCGAGTCCCGAGAGGAGCTGCTGGATGAGGTCGAGTCCCCGTCGCAGGTCGACGGCACCGCGGATCCTCACCAGTTCGCGGAGCGTCTGGCCTTCGACGAACTCCATCGTGATGTAGCTCGCGTTGTTCTCCTGGCCGACATCCTCGATGGCCACGATGTTGGGATGGCGGAGCAGGCGGCCCATCTCACCTTCACGACGAAACGCCTTGCACTTCTCCGGATCGTTGCTGTAGCGGGTTCGGAGCACCTTGACTGCCAGCACCCGGCCATCGTCAGGGTTGACGGCCCGGTAGACCCGGGCGAACGAACCGGCGCCGACCTGATAGAGCACCATCGCTCTGCCATAGAAGTATCCGCCCCGTTCACCACGCAGCAGACGATCGAGCTGGTAGCTCGTCAGCAATTCGCGTCGCAGGAGCGCCGCTCCAAGGACCTCCGGGGCCAGGCTATGTCCGCCCAGTTCCGACCAGACGGCGTCGAGCTGGGCCGGGCTGGCGATTTGGAGATCCTGAACCCGATTGGCGAGTTCCTCGGCGGTGGTGGGTTTCATGCTGGATGCCGTCGCCGGGGTTGACCCGCTGAAACGCTAGTTTTCGCAGCCCGCGGAGCCACCGCAAGTGGGACCGTGCGATTGAGCCCGGTTCAGGTGCCATCGAGCCCGTTCAAAAGTCTTTGAAAAAGGCCATCTCCCGGCCCGGCTGCTCTGGAGCCGGAGCCGGCAGGACTGCTAAAAGCCCCCTTTGCCACCCTTTCCCAGTCAGCCCGGGTGGAAACCGAAAGCAGCCTTCACGATGGACCTGTTCCGTCTCAGACGCCCGCTTCACCCTCGGACAACGGCGGCCTGCGCCTGGCTGACCTTCCTCCTCGGGGTGTCGGCTTCGGCGGCGACGGTCGAGGACTCGTTCGAGGACCCCGCAACAAGCTGGGCGGTCGCGGAGTCGGATGTTGGCCACCGCCTGCTCGGGCATTCCCGCTCACGGGAGGCGGCCCACCGCGGAGCCGGCGGTGAGCGGTTCCTGATCGAGGCCAGCGCCGGCACGACGCTCCGCATCCAGATGCCGCTGCCTCGGGCCCGGGCCATCGACGAATGGAAGGCATCGCTCTGGGTGCGGTCGGATCGGCCCGACATCCGGCTCTCCGCGCGGGTGCTGCTGCCGCAGTTCATCGCCCCGAAGACGGGCAGGGCAGTAGAAGTGCTCGTGCCAGGAACGATCTCAATCGACGTCGATCGCTGGGAGCAGTTGCGCGTGGGCGGGCTGGCGACCGGCCTGCAGCGACAGCTGCTGGCCCTGCGGGCGGAGCACGGGCCTGCCGGCGACATCGGCGGCGCGGTTGTGACGCATCTGGTGCTCGATCTCTACTCCGCGCCGGGCCGCTACGATGTCGCGATCGACGACCTGTTGCTCGAGGGCGTGGTCGAGCCGACTGCCGTGGCGACCGGCCCAGTGCCTGAGACGCCGTCGAGCCGAACGACAAGGGAAGAGACTTTTGGGGCGGTCGTGCCGGCCCAGTATGCGGCCCCGATTCAGACGCCGATCGCGGCGCCGCCCCCTCTGCCGCCGGCTGGTGGCTCTCCTTCGTCGCAGAATTCGCCGCAGCCAGACCTGCCCACCGTCTCGGCCGACCCGCCGAGTGGTGTTGCCCGCGGCGTGCTCGAGGTCGGTGGCCTGCCGTTCTTTCCCAGGTCCATCGACCACAACGGAGAACCTCTCGACTTCATCGCCTCGCTCGGCTTCAACTGCGTGCGTCTGCCGGCACCCGCCTCCACCGACCTGCTTGACGAGGCCCGACGGGCCGGGGTTTGGGTGATCTGTCCGCCGCCGCAACTGCCCGACGTCGACATCCGCGATCCAGAATCGCTGCCGGTCTTCTCGGCCTCCTGGGACAGGGTCCTGCTCTGGGACATGGGCAGCGGTCTCGCCGAGGCCGATGTCGACGCTCTCGCGGAGCGGGCCCGCCGGGTCCGGGCCTGCGACACCCGGGCCGGACGGGGTCTGATTGGATCGGCTGATTCCGGCCTGCGGGCGGTTTCACGGCACGTCGACATGCTCGTCGCCCGCAGGACAGTGCTCGGCACGAGCCTCGAACTCGCCGACTACCTGACCTGGCTCCGCGAGCGGCCCCGCCTCACCCGCCCGGGCACGCCAATCTATGCCACGCTTTCGACGGAACTCGATCCGCGGACAGCACGCCAGGCAGCCGCCCTTGCCGGCATCGGCGGCCGCGGGCTGGCGGTCGACCCCGAGAGCCTGACGCTCGCCGCCATGACCGCGGTCGCGGCCGGAAGTCGGGGCATCCTCTTCGCCTCGGCAAGCCGCCTCGACGGCGACGATCGTGAGGCCCGGTCGCGGGCGGCGGCAACCCGGGCGATGAACATCAAGCTCAAGCCCCTCGAGCCATTTGCAGCCGCAGGCCGGTTCGCGGCCGCCGCGACGGCGAGCGATCCCGAGGTCAAGGCGGTCGTGCTGGAGGCCTCACGCTCGCGGATGGTGCTTGTCTGGCGGTGCGTGCAGGGGTCGCAGATCGTGGCCCGCCACTATCAGGGCGATCGCCCCAAGGAGAACGACCAGCTCTCGCTGCTGGTGCCCGGCGTCCCGGAGGCGCACCAGGCCTGGAGCCTGGATGCCGGCGGGCTTCGGCCCCTGCGACAGAAGCGGGTGACAGGGGGCATCTCGATCGTGCTCGACGGCTTTCGGTCGTCGGGGCTCGTCCTGCTCAGCGGCGATCCAGCGGTCACCGGACACGTTCAGGAACGCGTCCGCGAACTCGCTCCAGCGGCCCTCGCCTCGGCCCGTGCCCAGGCCTCGATCGTGCTGGCCGACGGCGCAACACTCCTCGGCCGCCTCCCCCCCTCGGCTCTCGGTCACCTTCCGCTCGCCGGGCTCCTGGCAGAGGCCCAGCGGGATGCCGTCGAGGGAGAGGCTCTTGCGGCAACCGATCCGGCGGCGGCAATGGCCAAGCTGGACCGGGCCTATGCCGTGGCCGGGCAGTGCGAGCGGCTCACCTGGGAACGGGGTGTGCTTGCACTCGGGTCGATGGTGGCCGGTCCGCTGGCAACCTCCGACGCGACGCTGGCAGAACACTGGCAGTTCATCGAGGCGCTGACGACGATCCAGCCGCAGGAAAACATCCTCCCGGGCGGCGGCATGGAGCGGATCGAGGATCTTGCCGGAAATGGCTGGCGGCACTTCGCCGTGAGGCAGCCCGAACTCCGCACGCTCGTCGACATGTCGCGGGACGAGCCGGCCTCGGGCACGGCGAGCCTGCGGATCAGGGCGGAGGCCGTGAATCCCGCAGAGGCCCCGCTCGTGCTCGAGACCCCGCCCGTCTGGATCACGACGCCGCCCATCAGCCCGCCGAGTGGAAAACTGCTGCAGATCGAGGCCCGGGTCTGGGTTCCCGGGCCTGTGAAGGGAAGTGTGGATGGACTGCTCGTGTTTGATTCAATCGGCGGTCCAGCGCTTGCCGAGCGGGTCGGCGCGACGCCGGGATGGCGGCGGCTCGTGCTCTATCGGGTGGTCCCGGGCGACGCCTCGGGAGAGCCGTTCACCATCACGTTCGCACTCACCGGCCTCGGTGAGGCCAGGATCGACGATGTCACGGTCAGGGTCCTCGAGCGAGGAACTCCAGGAGGCATACCTGCCAGCGTCGTTTCTGCCACCCCTCAGACAGCGGCTGAGACGGCCTTTCCGGCGCCGAGTGAACTGCTTCGGCCGCCCGTGTCGCTGCCTGCCGTGCCCGTCGTGCCGGCAGCCCCCAAGGCGGCCGTGGTCGATACGGCCGGCTCGCCACCACCGGCCACCGCCGTCGGGCCGACACCACCGGCGCAGTGGCCAGGCATGAACCTCGGCTGGCCGAGGATGCTTCCCTTCGGCCAGTCACCCAACACGCCGCCACCGGGACCGGGCGGCGGCCGTGTCGATCCGTTCAAACGGGCCCGTGCCGCCCAGTAGGTCGGTGATCGCGAATTCGGCGGGCGGCGGTGTCGAGCACACCGATTCTCGCCGCGCACTCTGCAACAAGTTGGCGTTCGTCCATGGCGGCGATCTCTTCGGCCGTGATCAGTCTGCCAAACTCCAGCCGGATTCGGCCGGGGCGGGGCAGGATCCGGCTCCTCGGCCAGCATTCCCAGGCACCGACGATGGCCACCGGCACGATCGGCACCCGGGCCCGCTTGGCCATCAGCGCGAAGCCGCTTTGCAGCTGGCCAAGTCGGCCGTTCGGTGTTCGCGTGCCCTCCGGAAAGATGACGACCGCCGCACCCGCCTCGAGCCGTCTGATCACGGCCTTCATCGCCGCGACGGCCGATGAGTTGCGATCGATCGGCACCGCATCGAGCGCGGTGATGACGGCTCCGAAGGGCTTGAAGGCATAGAGCGAACTGCGGGCCAGGCTCGAGAGCCGGCGATTGCAGGCCAGCCCGAGCAGGAGCGGATCGAGGTGGCTCTGATGGCTCGAAAGCACGATCAGTCCGCCCGACTCGGGCAGCGGCTCGGCAAAACGCGTCCGCACGCCGAACACCGAAACCCCGAGTGCCCGACAGATGATCCAAAGCCAGCTGTAGAGCCAGCGTCCGAATCGGCTGTGCCGTCCGCCAGCGGCGGCGATTGGGCTTTCCTCAGCGGCCATCATGGGCGGCGGTCCGGGGGCTCTGCCGGCCGTCGCCGAGCCTCGACGAGGGCCAGGAGCGCATCGACCACCTGCTCCGGCGAGAGCCCGTCGGTCTCCAGCAGGATCGCATCATCGGCCGGCTTGAGCGTGCCCACGGGCCGCTTCTCATCGGCCTCATCCCGACGCGACTGCGAGTCGAGCACCTTTTCGAAGCTGGCAGAATGGCCCCGGGCAACCTCCTCACGGAATCGACGGCGGGCCCGTTCCTCGGCGGAGGCGGTGAGGAAGACCTTCAACTCCGCGAAGGGAAACACCACCGAACCCTGGTCCCTGCCCTCGGTCACCACGTCGGTCCCCTCGGCCATCCTCCGCTGCACCCGCTTCATTGCCTCACGGACGGCAGGGGCGTCTGCGACAGGCCTGGTTGCGAGTGTGATCCGTTCGGTGCGAATCTCCGTCGAGACGTCGCGGTCATCGACGAGCACCCGACCCTCGACGAACAGGATCCTGATCGACTCGGCGAGTTCGGCCAGTCTGGCGGCGTCTTCGAGAGGGATCGACCTGTCGAGCGCAACGAGGGCGACGGCCCGATACATGGCTCCGGTGTCGATGTAGCACCATCCAAGCCTCCGTGCCAGCGAACGGGCCGCGGAACTCTTGCCGGCGCCGGCAGGCCCGTCGAGCGTGATGATCATCCGACGACTCCTGCACGCGGGGACTGCGATCGGTCATCGACCAATAGCGCCAACGCTACTTCCCGCGGCCGGGCCACGCCAAGCCCCACCGCCAGCGAGCCGCTCCCCCGCGACCGGCCGCCTGCAAACAGGATCGAATCGATCATCTGCGGCTGGGGTCGCAGGTGCCAGGGCAGACCGCAGCAGCCGATGAAGACCTTGGCCGGAACGGGCCGGCCCGCCTCGGGCAGCGGGACGACTTCGAGGAAGTGCGGGGCACTGAACGCCGTTCGTTCGCTGACGATCGGTTCGCCGTGCAGGCTGCGGCGGACTTCGGTCTGGTCGTTTTCGTTCCAGGCAAACCGGCAGGCGGCGTGGGACTCGAGCACGGCTCCAGAGAAGCCCTCGGGCATGGTCTCGGAAAGATCGATTTCCCATTCCATCCGGGCGAGTGGCTCCCCTTCGACGAGCCAGACCCGCTGGGTGTAGCGGCCGAGCATGCCACCGGTCGGTGCCAGGAGCCTGCCGCGGCTGACAAGGCATCCCTGTCCATCGGGCTCGATCGTCTCGGCGAGCATCGTTGAATAGTCCGCCCGCTCGAGGGAGTCCTCCCATGCGGCTCCGACGGCCGGGGCCGAGCGGGTGGAACGCACGGCGAGCTGTTGCGAGAGCCTGTTTGCCCGGTCATCGGGCCCTCTCAGCGAGAGGATGCCGCCCGTCTTTGGATGCACCCTGAGGCTGATCATGCCGTTGTCGAGCCGCAGCCGGTCGTTGTCGTCGTCGCGGCTTCCCAGACCGGCGAGTCGGTCCCAGAGTGTCGGCTTCGGGGAACGACTGCCAGACGACGTCGGCTTCGACGGCCTGCGGAGCATCTCGACGGCCTTTTGAACCGCGGGCTCCTGTTCGAACAATCTGGCGGCCTCGTCGCGGGCCACGGCGACATGGAGGCCGACCGGATCGGCGGCTGATGCATCCTGGCGGCTCGGCAATCCGGTCGGATAGACATCGGGGCTGAAATCAACGGGGCTGCCCATGCCCGGGGTGTCGGCGATCAGCCGTGAGGGCGTCACAAACCGGCCGAGTGCCCGGCTCCAGCCGCCGATTCTGCGGAGGTCGTGAAAAAACTGGCTGGCAGTGCCCGCATGGTGGGCGAAGAGGATGATGGCCGTGTGGTCATGGTCGAGGACGGTGCCGATGGCTTCCGGAAGCGAGAGGATCGTGGCCGGCGACCGGGCGTCGAGCGGCGGCCGTGCGACACCCTCGATGCAGCCGCCGCTGCCTCCCAGCCAGCGGATCCGGCTTGCGGCCGGGTCTGGCAGCGGCGTGCCGTCGAACAGGTTCCAGACGGCGGCCACGAATCCGGCCTCGACGAGCAGATCGGGCAGAAACGCCGACCAGCCGCCAGTGCACTGGCCGAAGGTCCTGGCCGGTTGGCCGAGATGTCGCTCGTAGATCTCCCGGCCTCTGGCGAGCGATTCGCGGATCGTCGCCAGCGTGCACTGATCGAGCGGACGGCTCTCGTCGCGGCCGCCGATGAGCTCGGCATCGCCGGCCTGCAGTCGATGTCGCAGCCGCTCAACGAGAACGGGATCGCTCGAGGCCAGCGACTCGACGACCCTCCCCGTGGCCACGAGTCCGAGCGGCACTGGCGCGTCGAGTTCGGCGGCCAGCCGATCACCCCCAGACGATTCGGCGAGGAGCACGAGATCGAGGATCCAGAAATCGACCGGATAGTATTGGGCCCGCGTCGCCTCCAGGATGCCAAAGCACTCCCGCAGCTTTTCCCTGGCGAGCGGCTCGTTGCCCTCCATCGCTGCCCTGGCCGCCGCCAGCACGGCGTCTGCAAAGTCGGAGCCCCCGAGGGCCGTGGAGGATCGCATCCTGCGGGCAAGCAGTTCGGCGAGCAGCCAGGCCAGGCCGAGGGCGTGGAAGTCGTCGGCCAGCGGCACTGCAGCCGGGGCAGCGGCTCCGAGTTCAGCGACTGACATCTCGACGATTGCCGATCGGCCGTGGACGCCCCGCACCCAGCAGGAACCGGCCATTCCGGCGGCGTCGATCAGTTCGGAAACCTGGCGATCGCACTGTGCAGGAACGATTCCGAGCACCGTGGCCGCGTCGCGTGGCGGGTATTCGGCGCTCGCCCAGTCGGGCATCGAGCCGACGGTGGCGATCAGTTGCGGGTGCCAGGCGGCCGTCCAGGCAGCGAGCAGGTCGTCGGCCCCGGTGTCGTCGAGCCAGGTCGGGAAATCTTCGAGCGAATGACAGGGCAGAAAGACGACGATGCGGTCGGGATGCATGCCGCGAGTGTAGTTTCAGGACGCGGTCGCGTCGCCCAGGGATCTGGCGAGTTTGTTGGTGACCGCAAACGACAGCTGCTCGAGTTCGATCGCCAGGTCGACCGAGACAACGTCCACGTGTGGCGGCAGGGTGAGCGTGACGGGGGCGAAATTCACGATTCCCTCGACGCCCGCGGCCACCAGCAGATCGGCCGCCTCCTGGGCCCGCTCGGCCGGGACGACGATCATTCCCAGGCGGATGCCCCGGGAACGGACGATACCGGGGAGGTCGTCGAGCGGATGAATCCTGACGCCCTGGATCGTCTGGCCCACCTTGGCCGGGTCGGCGTCGAAGACTGCGGCGATCGAGAAGTTCTGCCGGCCGAAACCGCGGTAGCCGAGGAGCGCCTGGCCGAGGTTGCCCGCGCCGAGCATCACGACGGGCCAGGGCTGATTGGTGCCGAGGATGTCGCGCATCGCCCGGATGAGTTCGTCGCAGCGGTAGCCGACGCCCGGATAGCCGAACTGCCCGAAGAAGCCGAGGTCCTTGCGAACCTGGGCATCGCTGAAGCCCAGCAGCGTGCCGAGCTGGCTCGATGAGATCGTCTGCTGACCGGCGGCCTGGAGCCGCTGGAGTTCGCGGAGATAGAGACTGATCCGGCTGACGACGACCTTCGGCACCGAGGCGTCGGAAGGGGTTTCGCCGGGCTGTGTTCGGGAATCGGTCATGCAATGCCGCGTGGAGGGGGTTCCCAACCCGCGGGAGACTCTACCCGCCGCTTCAGTCGGGTCGCAAGGAAACCGGCCCGCGCGGGTCTGAATGCAGCGGTTGTAACGGGCCTGGAACTCTGGAAAAGCCGGATTGATTGCGTTGGATGGTCAACCTGCGGGGAGTTTATGGCCGATCTTTGTGAAGGTGCGGAGATGGGCGGCCATCTCCGTGCTCCAGCGTTTCGCTTCCCCGGTTTTCACCCAGTTCCAGGAGCCGTCCTCTTCCAAGAGGCAGCAGACATGAGGAATACGTGGCTTTGTTGTCTGCTGGCACTGTGCTGTATCGCGTCGTCGGCCCATCGCGCCGACGCCGCCTACTGCGGCATTGCCAGCTACAAACACGGCAGCGGCAAACTGACCACGGTCGGTTTCGCGCATGCCCGTGGTGGTTGTTCGAGTTGTGAGGCGTCCGCCAGCGAGCCGAGTTGTGAGGCCAAGGCCTCCTGCTGCGGCACCCGCATGGTCAAGGACGTCGTCTACGAGCAGAAGCAGTACACCTGCTACAAGACGATCCGCGAGAAGGTCGTCGAACAGAAGCAGATCGACTGCGTTCGCTACGAGACAGAAAAGTCGTTCAAGGAGGTCGAGTACACCGTCTGCAAGCCGGTCTGGGAGACCCGTTCGAAGACCGTCAACTACACCGTCTGCAAGCCGGTCTGGGAGACGATCACGAAGGAAGTTCCCTACACGGTGATGACGC
>CAMDFJ010000017.1 GCA_945897435.1 Candidatus Kuenenia stuttgartensis | reverse complement strand
GAAGTGGGACAGGCTTCAGCCTGTCATGCAAAGAACAACCACCCCGCGCCAGGCCCGGAGGGCCGGGTTTGAACCAGCGACCGGAGGTCGCCAAGGAAAATTCGGCAGGATGCCGAGATGAGACCCGCGACCCCGCGCCAGGCCCGGAGGGCCGGGTTTGAACCAGCGACCGGAGGTCGCCAAGGAAAATTCGGCAGGATGCCGAGATTTTCCGTGAAACCAGCCGCCGTGTGTTTGCCTGCTGCAGTTACAGGTATCGGCGGCGGTTGAGGGCGGCCTGCCAGCGGCCGGATTCGGCGATTTCGACGAGTTGGGACTGCGTGAACTGATCGCCGTATTCGAGGACGGCACGGCGGATCACCTCCTTGACGTCGGCACCTGTGGCCCCATCGAGCACTGTGGCGAGTGCGGGGATGTCGAGTGGCAGTCCGAGGGGGTCGAGGTGGCGCCTGAGGATCCTGGCACGGCAGGCTTCGTCGGGCTTTGGCAGCGTCAGCACCATGTCGAAACGGCTCGATCGCTGAGCCGCCGGATCGAGAGATTTGGGATCGTTCGTGGTGGCGATCGTGAGAATGTCCTCCCGCTGTCGCACGCCGTCGAGCGTGGCGAGGAAGTCGGCCAGGCCCGTGTTGTCGCCGCTGCCGTCGCGATGGCCGAGCACGAGGTCGATGTCGTCGAGCACGACAAGCGTGGGTCCGAAGGTGTCGCTCTCGGCGTAGAGGTCGGCGACATGGTGCCGCATCGAGTTGGCGTCGGCGAGGATCGTGGTGTAGCGGCCAGCCAATTCGCTGGCGATCACGCGGACGAGGTGCGTCTTGCCAACACCCGGCGGGCCGGCGACGAGCAGGCCGCGGTTGGTGCCGAGACCGAGCGAACGGAGCAGTTCGCGGCGTCCGGTGGCCGAGGCGAGGAACACGTCAACCTCCCGCCAGAGGTCTTCGGGGAGGACGAGTCCGGATCTCTCGGCATGCAGCGCGGGGCTGACGCTCACCCGGACGCAGCCGTCATTGACACAGGCCTCGAGGACCCGGCCGCGGAGTGGGTTCTCCTCCGACTTCAGTCGCGACTGCAGCGTCTTGAGCACCCGCTCCGCGACCGGCTTGGCGGCGTTTGAGGAAAGGATGGCGAACTCCCGCTGCCAGTGGCGGTCGTCGATCGAGATGCAGAGCGGCTCGGCGGCGAGCGTGCCGGCGGGGAAAAACGCGACCAGGCGGCCCGGAACCGTCAGCCTCTCCTCCGGACCGATGTCGATCTGTGCCCAGGTTGGCGGCAGGCCGTCGCCCGGCGAGCCGACCATCACCCTGCCCGCATGCCGCTCCATCTCCAGCCGCAGCAGGTTGCCGAGGATCGCAAGAGAAGTACCGGGGCCCGAAAACTTCGTACTGGCCAGCTGCAGGGCATCGATCCCCAGATGGCGGACCGCGAACTGTGTCGGCGGGACGACGGAGGAGGGTTCATTGCCGAGCAGTTCGCCGAGCACCCGGAGTGAGGCCCTCGTCTCCTCGCTGGCGGCGCCAAGAATCGAGTCGATGGTGGCAGACTCACGAACCGGGCGTCGATCGTCGGCCTGCTTTGAAATGTCTTTCATGAGAGTTCCTTGAACTGTCACTGTAGCCGATGGCCGACCGCGGATGACGGTGCGGCTCGGGAAACGACAGAGGCTGTCGGGAGCAGTTTCCAGAGCAGCTTGACGCCTGCGAAGACGAGCACCGCCGCGATCAGCCGCCGGAGCGTCGCGTTGTGAAAACGGAAAGCGCCCAGCTGTGAGCCGACGAGTCCGCCGAGGATCGCCGCCAGGATCACCGGCGGGCTGATCGGCGGCAGCTGCCGACCCGCGATCAGCCCACCGATCAGCCCCGCCAGCGAATTGACGAGGATGAAGGGCGCGGAGATCGCCGCCACCCGCCGGACCGGCGCGGTGTCGAACCAGAGCAGGATCGGTGTCAGAAAGACGCCGCCGCCGACCCCCGTGAGTCCTGAAAGCATGCCGATCGCAGCACCGAGGACGGCCAGTGAGGCCGTCAGTCGGGAGGATCTGAGGTCAGTCGATGCCTCCGAACCGGACTGTCTGGCCTCATTCCGGCCATTCTTGGATTCGCCAAACAGCCTGACTGCCGAGACGAGGAGCACGAGGCCGACGAGGGCCTCGAATGCACTGGTGGGAAGCTGGAGGCCACCGCCGATCGCCGCAGCTGGAATGCTGGCGGCGGCCAGCGGCCAGAACAGGCCGCCCCGAAAATGTCCGGCGCGGACGAACTGGACGGTCGCGATCGTGGCCACGAGCACGTTCAGCAGGAGCGCCGTCGGGCGGATCACCTCCGGCGGAATGCCGAACAGCGTCATGACCGCGATGTAGCCGGTCGCCCCGGCGTGGCCGACCGAGGAGTAGAGCAGTGCGACCAATCCGATCGCGACGGACAGGCCGGCGTTCATGTCGCGGCGGCGTGCTTCTTCAGCAGTTCAAAGGGGATGACATCGAGCGACTTTTCGTGCGTGGCCTCGAGCACCACCGGCGGCGCCCGTTCCGCCCGAGCCGCCTCAAGCCAGCGGGCGGCACAGAGGCACCAGCGGTCCCCCTCGACGAGGCCCGGGAAATCCCACTCCGGCCGTGGCGTCACCAGGTCGTTTCCGGCGGCGACAGTAAAGGCGAGAAAGTCCTTCGTCATGACGGCGCAGACCGTGTGCACCCCGATGTCGCCAACTCCCGTGCGGCAGCAGCCGTCCCGAAAGAACCCGGTGAGTGGATCACTGGAGCAGGGGGCGAGCGGTCCACCGAGGACGTTCCTCTCCGGTTTCCTTCGCGGCTCGGCGTCGTCGGGCCTGTCAATCGCGATCATCGCATGCCGGCCTGAGCCGGACTCCAGATCCGCCGAGGGCGGCACCAGTGGTCGATCCGGTCTGTATGATGCACGCGCCGCCTCCCATCCACCACCCCATCGACCATGCTCAGCCTGCAATCTGTCTCCGACACCCGCTGGCTCGACCAGGTCGATCGCGGTCTTGACGACGTGCTCATCGATCACGCCCATTGCGAAAAGAAGGCGGCTGGGGTGGCGATGAACCTGCTTTTTTCCTACGTCGATCACGTGCCCCTTGCCCGGGCGATGACGGAGATCGTCAACGAGGAACTCGAACACTTCCAGCAGGTGCTCGACCTGCTGGAGCGCCGTGGAATTCCGTTTCGCAAGCTCTCTCCGAGCAGCTACGGGCAGCGGCTGCACGAACTGATCCGTCGGGAAGAGCCCGCCCGGGCGATCGACCGCCTGCTCGTGGCCGGTCTGATCGAGGCTCGAAGCTGCGAACGGTTTTCACTGCTCGCCGACCACGTCGCCGACACGGACCTGCGGGAGTTTTACCGCAGCCTGTTCGAGTCCGAGGCCAGGCATCACAGCACCTATGTCCGGCTCGCCTGCGACTTTGCCGCGGAAGAGGTCGTCCGCGAACGGCTCCACGGGCTGGCCGCCGCAGAGGCCGCGATCATCGCCCGGGGGGATGAGGTTCCAAGGATGCACAGCTGACTTCACGGAAAATCTCGGCATCCTGCCGTTGTTTGCTTGGCCGGCTCCGCCGGCTGGTTCTTACCCGGCCGGCTGCTTCACGCAAACACACGGCATCCTGCCGTTGTTTGCTTGGCCGGCTCCGCCGGCTGGCACTTACCCGGCCCTCCGGGCCTAGCGCGGTGGTGGTTCTTTGCATGACAGGCTGAAGCCTGTCCCACATCGGGCAGAGGTGGCTCCGGACCTGGCGATCCGCTTTCTGACGGCGACGCGGGCTGTAAGATGCCCGCATGTCTGATCCCGCAGTTCGTCCGCACGGCAGTGGTCTTCCGCACAATGAACTCATTGCCGCGGGGGCGCTGATCGCTCTGGCCGTCTGGGCCCTGCTCGTCTGGATGGGTGTCGGGGCGGCCGCTGCACCACTGGGACCGCTCGATCCGGGCAGGTTTTTTGCCGGCCGCAGCCTCAGGATCGCAGACCTGCCGCTCGTCATGATGCTTGTGCTCGGCGGCCTGCCGCTTGTCTGGGGTCTCGTGAGCAAACTGCTGGCCGGCACGTTCGGGTCCGATCTGCTGGCCGGGATTTCGATCATCACGAGCATTCTGCTTGGCGAGTATCTGGCCGGCGTCCTCGTCGTGTTGATGCTTTCCGGGGGCGAGGCGCTCGAATCGCGAGCCGTGAGCCGAGCCGGTGACGTGCTCAACGCGCTGGCCCGCCGCATGCCCCTGGTTGCGCATCGGAAGTCGGAGTCGGGGCTCGCGGATGTCGCGCTTACCGAGATCGCTCTGGGCGATCTGGTGGTTGTTCTTCCCCATGAGATCTGCCCGGTTGATGGAACCGTCGTCGCCGGCCGGGGGGCGATGGACGAGAGCTATCTGACCGGCGAGCCCTACACGATGTCCAAGGCACCCGGATCAGCCGTGCTCTCGGGCTCGATCAATGGACAGGCCGCGCTCGAGATCCGCACTGAGCGAGTTGCTGCAGACAGCCGCTATGCGAAGATCATGGAGGTGATGCGGGCCAGCGAGGAGCGGCGGCCACGCATGCGCAGGCTCGCCGACATGCTCGGCGCCTTCTACACGCCGCTGGCCGTGGCGATCGCCGCCGCTGCCTGGTGGTTCAGCGGCGAGGCGACACGGTTTCTGGCGGTGCTCGTCGTCGCCACACCCTGCCCGCTTTTGATCGCGATCCCGGTGGCGATCATCGGGGCGGTCTCGCTGGCCGCGAAGCGGGGCATCGTGATCCGCGACCCGGCGATCCTCGAGCGGCTCGACACCTGCCGGACCGCGATCTTCGACAAGACCGGCACCCTGACCTATGGCGAGCCGACGCTGATCGACATCGTGCCGCTCGGCAGCCTTTCGGAGGCCGAGATCCTCACCTTCGCGGGGAGCCTCGAGGAGTATTCGAAGCATCCACTGGCCGCGGCTGTCGTGAAGGCCGCAGCCGAAAGATCGATCCGCCTGCTCGAGGTCGAGGCGTTGGCGGAGAGACCGGGCCAGGGGCTGACCGGACGGGTGAAGCATCCGGATGGGGGGCCGAGCGGGTATGAGATCGTGATCACGAGCCGGCAGAAACTGCGAAGCGTCGACCCCGTCGGAGTCGATCGTCTGCCGGCCGTCGAGGGCGGTCTGGAGTGCATCCTGACAGTGGACGGAAAGACGGAGGCCCTGCTCCGCTTCCGCGACGCACCGCGGGCCGACGGCCGCTCGTTCGTGCGGCATCTCTCGCCGGCCCACGGACTCACGCGGGTGATGCTCGTCTCGGGCGACCGGGAGAGCGAGGTCAGATGGCTCGCCGACATCGTCGGCATCGAGGAGGTCCATGCCGGCATCCAGCCGGAGGGCAAACTCCGACTCGTCGAGCAGGCGACGGCCGAGGCCCCGACCATGTTCGTTGGGGACGGCATCAACGACGCTCCGGCACTGGCCGCGGCCACGGTCGGAATCGCGATGGGGGCGGCCAGCGACGTGACCAGCGAGGCGGCTGGTGCCGTGGTGATGGACTGCGACCTGTCGCGGGTCGACGAACTCTTTCACATCGGCAGGCGGATGCGGACCGTGGCCCTGCAGAGTGCGGTCGGCGGCATGGCCGCGAGCCTGGTCGGGATGGGCTTCGCGGCCGCCGGCTTCCTGTCACCGCCCATGGGGGCACTCCTGCAGGAGGCGATCGACGTCGCTGCCGTGCTCAATGCCCTGAGGGTGGCCTGGAATCCGGGCGAACTCACCGACTACGGCTCGTGAGCGGCCCGATCCGCCGGCTGATACGGGCGGCGATCGAGGCCGCGGCGGAACCGCTGACCCAGGCGACGGCGCCGGCGAACCCGCCGACGACGATGCCGGGAGGCCCCGCTGCGGCCCCGGCTGCCGCGAGCACGGCGATGCTCGTCGCCAGTCCCGCCCGCTCGCCGCTGCGGCGGCATTGCTCGGCGGGTTGGCCCGCCTGATGGGCCCGCCACTCGACCGCGAAGGCGGCCGCCTCGGCCACGATCGCCGTCGGAACCATGGCCCGCATTCCCAGTCGCACGGTTCCGCCGACGGCCGACCGCATGGCCATCCGGGAGACCGAACCCGCCGCTGCCCGGGCCGAAGCCGCAGCCGCTCCTCGGGCAGCAACTGCCGCGACCCGCGCCGTCAGGATCTCGATCTGCCGGCTGGAGCGATCACCTGTCGCGCACCAGGTCGTGAAGTGCTCGCAGTTGTCGACGATCGGGCAATAGCCTTCACGGCCGACCCGCGACAGGGCCCGGGAGGCGATCTCGTCCCTTTCGAAACGGGCCGGTGGATCGACGACCAGTCGCACCTCCCGACCCCGGGCAAACTCGGTGAAAGTCGTCCGTTCGACCTTTCCGCCGGCGAATGGGCTGCGGAAATCGTGCGGCTTGGCGTGGACGACCGTGCCGTCGCCGAGGTCGATGGCGTGGTGCATGTACATCACGGTCGAGCCGAGGATGTGGTGCTCCACCTGCAACCGATCGCCGCGTGCCATGCTCCTCCTCCGCATCCCCCGGCCCACCGAGTTCCGGAGCAAACTCTACGCATCAGGCCGGTTGTAGGTCCAGGAAAACAGAGGAAATTATGAGATTTCGGTTCGTTTTCCGGGGAACCTTGTGTCGGTCAATCCCCCCGCCTAGGTTGACGACCTCGGGCGAGGAGCCAGTTCAAGAATATCGAACGACTCCGTCCTTCGCCTCCAGTTTCACCTTTCGGCAGGCCATCAGCAGGGAGCAGCGAGTCATGGGGTTCTTCGAGGCCGTCGGTACGCTTGGTACAGGTCAGATCATCCTGCTTTTGATTGCGCTCGTGATCGCCTTCGGATTCGAGTGCATCAACGGGTTCCACGACACCGCCAATGCCGTCGCCACGGTGATCTACACCAAGAGCCTGAAGCCGACGCCGGCCGTCGTCTGGTCGGGCATCTGGAACTTCATCGGGGTGCATGCCGGCGGCATCGGGGTCGCCTTCAGCATCGTCCACCTGCTGCCGGTCGATCTGCTGGTCAACATCAAGACCGGCAAGGGCCTGGCGATGGTGCTGGCCCTCCTGCTGGCCGCGATCATCTGGAACTTCGCCACCTGGTACCGGGGCCTGCCGGCGAGCAGTTCGCACTCGCTGATCGGCTCGATCATGGGTGTCGGCATGATGAACTCCTGGCTTGAAAACGGCTCCGTCTTCAAGGGCCTCAACTGGCACAAGGTGTCGGAGATCATGATGGCCCTGCTGCTCTCGCCAATGATCGGTTTCGGTCTGGCGGCGGGCCTGCTCCTGCTCTGCAAGATGTTCATCAAGTCGAAGGAACTCTACGAGCCGCCCAAGGGTGACGCGCCGCCACCATGGTGGATCCGGGCTCTCCTGATCGGCACCTGCACCGGAGTGAGTTTCGCCCACGGATCGAACGACGGCCAGAAGGGGATGGGCCTGATCATGCTCGTGCTGATCGGCATCGTGCCCGCGGCCTACGCCCTCAACATGGGCACCACGCAGCAGGACATCACCGCCACGATCCAGGCCGCCAAGGATCTCGAACAGCAGCTCGCGGAGCCGCAACTCGCCCAGATGATCGGGGCTCTCAAGGACCAGCACGTCGCCAACACCCGGGTCGAGAAGCTGACCCGTTCCGAGGGAGTGGCGGCTGCCGCCTCGATGGAGAGCGACCTGGCCGATCTCGTCGATCCCTATCCCGGCAACGACGCCGTTCTCGCCACGCTCGACCCGTTGCCGCTGGTGGCCTCGGTCGTCTCGTCGCTCGAGGGCCGGCAGGGCTTCAAGGAACTCGATTCCGACGAGCGCTGGAAGGTGCGGACCCATCTCGTGGAGCTCGGCGCCTCCGTTCGGACGCTGCTGAGAGAGTTTGGCGACAAGCTCTCCGAGGACCGCCGCAAGGTGCTCAAGGGCATCGAGAGCAAGCTCGCCAAGCCGGTCGAATACGTGCCCGAATGGGTTGTGATGGGCGTGGCCCTCTGCCTCGGCCTTGGCACGATGGTCGGCTGGGAGCGGATCGTGGTCACCGTCGGCGAGAAGATCGGCAAGACCCATCTGACCTATGCCCAGGGGGGCGCCGCTGAACTCGTGGCTGCCACGACGATCGGATTGGCCGACAGCATGGGCCTGCCGGTGAGCACGACCCACGTGCTCTCCTCCGGCGTGGCCGGCACGATGTGGGCCAACAAGTCGGGCATCCAGGGGGAGACCGTTCGCGAGATCGCCCTGGCCTGGATCCTGACGCTGCCAGTCGCGATGCTGCTGGCCGGAACGCTCTACTGGATCGCAACCCTGTTCACCGGCTGATCGACATGCAGCGGTCCATCGACCCCACGGCCGAGCGGGCTCTGGCGATCAATATCGACGCCTCGATCTACGGCACCTTCGCCGAGATCGGCGCCGGGCAGGAGGTGGCCCGCTGGTTTTTCACGGTCGGCGGCGCCGCCGGCACGGTCGCCAAGTCGATGTCGGCCTACGACATGACCGTCAGCGACGCCATCTACGGCAAGGCGCCGAGGTATGTGTCGCGGGAACGGGTCGAGGAGATGCTCGACCACGAGTTTGCCCTGCTGCGGGAGCGGCTCGATGCCACCCGTGGCGCCACGACCAAATTCTTTGCCTTCGCCGACACCGCCTCGGCCCTCTCCTATGCCGGCGGCAATGAGTGCCATGCCTGGCTCGGGGTGCGGTTTCAGCACGCGTTTCGCGCCGAGCCGAGCGATGTGATCCTGCACTGCAGGATGCTCGATTCGACCAATACCCGACAGCAGGAGGCGATCGGCAGGCTGGGCGTGAACCTGCTGCATGCCGTCTTCCAGCTCCACTCCAAGCCGAAGGGGATGCTGGAGGTGCTGCTCGACGAGATCGGCCGGGACCGGCTCGAGATCGACTGGGTGACCGTCCGCGGACCGGCGTTCGCCGGAGTCGACAATCGGCTGCTGGGGGTGCATCTCGTCCGCATCGACCTCACGCCCGCCCTGCTCTTCGATTCTGACGGCACGCCGCTGTTGGCATCGGAGAAGCTCCGCCGGGCTAGCGTGCTCGTGGAGCGTGGCCGCTTCGCCCCGGTGACGAAACTCAATCTGGAGATGATGACGCTCGCCAGAGCCGCCTTCGGCGAGGGTGACCCCGGCAGGGACGGCCCCGTTCACGAGATCATGGAGATCACGATGAACAACCTCCGCGATCGGGGGCAGGCGGAGGACGAGGATTTCCTCGCCCGGGTCGACCTGCTTTCGGCCGCGGGGAAGATGGTGCTCGTCAGCGACATCGGCGCCTTCCACGATCTGGGCGAGTATCTCGCCGCCCGGCGGGTGCAGCGGACGGGCCTCGTGCTCGGCGTGCCGCTGCTGAGGGAACTGTTCACAGAAAGCCACTACCGCAAACTCCCCGGCGGCATTCTAGAGGCCTTTGGCAGGCTGTTCACCCACTCGGTGCGGCTCTACGCCTACCCGACCCGCGATCCGATCGACGGCCACGTGATCACGGCCGACACGCTCCAGGTGGCCCCGCACCTGCGGCACCTGCTCGATCACCTGCGGGTCAACGGACTGATCCAGCCGCTCCCCTGCGAGGAGGCGTCGCTGCGAACCTATTCGAGCGACGAGGTCCGGGCCCGGATCTGCTCGGGCGATCCCTCATGGAAGGAACTCGTCGCCCCCGAGGTCGTGGCGTTGATCGAGCAGCACGGCTACTTCGGCGGCCACTGCGACGTGGGCGATACCCCGGCCCACCTGACCCCGCGAAGATAGAACGGCTCAGCGGGATGAAGTGACGGTCTATCGTCGCGGCAACGTTCGCATGGTCCCTGTCAGCCCGTCCGGCCCCGCTGGCGGTAATACTTCAGGCCCGGCAGGAAGAAGCAGGCACCGCTGATCAGGCCGAAGACGATGTGCGACAGGTCGCGGTGGGATTCCGTGCGGATCAGGCACATGACGAGCGCCGTCGCAAAGAGCACCGCCGCCTGGATGTAGAAGGCGCCGGAAAGAATGCCGGCCTTGGCGAAGAAGACGAGGCCGGCGAGCAACGCCAGCACTGGCGAGAGCGTGAGCACCGGCAGGCCGAGCAGGGCCTCGACCCAGAACAGCATCACGCTGGCGATCACGCTCCCTCCCCAGATGTGGGCAATCTGCCGTTCGACCGCGGTGACGGGACCCGTCCGATGGCGGAGTGCCCAGAAGATCGGGGCCCAGAGGGCGAGTCCGCCCGCCCAGAGCACGAGATAGGGCCAGCGGGTGGTCACACCCTGCCAGGCGAGCACGTCGGTGGTGACGCAGAGGGAGAGCAGGACCACCGAGTGCCACATCCAGAGCAGCCCCCAGTTTTCCAGGACGACCGCATGATGTGTCTCGCGGAACAGCCTCGCCGCGATGTCGGCCAGCCCGCCGCTGCGGGCGCTGAGCGGATCGCCGCTGAGGTAGGCCCGCAGGTCCGCCGCCAGATCACCGGCCGACGCGTAGCGGAGTTCCTGCGGCTTTTGCAGGGTCTTGAGGGCGATCATCTCCAGATCCCGGTTCACGTCCGGCGCGAGCAGTCGCGGCAGTGGCGGATCGGTCTCGAGGACGGCCAGCAGCGTGTCCATCGGGTTTGCCGCCTGGAATGGTGGCCGGCCGGTGAGCATCTGATAGAGGATGGCGCCCAGGCTCCAGACGTCGCTCTGCGGACCGACGTCACCCCGGCTGCCGGCGGCCTGTTCGGGGGACATGTAACAGGGCGTGCCGAGGATCGCGCCGGTGTGGGTCACCGACTGGTCGGCCTCGATCCTCTTGGCCAATCCGAAGTCGGAGACGTGGGGCTGACCGGAGGCGTCGATGAGGATGTTTGAGGGTTTGAGATCCCGGTGCAGCACGCCGCGATCGTGGGCTGCCTGCACGGCATCGGCCACCTTGGCCAGGAGGGCTGCCGCCTCACGGGAGGGGATGCTGCCGGCCGCGAGCCGTTTTGCCAGCGTCGTCCCCTCGATGAACCGCATGCTGTAGAAAGGAAGTCCGTCAGATTCGCCCACCTCGAAGATCGACACGATTCCCCGGTGATCGAGCTGGGCGGCGGCCTCCGCCTCGCTGCGAAACCGGGCGATGTCGGCGCCGCTGGCGAGGTCCCGCCGCAAGAGCATCTTGAGAGCCACGGTGCGGCCCAGGCTCCGCTGGTTGGCACGATAGACCACACCCATCCCGCCGCGGCCGATCTCCTCGAGCAGTTCATAGTCGCCCAGCATGGCGGGCAGCGGCGTGACGCCGGGCACGAACCGCGGACCGGCCTGCGAACGATCCAGCGGGAACTCCAGGCCGGAGGATGTCCGAACCGACACGTCCCGGTTTCGACGGGCGTCGAGGATCGTCGACTCCTGGGCCACGGCGTCGGTCAGCAGCATCGCGGCAAACAGTTCGCGGAGTTGGCCGGCCAGGTCGGGGTGTTCGGCTGCCAGCCGCTCCATTCGCTGCTGAGCCGCCGTTCCCGGGATGTTCGAGAGTTCGTCGAGGATCGACGCCAGCCGCTCCTCCTGTTCCGGCCCGAGGGGCAGGTCGATGGCACGGCCGCGAACGCCGGACGAGATCTGGGTTGGCGAGGACGTGCTCATCAGTGCGGTTTGAGGGGAAACAGATGGACTCTCGACAGGCTGGCGCCGCGGATGGTCGTGGCAGCCGGCCGAAGTCGGTCTCAGGGATGGTAGGCGCCATCCCCTCCGTCGAGCAGGACACGCAGTCGCCGCATCGCCCGCAGGTAGCGCATTCCCGCCGCCGGCTTCGACAAACCGAGGGCATCGGCGGCCTCGGCCGTTGAAAGGTGTTCGAAATGCCGTAGCAGCACGATCTGCCGATCGGCCTCGTCGAGCTTCTCCACCGCCTCGGCGAACCGTCGCTCCAGTTCCCGCCAGGTCGCTGCGGCGGCCGGGGTGAGCTCCCGATCCGCGACCTGGCCGACCACGTCCGCCTGAGAGCGGTCGTCGTCTGCGACGATGGCAACCTGCTGCTCCCTGTCGACGCTGCGGTTCGCAGCCACCCGGTGCCGCCGATGGGCGTCGATCAGCCGGTCTCGTGCCATGTGCCGCAGCCAGAGCTGGAATGGCATGGTCGGGTTGGCGAGGTAGTCGCCCAGCCGTCGGTTGGCCTCCAGCATCACATCCTGCACGATGTCGCTGGCATCGACCCGGCGCTGAACGCCGCGGTCCATCCGCCGATCGATCATCTGCTTGATCGCCTCACGATGCCGCTCAAGCAGCCGGTTGATGGCGAGGCCGTCACCCTGCCGCACCTGGTCGAGCAGGGCCAGCGTGGGCTGCGGACCGAGCGAGGCCGGCCCGCCGACGGGGCTGTTTGAATCGGATGTGCTGGTCATGAAAACCTTGGCGGACAGAGGCTTCTCCATCGTACCAACGTGTCTGCTCGGGGGACGGCGGAATCCTGCTTCATGACGCCAGGAATTTTTGACCGTTCGCGGATCATGATCCATAATCGCAGGCGGTTGACGGAGAGACCGCTGCCTGCCGCGACAGGATGCGGCCTCAAGCGAACGGATGCCCCCCGTGTACCTCGTCCAGCCAGCCACGCATTCGCTGCGGCCCACCTCGGGCCCCTTCTGCATGGCGGGCAACTCTGGCTGGGGTCGGGTTGGAGGGCCCAGACTGCCTTTGAGGTTGTTTCTGGTCGTCTGGGGCATGGCGACGCTCAGCGGACTGCTTGCGGGGGCTCTGCAGGCTGAGGAACTGGCTGCAGCGGCCTCGGCACTCGAACGCGACGGCCGCTGGGCGGATGTCGTCAGCATGTGCGAGACGGCAGCCCGCAAGGGGAGCCTCGACCCCTCCCTCCAGCAGCGGTACGACCTCGCCAAAATCCACTGTGATATTGCCAAGCGGCACGGCGAGACTGCCTTTCGCAGCCAGTTGGCCCGGCTCTCTGAGGCCGACGCCCGGCGGGTCTATGCCGAGGTGATGTCGCGGATCGCCTCCCATCATGTGGACAGCCCGGACTTTTCCAGGCTGGTCTCCCGTGGGCTTCTGGCGATGGATGTGGCGATCGACGATCCCCTGTTCGTCTCGCTCCACGCCCCTCAGGCGACGCCGGCGGGCCGGGCCGCATATCGGGAACAGATTTCCCAGCTGATCGGCGGACGCACGATCGCCTCCCAGGTCGACGCCGAGTCGGCCGCCGCCTGGGCCGGCCACATCGCACAGTCCACCCTCGGGATTCCGGCGGCGGTGACGGTGCTGGAAATGACGGCGGCTGCCATGGGCGGACTCGACGAATATTCCGCCTTCCTGACGACCGGCCAGCTCGACGACCTGTATGCCCAGATCGAGGGCAACTTTGTCGGACTCGGCGTTGAATTGAAGGCCGCCAGCGACGGCCTGCTGGTGGTCCACGTGATCCCGGGCAGCCCGGCGGAGCGATCCGGCCTTCGCGGCGGCGACCATCTGGTTGGCGTTGGCGGCCAGTCGATCGGCGGGATGCATGTGGACGAGGCAGCCCAACTGCTGCAGGGCCCCGCCGGGTCGCTCGTGACCCTCGCCGTGCTGCGGGGCCAGAGCCCGGCCCGGGCCGTCACGGTCCGCCGCGAGCATGTCGAGGTGCCGAGCGTCGAGGATGTCCGGATTCTCGACCCCTCTGCGGGGGTCGCCCACGTCAAGATCTCGTCGTTCCAGAAGACGACGGCAGCCGATCTGGAGGCCGCGCTCCGCCGGCTCGACGCCGCCGGCATGCGGTCGCTCGTGATCGATCTGCGGGGCAACCCCGGCGGCCTGCTCTCGGCGGCCGTCGATGTCGCCGACCTGTTCCTCGAACGGGGGCTCGTGGTCGCCACCCGCGGCCGCAGTCCGGAAGAAGACTTCAACTACACCGCCAGCCGCTCTGGCACCTGGCGGATGCCGCTGGTCGTGGTGATCGATGGCGATTCGGCCAGTTCGAGCGAGATCTTCGCAGGTGCCATCCGGGATCATGCCAGGGGCACGATCGTCGGCTCGAGGAGCTACGGCAAGGGCTCCATCCAGGGAATCTTCCCGCTCGAGGTGGCCGGTGTCGGCATGCGGCTGACGACCGCAAAGTTTTTCTCTCCCAACGGCCACCCCTACAGCGGCGTGGGCGTCGAGCCGCACCTCGTGGTGCGGTCGGCAGCCCGCCCCGTCGGCGATGCCGGCCAATCGGCTGACCAGACGGCCGACCAGGCCGTTCAGCAGACGGAAGACCTCTCCCTCGGCACCGCCGTCGAGGTTGCCCGAAGGGCGATCGTTCGGCCGGCATCCCGCCCGCAGCCCCGCGGCAGCGTGGCTCGATAGCAGTGCCGTGTTTGGCGGCTACTTGAACGCCGCCCGCAGGACCGTTACCCTGCGATTCGGAACGTAAGAGTTCCGCGAGCGTTACAGGATTCTCCTTCTGGCTGTGGCGCGCGTCGATCGCCCCCCCTCCTTCCGCCAGCCCGTTTTCCCAGCGCCAGCCCCCAGGCTCGCGCCCAACCCGAAGAAGGATTCTTTCCATGACCGCAGCCCGCGCCAGTGCCATCGCAGCCATCAACAACTACAAGTCGAACGGCCAGGCTTGGAACTTCCGCGAAACCCCGACCAGCGAGATCTTCGGGGCGAACGTGTTCAGCGATTCGGTCATGAAGGACAGGCTGCCGAAGAGCGTCTACAAGGCGCTGCAGGCCACGATCAAGCAGGGCAAGCCGATCGACCACTCGATCGCCGATGCCGTGGCTCTGGCGATGAAGGACTGGGCCATCGAGAAGGGGGCCACCCACTATGCCCACGTCTTCTATCCGCTCACCGGCCTGACCGCCGAGAAGCACGACAGTTTCCTCACGCCGACGGGCGACGGCGATGCCATCGCCGAGTTCTCCGGCAAGGAACTGATCCAGGGCGAGCCGGACGCCTCGAGCTTTCCCTCGGGCGGCCTTCGCGCCACCTTCGAGGCCCGCGGCTACACGGCCTGGGATCCGACGAGTCCCGCCTACATCCTCGACAATCCGAACGGTACCACGCTCTGCATCCCCACCGCCTTCTGCTCCTGGACGGGTGAGGCCCTCGACAAGAAGACGCCCCTGTTGCGGTCGATGCAGGCCGTCGACAAGCAGGCCCGCCGCGTGCTCGCCCTGTTTGGCCACAAGGACGTCGGCCAGGTGTCGGCCTCGGCCGGCCCGGAGCAGGAATACTTCCTCATCGACCGCAACTTCTACTTCGCCAGGCCCGACCTGCTGATGGCCGGTCGAACGCTCTTCGGAGCCAAGCCGCCGAAGGGACAGGAATTCGAGGACCAGTATTTCGGCGCGATTCCGGAGCGTGTGCTGGCCTGCATGATGGACGTCGAACGTGAGCTCTACAAGCTCGGCGTGCCGGTGAAGACCCGGCACAACGAGGTCGCTCCGAGCCAGTACGAGATCGCCCCGATGTACGAAAACGCCAACATCGCGACCGATCACCAGCAGACGATCATGCAGACGCTGACCCGGGTCGCTCAGAAGTATGGCATGGCCTGCCTACTGCACGAGAAGCCGTTCGCCGGCATCAACGGCTCTGGCAAGCACGTCAACTGGTCGATCGGCTGCCGGCTCGGCAACCTTCTCGAGCCGGGCGAGACGCCGCATGCAAACATGCAGTTTCTCGTTTTCTGCGCCGCTGTGATCCGGGCGGTCCACATCCACTCCGACATGCTTCGGGCCGTCGTCGCCGCCAGCGGCAACGACCATCGCCTCGGTGCGAACGAGGCGCCTCCGGCGATCATCTCGATTTTCCTCGGCGAACAGCTGGCCGACGTGTTTGAGCAGATCGAAAAGGGCAAGGCGACGAGCAGCAAGTCGACCGGCACGCTGACGGTCGGCGTCGACACCCTGCCGACCCTTCCCAAGCATGCCGGCGATCGCAACCGGACCAGCCCCTTCGCCTTCACCGGCAACAAGTTTGAATTCCGGGCCGTCGGCTCGAGCCAGTCGATCGCCGGGCCGCTCGTGGCCCTCAACACGATCGTTGCCGAGAGCCTCGACTTCATCGCCACCGAGCTTGAACAGGCCACCGGCGGTGACGCGTCCAAGCTGCCAGCGGCCGTTGAGAAACTGCTCCAGCAGATCATCTCCCAGCACAAGGCGGTGATCTTCAACGGCAACGGCTATTCGCAGGAATGGCACGATGAGGCCGCGAAGCGGGGCCTGCCAAATCTGAAGGCGACGCCCGAGGCCCTCGACGTGCTCGTGTCGCCGAAGAACATCGCCCTCTTCGAGAAGTACGGCGTGCTTTCCGAACGGGAGATGCGGAGCCGCTACGACATCTACATGGAGCGGTATTGCAAGGACATCAACACCGAGGCCCAGGCCGCCCTGCAGATCGCCAAGACCCTGATTCTGCCGGCCAGCTACCGGTATCAGGGCGAACTGGTCGGCACGGCCTCCCAGCTCAAAAATCTGGGCCACACGGTGCACATGGGCACGCTCGACAAGCTGACCAAACTGGTTGGAGAACTGGAGTCGAGGATCGAGTCTCTGGAGAAGGCCCTCGGCCACCACGGCGCCGGGGATCTGCGGGCCGAAGTCAAGCACTTCCACGACGACGTCATCCCTGCGATGGCGACCCTTCGGGAAACGGCCGACCAGATCGAGATGATCCTGCCCGACGACCTCTGGCCGTTGCCGACGTACCGCGAGATGTTGTTCATCAAGTGATGCACCAGGAACTTTCCCGGTCAATCGCCGACGAGTCGGAGCGACTGGGCATCACGGTTCCGTCCGAAGCCATCCAGAGGCTCGCCGCCTACGCGGCGAGCCTCTGGTCTTGGAACGAGCGGCTGAATCTCACGCGTCATACCGATGCCGCCCTGTTCGTCTCCCGCGACCTGGCCGATGCCGCGGCGATCGCCCCGCATCTCGCCAACGCCGAGCGGGTGCTCGATGTGGGCACCGGCGGTGGTGTGCCGGGCGTGATCCTCGCGATCCTGAGGCCCGATCTGCGGGTGGAACTGGCCGACAGTGTCGCCAAGAAGGCCCGGGCGGTACGGGGGATTCTGGATGAGATCCGTCTGCCGCTGCCGGTGCACGAGGCCGCGGCTCAGGCGGTCGTCGCCGATGCAGATGCCGCTGGAAAGCGATTCGACACGCTCGTCGTCCGGGCGGTCGCGCCGCTGGTGAAGCTGCTCGGCTGGTTCGAGCCGATCTGCGACGCCTACGGGCGGATGCTCGTGATCAAGGGTCCGCGCTGGGAGGAGGAGAAGGGGGAGGCCCGTCACAAGGGTTTTGGGAAGAAGGTCTCCATCCGCCGGATCGCCGCCTGGCCGATCCGGGGCAGCGACAACGAGAGCGTGCTGCTCGAAATCCGCCGCCGTCAGCCGAAGTGACGGCCCTGGATGCGATACTGGCGGCCGCCATGCGTCGCACCCTTCTGGTCGCCGTCCCGATCGCCGTCTGCTGGGCCGCCGTCTGGCTCCTTCAGCCCCTCCGCTGGGAGGTCGATGGCCTCTCGATGGCGCCTGGGCTCATGCCCGGAGACATCGTCAAGACGGGACCGTGGCCCCGGTTCGGCCGCCTCTGGCCGCTGCAACGGTTCGACCGCTGGATCGTGCGAGTGGAGGATGGCGTCGATACGGTGAAGCGGCTCGTCGGCCTGCCGGGCGAGCGGGTAGCGATCGCCGAGGACGACCTCTGGATCGACGGCCTGCGGCTGCTCACACCGCCGGCGCTGCTGGCAGAGACCGCCCTGGCAGTGCCGTTCGCGACCGTGTCTACCGGGGCTGGAAGCGGACGGGCGGGCTTTGAAACCGCCCTGCTCGACGACGCCCCTTTTGCGACCGGCGAGCGGCGGCTTTTGCTTCCTGCCCGCGACGTCGGACTCGCCGCCGTCGTCGACGTCGCTGCGACGTCGGTAGAGGATCCGTGGCGAATCTCGCTCTCGATCGATGAACGTGCGGTCCGATTCACCCCGACCGGCAGTGGGCGGCATGCCTTGATCGCAGGACGCCTCGACGGCCGATTCGTGGCGGCGGCCTGGCGGATCGAGGGCACGGAGGGTGTCTGGCGGGGGGCGATCCCGCCGGTGGCGAGGCAGCCAGGCATCACCTGGACGATTGCGACGGATTGGCCGGAGGCTGGAGAACCGCAGGTCGATCCTCCAGCGCTCGCCTGGCGGATCGAGGCAGCGGCGAACGTCGAGGGAATCCAGCTCGAGCGGATTGTCGTCTGGCGGGATCTGGTGCATCGGCCGGCAGCGAATGGGATCAGATCCTGGAGGCTTGCTGCCGGCGAGGTGTTCTGCCTCGGCGACTTTCCTTCCGCAAGCCGCGATTGCCGTATCTGGGGGCCGATCGCCGCCACGAGTCTGCGGTATCGGGTGAGTGGACCAGAGTCCCGTTGAAGGCTCACGAATCCTGTGAGCCCCTCACCATAACGGTGAGATAACGCTTTTCCCCTTGGAAAACAGGGGTTTCTGAGGCAGCAGGCCAGCCGACTCCAGCCAGTCGCTCACCACTCTCGTGAGACGGCGGTTTTGCTTCTGAGCGTCGTCGGAATTTTTTTTCGCGACGCAATCGCCATACGCAGACACGAGTTGCGCTCTGTCTGCATGCCTGGCATGAGATCTGGCACGAGGTGTGCATTTCTTCTCCTCCGCTACGGAGCACTCAAACCAACGAACACGAGGAGGTGTCAGATGATGATGGTCGCCGCAGTCGGTATCACGTCGGAAGTCGTCACGCAGCATTCCGCTGCTGAGATGGCAAAGACCCGCGTTGGACGTCGCACGGGACGTCTCGATTGCCTTGTCGTGACGGGGGATGCCTCGCGTCGCCGCCGCTTCGAGGGAGCGATCGAACTCGCTGGCTGGCTCGATTGCTCGGCACCCGAATCGTCCGCCGATCTCCGCACGGCCGTCGACAGTGATTTTCATCTGGTGATCGTCGATGTCGCCTCGCCCCTCGGCGACCGCGTCAACGACACGATCGAGTTGGCCGAGGAGTTCGCCGCCCGTCCGGGCACGCTGCTGGTTGTCTGCGGCTCGGAAGACAACATCGACGAGGAACTCTGGGCCCGCCAACTCGGTGCCTGGCTCTATCTCCCCGGCGTCTGTGACGGCGACAGCCTGACCAGCCTCTGCGTCGAGGCCCGTCGCCTGCGTGCGGGAGTTCCGTCGTTCGCCGCCACCCGTTGATCAATTCGGTTTCCATCGATCCCGACGTCCGGAAATTCACCGTCCCAAATTCCAAGCCCTGAAGGAGAAGCTCGCCATGTCCGCCCCCTACTACGCCGACGGCTCCGATCTCGACTACTCGTCGCAGCGAATCCGCGACCGCCGCGAGAGCGACCACGACTCCCGGAAGTCCTCACAGCCCCGATATGCCCGCTCGGGTCGCGGCCCGACGCAGACCAACGGTATCCACCGCCGTCGCAACAAGCGGTTCGCCTGGTAGTCGTTCCAGGCCGCTTCCTTCCCGGCCGTTCTCGCACTCCATCCGTTCACGATCGCCCAGAGACACAAGCATCCCATGTCACGTTCCCGCCCAACCCGCTCCGCCGGTTCGTCGCGACTGCGTCTGCGGACGACATCGCGTCGGCTCCGCGGGCCGCTGTCGAGAAACGCCCGGCGCCGCGTCGCCCGGCGGGCCAGACGACGCCGGGCATGGGCGAGCCACTCCGCACCGCTGATGCGGGCAGGTGGCCCGGGGCATTTACCGCACTCAACGGGATCTGATTCATCCCAGAGCAATTCGCTCCAGAGCATTTCGCTCCGGAACGGTTCACTCGGCCGCCGGTCGGGGAGCAGTCACCACCACCTTTCGACTGCTTCACGTCCACGGGATCCGTCGGGGTCGCACCCGCCGGAGGCGATATCGGGAGGCGGCGTCGGGCCGCAAACCCGGATGAACTCCATCACGAACGCAGGAATACGATCAATGTTCACTTCCATTTCCTCCAAGGCGACAGGCCTGATTGCCGCCGCCGTCATTGCGGCTGCCGTCGGTTCGCAGCCTGCCGTTGCAGGCACCATCCCACTCGGCACGTTTGAAGGCTCGAAGGCAGGCTTTCATGACGTTACGGAGAGCGGGGCAACGATCCCTCCCTCGCTCTTCACGCCGCTGACACCGGTCTACTCGCAGATGCCAAACCCGCAGCTGTCCTTCGCGCCGCAGGACTTCAACAACTCGGTGATCGAGACAAGCGGGACGGCCGCGTTCGACCTCAAGTACAAGGCCTCGCAACTTTCGATGTCGATGCAGTCGAAGGGAACAGCCCTCGAGGGCGGCTATGCCTTCACTGGAACCTCCCTGACACTGGGCGGAGACTACTCCGTCTGGGCTCCGTTTGCCGGAGGACAGGCGAAGGTCACGATGGCGGGCGTGTATTCGCTCCAGGTCACGGGTGTCGACTGGGCCCCGTGGAGCAGCGCCCAATCGACGCTCGGAAGCATGGTGATCACGCCGTCCACCGTGACCAGCGTCGGGCCGCAGAGTGTTGCCACGACCGGCAACTGGAGCGGTTCTGCGAACATCGACTGGAATTCGGTCAAGGCGGCCGCAGGTGTGGCTCCGGGCCGCAACATCACCGGTGCCCTCCTTCAATTCACGGTCGACCTCGGAGCGGCTTCGGTGTACGGAACGGCTCGGACATCGGTCACGAACTTCAACGTGAACGCCCCCGTCGATCTCGTCGCGGTGCCCGAACCGCCGACCCTGATCCTGGCCGGGCTCGGTGCGGCAGGCGTGCTCGCCAACGGCTACCGCCGCCGCAAGCAGCGGCAGCCGGCCGGGAACGACGCCGGCGGCGAGGATTCGACGACCGGTGCGATCGCCTCCCAGGCTTGATCGCCCAATGCCCTCGACCGTGGCCTCGTAACGGTCGCAATACACACATCCGCGTGGTGGTGGATGGAGTTCAGGAAACGGGACCGCGAAAGCGGTCCTGTTTCTTTTTCCGGAGCAGACGACCGGCGATCTCTCGCTGCCTCTGATCGATCCTACGGTTCGGGACCTGCCTGACAGCCAATTACTTGAGCCGGGGCAGCATCCTGTCGGCTTCATGAAGGAGAACGACGCTTTCGGCCCGGCTGGCGAGCCGCTCGATCACGGCGGTCGACTCCGCGTATCCAAATTCCAGATCCTCGACCGTCGATTCATCGAGTCCCGAAAGCAGCACGAGCCGCCGGTCTCCGAGCCGGCGGGCGAAGAATCTCGTCAGCAGGGCGTCCGCGATCAGGCTGGGATCACCGCTCGCGACCGCCTCGTGGATCAGCGGGGCGAGAGGTGTTCCCTGCCGCCAACGGGAGAAGATCACCCCGGGTGGCTTTGATCCGGCGCAGGCGACGCAGACGGTCCCGGAAGGCAGCGTCGCCCGGGATCCCGCGGCCACGGCCCGCGTGATTGCTGCGAATCCGGCGGTTGGATCGGCGAGCGTGCAGACGGCGACCATCGCCGGGGCGGAGAGTTCGGGTCTCCATGCGGCTGCCGCCTCACGGGCCCGATCAACGGCCTCTGAGGCGAGCCCAAACTCGGCCGCCGCCAGCGAATCGCCGCGGCCGGCGACCAGCCGAAGATTCGCACAGACGCCGAGTTGCCAGAGGGTGTCCTGCATCACCGTCCGCCATTCCGGCAATGCGTTTTGGCCCTTTCGGGCCAATGCCTTTGCGAGTTCAAGCCGGCTCGACTGTCGGGCAAATGTGGGCCAGAGTTCCCCCTTCAGCGATCGGCCGCCAAATGTGGCATCGAATCCCCATTCCCCGACCGCGATCACTACATCGGCATCCACCAGCGCTCGGGCGACATGGATCGGACGGGCCTCCTCGTCCGCCGCAAGATAGGCGGTTTCGGCATCGATTTCGGGATGAAACTTGACCGCTCCCGGGATCGGGGACTGAGGCCCCGAGGCATCGGCTGATCTGTCGGCGTCCGACAGGGAGGCCTCGAGCGGATCGAACGGCGGGGAATGCAGGAGTGTGACGTCGCCGTCGGCCACGCCGCCGGCCTGCAGCTCGGTGAGGATCGCATCGGTCACGGCCAGAGACTGCGGTCCCGCTCCAGCCAACGCCACAGTCACCCGGTCGCCGGGAACGACATGCTTCGCAAGCGGAGACTCGGCACCTGCCCGCAAGGCCGTCGCCGTGATCTGGCCGGCCGCCCCAGCCTCTGTACCGTCGGGTCCGCGACAGTCGGCAGCAAGCCGATCGCGGCCGATCTCCAGTCGGAGTGGATCGGCCGCCCCGTAATCCATCTCGATCGCAATGCGTTTGGCGGGCATGGCTGACATCCTACCCGAGGACCCCGTTTTCAGGGCCGCACCGGCGGCACAACCGTCATGTCCTCACCGATTTGCCCCCCCGGTGAACCCGCCCGGTGAAACGCGTCGAAGATCCTCCCGTCGGAAGTGCGTTCGGTCGTGTCGTGGATTGTGTCGTCCGCCGTCAGTCGTGAGTGGAGTCCCACCGTTGCGAGTCGCCAGCCCCCTTTGTGCCACCCTGCTGATCGCCGCAGCGATCGCCGCGATCTGCCCGTGTCGCGCCGCCTTCGCGCAGGATTCGATCGCCATCACCGAGGAGACGGCTGCGCCCACCGCCTCCTCGGCGGCCGGGGGATGCGGATGCAACGCCGTGCAGCAGCCTCCATGGCATGGCAACGTCTACGGCCAGCCCTGCCAGCCGTCCTGCGGATCGCACCTCCACGGGACGGTGTTTCATGCGGATCCGCGGCAGCAGCTTCACCTGCGGCGGTTTGCCCGTGAAAACTGCATGACGCTGCCGCCGTGCTTTCCGCGGCTCCATGGCATGCTCTGCGAAGGTGCGATGCCGACGCCGGTCTCGCCGAGCCTGCCCCGCTGCCACCAGTGCGGCGCGGTCGTCGAGGGTGGATTCTGACGCCGGCTAGAGGCTTCCCCACAGCCAGCCCGTGATCAGCATGGCCGCCGTGACGACGAGCGTGCCTGCCACGTCGATGACCGCGCCGCCCGCCATCATGGCCCTGAGCGGCACGCGGCCGGATCCGTAGACGAGCGCATTGCAGGGCGTGCTCACCGGCATCATGAAGCCGAGACTGGCCGCAAACGTGGCCGCCAGAGCCGCCATCAGAGGATCGACCCCGGTGGCCCGTGCCAATGCAATCACGACCGGCACCACCATCGTGGCGCTGGCGGTGTTGCTCGTGAATTCGCTGGTCACGACGGCCACAACGGCGGCCACGGTCACGAGCACGGTCCCGGCCCACGGACCCGCGGGAATCCAGCCATTGATGGCCGCTCCCATCGCCGCGGCAAGCCCGGTCGAGAAACAGAGTTCGCCAAGGGCCATGCCGCCGCCGTAGAGCAGGACGATGTCCCAGTCGATGCGGGCCTCCCGCCACTCGAGGGCCCGGGACCTTCCCCCTTCCTGGCGGCGATCCCCCGGCAGAAGAAAAAGCAGGATCGCGCCGATCAGGGCAGCCACTCCCTCGGGAAGCCGCTGAGCGAGCCAGCGACAGGCGGGGTGCTCCTCTCCGAGCAGCACCACGAGCAGGCCCGGCAGCACCCAGAGCGCGACCGTGAGGGCGAAGGCCGCGGCCGTCGATCGCTGACCGACGGTCCATCGTCCAAGTCGGGCCCGTTCGACCGCCACGTACTCGGCCACACCCTCGAGTCGGTCGACACCCGCGGGAAATATCCGCCGCAGCACGATCACGGCGATCGTGGTCATCACGGCAACGACGGGCACGGCAATCGCGCACCAGCCTGGAAATGTCACCTGCACGCCGAGTTGGTCGCGGATGAAGCCAAGGCCGATCAGGTTTGTCGGAGTGCCGATCGGTGTCGCAAGGCCGCCGATCGAAGCGGCAAAAGCGATGCAGAGCAGCAGGCTCGTCGCGAAGGTCGGTGCCGGCGGCCGGCCGGTTTTCCTTGAGACCGTATCGACCGCATCGAGGATGCCGCCCACGATCGCCAGCATCATGGCGGCCGTGCAGGTGTTTGAGATGAAGGCGCTGATCATCACCGTGACGAGGGCCACGGCGGCGAGAATTCGGCCCGGACGCTCCCCGACCCAGGGCACGGAGAGCACCCTGTAGGCCAGTCGGCGGTCGAGCCCGTGCCGACGGATCGCCTCCGCGAGCAGGAACGATCCGATGAACAGGAAGATCAGCGGATCGGCAAACGGCCGGAAGACCTCCTTGGCGGGCGCCACGCCAGCCACCACGCAGGCCACGGCCCCAAGCAGTGCCGTCACGGCCAGGGGCAATGCCTCGCTGATCCAGAGCACGACCACCGCGATGACGATCGGGGCCAGCGCTTGGGCTTCGGGAGTGAGGTCCATGAGCGGCACTGTATCGCGCCTTTGGCCGAGCGTCTCACCTGCTCAATCAACTCACCCAACCCGGCTCGGGGCTGCCCATACCCTCTCGCCGGACGTTCGCCTCGGGCATCCTGCCTGCGCTCGCTCCCATAGCCCGCTCGAGGGCATGGGCAGCCCCGAGCCTCGCCCATCGATGAATGACGAAGCCGGCGTGTCGGCGTTGATCCAGGCGTGTGGCCTGCGTGCTGTCAGTATGTCTTGCCGAGGGCCGCCTGGGCGGCAGCGAGCCGGGCCACTGGCAGGCGGAACGGCGAGCAGCTCACGTAGTCGAGGCCCAGATGGTGGCAGAAGACCACCGAATGGGGATCGCCGCCGTGCTCGCCGCAGATGCCGAGCTTGATGTCCTTGCGGGTCTTACGACCTTTCTCCACCGCGGTCTCCATCAGCCTGCCGACTCCGGAGACGTCGATCGACGCGAACGGATTGGCCTTGAAGATGCCGGCATCGGTGTACTTCTGCAGGAACGACCCCATGTCGTCCCGGCTCATGCCGAGACAGGTCTGGGTGAGGTCGTTTGTGCCGAACGAGAAGAATTCCGCCGTCTCCGCGATCTCGTCGGCCGTGAGGGCGCCGCGCGGGATCTCGATCATCGTGCCGACGAGATACTTGATCTTCTCGCCGGTCTCCTTCTGCACCTGGGCGGCGACCTGGTGGACGAGCTCCACCTGATTGTCGAGTTCCTTCTTGAAGCCCACCAGCGGGATCATGATCTCGGGCTTCACCTTGATGCCGTCCTTCTGCACCTTGACGGCGGCCTCGAACACGGCGCGGGCCTGCATCTCTGAGATCTCGGGATAGCTGATCCCGAGGCGGCAGCCGCGGTGGCCGAGCATCGGGTTGAACTCATGCAGGGCCTGAACACGGGCAGCGACGGTTTCGACCGGCAGCCGGAGTTTCTTGGCGAGGTCGGCCTGGGCCTTCTCTTCGTGCGGCACGAACTCGTGCAGCGGCGGATCGAGAAAGCGGATCGTCGCCGGCCGGCCGTCGAGAGCCCGGAAGATGCCCTCGAAGTCTTCCCGCTGGTAGGGAAGCAGTTTGGCAAGCGCCTCGCGGCGTGCGTCGATCGTGTCGGCGAGGATCATCTCCCGCATCGCGTCGATCCGGTCGCCTTCGAAGAACATGTGCTCCGTCCGTGTCAGGCCGATCCCCTCGGCGCCGAACGCGATCGCATGCCGCACCTGTTCGGGCGTGTCGGCATTGGTTCGCAGTCCGAGCTTCCTGTACTTGTCGGCCAGCTTCATGATGAAGGCGTAGTACTGATAGACCTCGGAATCGTCAGGCTTCATCGAACCGGCGATCAGCACCTGCTTGAGCTCGCTGTCGGCGGTCTTGATGCCACCCGCGAAGACCTCGCCGGTGCTGCCGTTGATCGAGATCGCGTCCCCCTCCTTGAGCGTCTTTCCGGCACAGACGAGCGTGCCCTTGGCATAGTCGATCTGGACCGCGCCGGCACCCGCCACGCAGACCTTGCCCATCTGTCTGGCGACGAGCGCCGCATGGCTGGAGACGCCACCGCGGCTGGTGAGGATGCCCTCGGCGGCGATCATGCCGCGGAGATCCTCGGGGCTGGTCTCGACGCGGGCCAGCACGACCTTCTTGCCGGCGTTGGCCAGTTCCTCGGCCTTGGCGGCCGAGAAGACGAGCTGGCCGGTGGCGGCGCCGGGGCCCGCCGGCAGGCCGGAGGTGAGCAGGCGGCCGCTCTTCCTGGCCGCCTCGTAGTCGGTGCGGTCGAAGATCGGGGCGAGGAGTTGCGAGAGGGCGTCGGGATCGGCCGACTGGATCGCGTGCTCCGGGGTCATCAGCTTCTGCTTCACCATGTCGTGGGCGATCTTCACGTAGGCCAGCGCCGTCCGCTTGCCGTTCCTCGTCTGAAGCATGTAGAGCTTCTTCTTCTCGACGGTGAACTCGAAGTCCTGGACGTCGCCAAACTTCTTCTCCAGCCGCTCGCGGACCTTTTCCAGTTCCTTGTAGGTGCTGGCAAACTCCGGATCGTGGGCCATCTCGGCGACGGGCTTCGGTGTCCGTACGCCAGCCACCACGTCCTCCCCCTGGGCGTTGACGAGATACTCGCCGTAGAAGATGTCCTCGCCCGTGGCCGGATCGCGGGTGAAGGCGACGCCGGTGGCGCAGTCGTCACCCAGGTTGCCGAACACCATGCTCTGCACGTTGACAGCAGTCCCCCATTCGTCGGGGATCTTGTACTTGCGGCGGTAGAGGATGGCCCGCTCGTTCATCCAGCTGCCGAAAACGGCGCCGACTGCGCCCAGCAGTTGCTCGAAGGGATCCTGCGGGAACTCCGCACCCGTCCGCTGGCGGATCAGGTGCAGGTATCGCTTGATGAGTTCGCGGAGGTGCTCCTCCGACATGTCGGTGTCGTTGTGGATGCCGAGCTGGTGCTTCAGGCCCTCCATCACCTCTTCGAACGGCTCATGCTCGTTTTCATGCCGCTTCTGCACGCCCATGACGACGTCGCCGTACATCTGGATGAAGCGGCGGTAGGAGTCGTAGGCAAATCGGGGATTGCCGGTGGCCTCGGCGAGACCCTTCACGGTGTCGTCGTTGAGTCCGAGGTTGAGGATCGTGTCCATCATGCCCGGCATGCTGTCACGGGCACCCGACCGGACGCTCACGAGCAGGGCGGCCGAGGGATCGCCAAACTTCTTGCCGGTCTCCTTCTCGAGGAGCTTGACGTAGCCGGCGACCTCGGACTCGAGCCCCTTGGGGAATTTCTTGCCGTTGGTGTAGTAGTCGATGCAGACCTGGGTGGTGATCGTGAACCCGGGGGGCACCGGGAGGCCGATCTTGGTCATCTGGGCCAGATTGGCACCCTTGCCGCCGAGCAGCGACTTCATGCTGCCGTCGCCGTCGCACTTCTTGACGCCGAAGTAGTAGATCATCCGGCCCGACTTGGCCCCCTTCTCTGCCTTTTTGACGTCCTTTTTCGCGGTCTTCTTGCTGGCAGAATTCTTTCCGATGGAGCTGGCCATGGGCTGATCGTGACCTTTCGCTGGGGGCAGGAATGGGTGGGGCCGGGCTGCAATGCAAACCCGGCGGATTTCGGCCGGAAAACTCGCCAAAGATACGTCGGCGTCCGAAACCCGTCAACGAGCGGTTGGTTTACGAGCAAACCCCCTCGCCATGGGGTCTGTCGTGGTCGCAACCCGGGATCAATCGTGCCTGCCGAACCATTCCCCCTTGATCCGCTCGAATGTGCCATCCTCCCGCATCCGCAGGATGGCCGTGTTGAGGTCTTCGCGAAGGGGGCTTCCGGCCGGAAGACCGATCCCGAAGTCGAAGGACTCGAACATTGGTCCGACAAGCTTGATGTCCCGCCGGTCGGGCTGGCCGATCAGCGACATCAGCTGCTGGTTTTCGCCGACGACCGCATCGACCATTCCCAGCGAGAGGGCGTCGAGCGCCTCCCGGAAGCTGGCGAACTCCTCCGGGATTCCGCCCCGCTGACGGACCGCGGCAACCGAAACCGCCTCCGCCTGGCAGCCGACGACCTGGCCGGCGAGATCCCTCGGTCCGTGGATCGTGCCCACCACCCGATCGGCGGTGATGGTGGCGGTCAGCAGGCTGGTAAAGGTCGCCAGCAGGACGATGCCGCCGATCATCCAGGCGTAGGCCAGCAGCCGGCCGAGCAGGCTGTCGACGTGCTTGTCGTCGCAGCTGCCGGTGATGATCGTGCAGGCGATCCACCAGATCGCCTCGACGAGGCCCCGACCGTAGTTGCCAGGAAACGACTTCTCGTTCTGGCGGCGCTCGAACCACCAGAGCAGATGGCCCGAGACGAGGGCCAGGCCGAGCACCGTGCCGCAGAGCTTGAGCAGGTTCCAGGACAGGAACGATTCGAGAGCGTCGAACAGGCCGGAACTCGTCCGCTGGCGGACCGCGATCCGGAGTCCAGAATGGAAGATCGGGTGGGTCAGATCAAACTGCTTCTCCCGTTCCTCGGTGATCGCGATCGGTCCAAGGGCCACGTCGGCCTCGCCACTGATGAGCGTCTTGAGCTGCTTCCCGAACGAGTCAGCGCGGACGAACTCGGTCGGTCGGCCGAGCCGTCCGGCGAGATCCTCCCAGACATCGACCATCACTCCCGTGGGGCTGTCGCCAGTCCACTCGAGCGCCGAGGCGAGCGGCGTGGCGACGACGCGGAGCGGACGCGGAGTCTCCCCGGCGGCGGCAGTCTGGCGGCAGGGCAGGGCCATCGTCGCGAGGACCGTGATTGCCAGCAGGCATTCGGTAGCGCGGCGGAGCCGTCGGGGTGCGTGGCAGGGGTTCATCGCGGAGCCTCTCCGTGTGGCAGGTGCAGGCGGCCTGAGGCGACGAGAAGGCCGCCGACGGCCAGGGTCACGAAGGCGGCGACGATCGCCCACTCGGGCACGCCGGCGAGGGCCTTGGTTGCGGCCGTCGGATCGGCATCGATCCCACCGGAAATCGCAAGAATCAGGATCGGCATGCTGTTGTGGGCTGCATGGCAGACGACCGCGGTGAGCAGGCTCCCGGTCGCGGTCACGAGACATCCGAGCACGAGCCCGAGCAGGAAGGTCTGCGGCATCCGCTCGGGAAGCAGATGAAACAGGGCGAAACAGGCCGCCTGAGCCAGAATGCCCCAGATGAGCCTCTCGCGATGACGGCCGTCGCCGACGAATGCGGCGAGCATCCAGCCGCGGAACAGCAATTCCTCGCAGACCGCCGGCAGCAGGGCCATCAGGCCCCATGAGAGCCACCACGGATTTGACTGCATCAGTTCGACGAGCCGCTCCGACAGATCCTTGGCCTCGGCCGAGAGTGCCGTTCCACGAAACGCGAGCAGGGCCGCCGCGCCGAGCACGAAAAGCCCCGCGCCAACCAGGGCAGCACCCAGCAGAATCAGCGGCGCCCGCGGCTTGGGCCGCGGCCAGCGGAGCGAGAACGTCGTGCCCAGGTCGACCCGCTGCCAGGCGATCATGGCCGCGATTGGCAGCAGCACGGCCGCAGCCTGCTGAAGCGGAATCGCCCGCAGGAGGTCGGTCGGTGTGATGCCCTGGACGTACCACAATCCAGCCAGACCGGCCACGATCGGCATCATCCCCTGAACGATGTTCGGCCGGGTCCGGGGGACCGGCCGCGACAGCCCTCCGGCCACGTCTGGTCCGCGGAAGAGGACGTCTTCGTCGGTCAGGATCGATGCCGTGGCCCGCAGCAGCAGCCAGGTGAGCAGGGCCGAGGAGACGAGCGACAACGCCAGCGCGACGGCGGTGGTGGCCAGCGGCTGCGGCTGACCGTCGGCTGGTGCGAAAGCGTTTCGGGCCACGAGCACGTGCCCGGCGAACGGGATCGCCGCCAGCAATCCGTCGCCGCGTGGGCCGGGCAGGAGCGCCGCTCCGGCGACCGAACTCACGAGCAGGATCACGGGCGTGAGCGTGTTCTGAGCCTCCTTGCCACTTTTTGAGGCCGTGGTCACGGCCAGGCAGATGGCGGCCGCAAGCGACGCCAGGCCGATGAACGAAAGCACCGTGACGCTCACGGCCACGGCATGACTCCCGGTCACCGCCGCCGTGATCCCGGGCGGCAGGAACCGCAGCGAGACGGCTGCCGTCGCGGCGATCGAGACGACATTGGCCGCCAGCGTGGCCAGCGTCACAGCGAAGACGGCGAGGAACTTGCCGAACACGATGTCGCCGAGGGCGCAGGGCGCAATCAGTAGCGTCTCGATCGTGCCCCGCTCCTTCTCGCCTGCCAGCGCGTCGATCGCCGGATAGAAGGCCCCGGTCATCGTCAGCACGGCGAGCAGCACGAGCACGCCTCCGGCGAGCGTTGACATGACGTTGCGGGCGGGGGCGGCAGCCGAGGCGTTCTCGTCGCCGACGAAGCTCAGTTCCAGCGGTTCGAGCAGGCTGGCCGGAAGCCCTGCCCGCTCCACCCGGCGGCGGGCGGCCTCTTTGGAAAGCGAGCGGACGAGAGCCTCGAACTGATCCCTGATCTCGATGCCCGCAGGCCGGACCGCGGAGACCCGCACCGGCAGCCGGATGGTTCCATCGCCGTCGAGGGCCGTGACCAGTCCGGGTTCGGCCTCGACCCAGAGGTCGATCTCGCCGCGGTCGAGCATCCCGGGTGCCTGGCCCTTCGTGACCGGCGTGCAGGAGACATCCTCCGGCCAGCCCTGGCGGGCGGATCGGGGCGTGTTCACGAACACGTCGCCGAGCCGGTCGACGAAACCCTCTGCATCCTCACCCGAAACGCCGAGAAGGATCTTCGTCGGCGCCTGGCGGGTCTCGATTTCATGGGATGCCGTCCGCAGTCCGAGCGCCGTGGCGAGCGCGAGGATCGGATAGGTCGCCATCGGCAGCAGCAGCGTAATGAACAGAGTTCGACGGTCGCGGATGAACTCCAGCAGGTCGCGGCGGGCGATCGCCAGGGCCGCCTTGAGTCGGCTCGGCGGATGGTCGTGCGGCTGCATGGCCCGGGTGTCGTTCATTGTGCCCTGCCGCCGATCCGGTCGCCGATGGCTGCGAAGAAGGCGTCCTCGAGTTCACCGTCACGCCCATCGAGCCAGCCGCCGATGAGTCCCTCGCGGGTTCCCGAGGCGACCACCTGACCACCATGGATGATCACGAACCGGTCGCAGCGCATCTCGATCTCGTGGAGCCGGTGGGTCGAGAGCAGGATCGCCCTGCCCTCGGCCCGCAAGTCGGAGAGGAAGGCGAGCAGGTCCCGGGCCCCGACCACGTCGAGGGCGTTGGTCGGTTCGTCGAGCACCAGCGCCGGCGGATCGTGGACCATCGCCCGACCCAGCGACACCCGTTGCCGCTGGCCTGAGGAGAGCCTTCCTGCCGGGCGGTCGCCGCAGGTTCGCAGGTCGAGCAGGTCGAGGAGCCGCTCGACATGGCTGGCCCGTTCGTCGCCCTCCATGCCATGCAGTTCGGCGAACGACGAAAAGATCTCCCGGGCCGTGAGCCGGTCAGGCACGCCGGTCGTCGCCGAGACGTAGCCGAGGCTGCGGCGGACGCCGACCGGATCCCGACGTACGTCATGGCCGGCGACCAGGGCGTGCCCCGATGTCGGCCGCAGCAGCGTGGCGAGGACTCGGAGGGTCGTGGTCTTGCCGGCACCGTTGGCACCGAGCAGGCCGACCATTTCCCCGGGCCGCACCGAGAGCGAGACGCCATCGACGGCGCGAATGACGCCGCCGTCCCCGGCCCGATAGTGCTTCACGAGATCGACGACCTCGATTGCGGGCGCGGACTGCACGTTACTGCTCCATGACCTCGGCTTCCTTGGCCCTCGCCAGGTCGCCGACCTTCGCCTCGTACTTCTTGGTCAGTTCCTGCACCTCCTCCTTGGTCGATTCGCAGTCGTCCTCGGTGAGCGTGCCGTCCTCCTTCTCGCCATCGGCCGCCTTGTTTCCGTCGCGGCGGACATTGCGGATCGCGACCCTCGCCTCCTCGGCGAGTTCCTTGATGCGGGCCGTCATCTTGCGGCGGACGTCGGTCGAGAGGGCGGGGATCGTGATCCGGATCAGGCGGCCGTCGCTCTGCGGATTGAGGCCGAGGTCGCTCGCCTGGATCGCCTTCTCGATGTCCTTGATCGTGCCCGGATCGAAGGGGCGGACGACGATCTGGTTGGGCTCGGGCGCACCGACGCTCGCCAGGGCCTTGATCGGCGTGGGCGAGCCGTAGACATCGACCCGGAGGGAATCGACCAGGCCGGGGTTTGCCCGGCCGGTGCGGATGCCGGTGAGCGCGTGACGAAACACGTCGACGGCCTTTTCCATCCGTTCCTCGGCATCGAGCAGAATGTCGTCGGCGGGCATCGCTGGGCTCCTACGGGACGGGAGGGAAGGCAGCCGTGGACAAAAACGCCTCGGCGGCCGGAACCCCGATTCTGTCAGGATCGGACGATCGTCGGCAAGCGGCCTGATCGTCAGCCGACGATCACGGTCGGTCGCCGGTTCGTGTCGGGCAATGCCTTGTCGAGCAGGTCGACCACCCGGTTGGGCACGTCCCCCTGCCCGAAGAGCACGTAGTCGAGGGCCAGTTTGAGACTGCCCCCCTTGCTCCAGCCGAAGATGATGTCGAGCGGAGATCCTCCCTTGGTCATCTCCATCGCCACCTGGGCGATCGTGTGCGACACCGAGACCACGTCGCGGGCCACGATGATGAAGCGGTTTCCCTCCTGGCGGGCAGAGAGGATCGGGGAGTTTTGGAATTCGCTCACGTCGCCGTAGTGCACCTCGAGAAACACGAGGGGCACGTTCTCCGGGATGCGATGCTTGCGACGGATCTCCGCCTCCTTGTCGGCCAGCGACCGGCTGCCGGGACGGTGGGGCACGAGCACGCGAAACGCCCCCTCGAGCACGATGTCGGTCCAGAGCATGCGGTCGGCGTCGTTGGCGAAGCGAAACTCCTTGAGCCGCAGTTCGTCGCTCCGCCAGAACCTCGAGGTGAACGAGATCAGCATCACGCAGGCGATGAAGATCGAGGCGATGATGATCCCGTCGGGTCGCTCGAGAATGTTGGCGATCGTGGTGTAGACGAACACGACCGTGATCAGCACGAAACCCGCCTGCTTGAGCCAGAGACCGACGTCGTGGCCGTGCGTCGAGACGAGCTTGTGGTGGATGTGGATCA
>CAMDFJ010000016.1 GCA_945897435.1 Candidatus Kuenenia stuttgartensis | reverse complement strand
CGACTCCACTCGAATCATCACCGTCTTCGTCAATCCCGCGATCTGGGTGCCGCGGGCCCCCGGCGTGGCCCACGAGACCCACTCGCTGACCCACCATGGCAATCGTCCCGAGATGATCGACGAGCTACGGAGCGTCGAGGAACGGCAGTTTGCCATGCTTGCCGAACTGCTCGCCGGCCTCGATGCGGTCAAGGAACCGGGCGGCACCCTGCTCGACCGCACGATGGTGCTCTACGGCTCCTGCATGGGCAACGCCAACAGCCATTCCAATACGAATCTGCCGGTGCTTCTGGCCGGCGGAGGTTTCCGGCACGCCGGTCACCTCTGCTTCGACCCCCACCACAACCAGCCTCTCGCCAGTCTGTTCGTGAGCATGCTGCAGCGGATGGGAATCGAAACAGATCGCTTCGCCTCCTCCCACGGCACCATGCCCGGCCTCGATGCCGCCTGAAGAGGGCCGCCGCGATCGAAGGTCATGACGGGCCTGCCGGCAGTGCGATCGGTGAGCCGTATTCGCGGAGCGGATCAGGAGGAGGTTCATGGTCATCGGATCTCTTCTCCGTCGCCGTCCAGCCGGGCGGCACGCGGCTGCCGACGAGACGGATGCGACTCCATGCCGCGGAGGTGCCGGACGTGGTCCTCGAGCCGCCTACGGGCCGCCAGGAACGAATCTCGCATTGCCACGTAGACGTCTTCGTGGGCGTGGTCGAGCGGATGGGAATGATTGATGACAAGTTCCGCGCCGGGCACGAGCAGATCGATACGAATCGAATAGAGTCGGCCCTCCCGCTGCCGACGGTGCGGCTGGGCCACGACGACGTGGCAGCCGGTGATCCTGCCGTAGATCCGCTCGAGTGATTCGATCTGCTCGAGCACCCCGTCGCGAACCGCCTCGTCGACGGGCAGGTCATCGAACGTCACCTGGGGCTGGGTCTGCATGCTGGGCCTCCCGTGTATTTCACTGCTGTCCCACGACCATACGGCCAGCCGACCGGGAGATCGACCGCAGGGATCGCAACAACCGCGATTCACTCGCTGTGCCGGGGGGACACTTCGTGCCGACAGTCGGCCCGAACGTCACTCGCTCGACACCGCCTCGAGCAGATCGAGCCGGGAGGCCCGCCGCGCCGGAATCCAGGCGGCCAGCACCGTCACCAGGAGGGCTGCGAGAAGGTTCATCGCCACGAGCCCGGGCCGGAAGGAGGCGCGGATCGGGTGCCCCAGCAGCGGTTGGCTCGCCATCTGAATGAACCATGCGGTGACCAGGCCGCCGAGCAGTCCGATCAGGCCGCCGGCCGCCCCGAGCAGCAGGCTCTGGAGGACCACCATGCGGGTCACCTGGCTGCTCGTCATGCCGATGGCCCGCAGAAGGCCGAGGGTTCGCTTCTTCTCCAGCACGCTCATCGTCACCGTGTTGGCCACCCCCAGACTGCCGACCAGGAAGCCGAGGCCGAGAATTGCCCAGAGCGAGCCGACCACGCCGTTGACGATCGTGTCGATGAATGCCTGCACGTCGCCAAACGAACGTAGGAGCATGCCATTCTGCTCCGCGATCGCGGCCAGTGGGTCGCGCAGGTCGGCCGCATCTCCCTCGGCAGCGCTGACCAGGAGGATGTCCGCGTTCTGGATGCCGAACAGGCGGCGGGCCGCGTCGCGCCGCAGATGGATCGATGCCCCTCCCGACGTGTAATCGACGACGAGGGCCGCGATCCGGACCTTGGTGCTGCGGCCGAAGACTTCCACCGCCACCTCGTCACCCGGCTCGATCCCCGTCCGCCGGGCGAGCACCGTACCGGCCACGGCCTCGCCACGATCGAGGGCGGCCCGCACCTCGTCCGCCGTCGCGGCGACCGGATCAAGCGGCAGCGGACTGTCGGCGGCCAGATCGCGGGCCACGATCACGCAGGCCACACCGGCCACCCGCCCCGTCGCCACGCCGATGCCCTCGACACGCCGGACACCGTCGAGGTTTCGGATCTGCTCTTCAGCGGCCACGGCTTCGGCGCCGTCCGAAGAACCGTCGGCCCGCACCATCCCGGCATGGGTGAGCATCCAGTCGGCCCGCATCATTCGGGCATACCAGCCGAGCACGTCGTCGACGTTGTCACGGATTGCATGACCGAGGCCGATGCCGTTGCTGACCGCGACCACGAGCACCCCGGTCGTGAGGGCGGTCCGGACGGGCTGTCGCAGAATCTGTTCGACGGCCAGTTTTCCTTCGATCCGCCAGCGGTTCGGGATCAGGGTCGCCAGCGCCCGGGCCAGCGGCGGAAGGATCGCCGGGGTTGTGGCGACGAACGCCAGCAGCATCGCGATTCCGGCCGGAACGGCGGCCCGTGGTGGCAGGCGCTCGTTGAGGACGAGGCCCATCACCGCCGCAGCGAAGCCCCAGAGTCCAAGCGCCAGCAGAATGAATCGGACCGGCACTCCACGGGCCGGCGGCGGCGCAGCGTCGAGGCCCTCGAGCGGATCGACCGCGGCCGCCTCCCTTGCCGGCCACCATGCGGCGGCCACGGCCACGAGCGTGCCGGTGATCACGGCCATCGGCACCACCAGCGGATGAACCAGAAGCCCGGCCGCCGGCGCCTGCAACGCCCTCGAGATGCCTGCCGAGATCGGTCCAGCGGCCGCCAGCCCAAGCGCCGCTCCGACGACTGCCCCGATCCCGCCGAGGATCGCGGCCTCGATGGTCACGAAGCGGCGGACCTGCCGGCTCGTCGCGCCAAGAAGCCTCAGCAGCGAAAACCCCCGACGCCGCTCGGTAACGTTCATCAGCATCGCGTTGCCAACGATGAACCAGGCCATGGCCATCGTCAGTCCGGTGACGAAATCGAGCCCGAGGTTGGCCGAGTGGAGCACGTCCTCCGCCATGCTCGACCGGCCGGCAGGCACCTCGGCCATCAGCGTTGCAGGGAGCCGATCTCCCACCCGGGCCAGCAGTTCAGTCCGCGACGCATCTCCGTCGAGGACAACACGCACCCGGTCAACGAGCCCGAGCGATCGCGACATGTCGGCCAATGAGGCGATATCGACGACGACTCCGGCCCCCTCGGTAAACCAGGCGATCGACCGCCCCTCGGCGATCCCCACGACCGTCATCCGGGCGATCTTCCGCCGCGCGAACAGCAGAATCTCGTCTCCGAGGCCCTTTTTGAGCGCGGTGGCCAGCCGGGTGTCGAGAACCACCTCGTCTTCGCCGAAGCAGGGGCGGCCGGCGGAGAGCTTCATCAGACCCCGATCGACGAGCGACCCGACATCGACGCCGACGGCGATCTCCCGGACCCGCTTCTCACCGACGCGAAGCAGCGTGGGCCGGTAGAACAGCGGCACGGCGGCCCGAACGCCGGGCAGATCGCCGAGCGACGGCAGCGTTTCGATGTCGAACCGGCCGCCGCCTCGGGCCAGGATATCGATCGCAGGCACGCCCTCGACGGCCTCGTTGAGCCGCCGGAAGCCGGCGCGGGATGCGTCTGCCGAGACCCAGGTGGCGACCACTGCCCCGACGGCGATGGCAACGCTGGCCGCGGTGGCGAGAGCCCGTCCGGGCCGGTTCCACCACTGCCGCAGAAGCAGACGGCCGAGCCTCATCGGGTTGGTACCGGAACGGCTGCAGATCTGGCCGAATCGGATGCGACCAGGCCGTCGCTGATCCGGATCGTGCGGCTGGCACCCGCCGCCACCCCGGCGTCGTGGGTGACGAGAACGACCGTCTGTCCCCGCTCGGCCACCAGCTCTGCGAGGAGCTCGACGACCCGTCTCGAATTGTCTGAGTCGAGTGCGCCCGTCGGCTCGTCGGCCAGCACGATGGCCGGCCGGGTGACGAGTGCCCGGGCGATCGCCCCCCGCTGCTGCTCACCCCCGGAGAGTTCGTCGGGCCGATGGCTCGCCCGATGCTCCATGCCCACGGCGGCGAGCGCCGCGGCGGCGGCATCACGGCAGCGGAGATCCGCCACCCCGTCGAGCACGAGCGGCAGGGCGACGTTCTCCACGAGGGAGAGTTCCGGCAGCAGGTTGTATCGCTGGAAGACAAACCCGATCCGGCGGCGGCGAACGACCGCCAGGGCGTCGTCATCGAGTCCGGCCAGATCGATTCCTTCGAGGAGAACGCGGCCCGCCGTCGGCCGGGTGATCCCGCCGAGCATGTGCAGCAGCGTGCTCTTTCCCGAGCCCGAGGCCCCCGTGATCGCGACGAACTGGCCGGCATCGATCTCGAGATCGATGCCGCGGACTGCGGCCACGCCCGACCTGGCCGCCGATCCCGTGGCGAACGTCTTCTGCAGTTGTTCGGCGCGGAGAATCGACACGAAAGACTCCAGATTCCGATGATCTTCGACAGACCGGCAGCAGGCAAACTCAGCCCAATGTACCCATTCGTCGCCTGTTTCGCAGAACCGGATGACTTTCCCGGAGGGAGTGGTCCGGGAGGCTGAAGCGATTGTGCCGTGAATGCCGATTCTTCCAGAAGACGGTAGTTCCGGAGCGTTTCTGATGCATGCTGCTGTTTTGAAGGTCACCACCACAAAGGCTGGCGTGCTGCCGATGCCGCTCCGCATCGTTGCCACACTGACTGCACTTATCCTGACTGGGTCGGCCTGTCTGGCGGAGGACTGGCCGAGGCCGCCCGAATCGCTGCGACTGGCCATTCCGGCGACACCGATCGAGCCGCCTGAAAACGCCATCGTGCCGGCTCTGCCGGCCGACACGGCCACGATCCACGGGCCGTCGCCGACGACGCTGCCGGAGTTCGTCGGGATTGCCATGCGGAGCCACCCCAAGCTCCGTCAGGCCCTGGCAGCCGTCGAGTCGGCCCGAGGCAAGGCCGTGCAGGCCAGACTCTACCCGAATCCCGTGATGGCTGGCTTCACGCCGCAGGCGGCGGGCCCGGAGAGCCAGTGGTCTGGCACGGTGGCCCAGGACCTTGTCACCGGCGGCAAGCTGCGGCTCTCCCAACAGGCCTCGCTACGGGAAGTTCAGCGGGCGGAATACGAGCTCATCCGGGCACGCTTCGACGTGCTCCGGGATGTTCGCATGAGCTTCTACATGCTGCTGGTGTCGCAGCGTCGGGTCGAGATCTACAAGCTGCTGCTCGACATCGCCAAGCGTTCCTACGAGATCGGCCGGCAGCTCGCCGAGGCCGGCGAGGGGACGAGGGCCGACGTGCTCTTCTGGAGCATCGAACGTGACCGGGCCGAGGTCCGACTGCTCAACTCGATGGTCTTCATCGAGACGGGTCGCCGGCAGCTGACGACCGCGATCGGCCTGCCGCGGGCCGACATCGGCAGGCTCGAGGCCGACATGTTTCAAAAACTGCCCAACTTCGACCTCAAGACGCTGCAGGAGGCGGTCGTTCGGGCCAACGCCAAACCGCGGGCAGCCGAGGCCGAGATCGCCCGGGCCCAATGGATGCTCGAACGGGCGGTCGTGCAGCCGATCCCGAACGTCAATCTGATGGGCGGCTACCAACGGCAGGTCGAGCCGGCCCAGGATCAGGGACTTGCCCAGGTGATGCTCGCCGTACCGCTCTTCGACCGCAATCAAGGCAACATTCGCTCCGCCAGGGCAGACATCGCCTCGGCCCGGGCGGACCTGCGGACGATCGAACTCGACCTCGCCTCTCAGGCCGCGGAGGCGATCGCCAACTACCGCACATCGCAGCGGCTCGTCGAATGGTACGCGGAATACATCCTCCCCAAGGCCCGCGAGACCGTGCAGCTGACCCAGAACCTCTACGCCCGGGGCGAGGTGACCTTCCTGAGCCTGCTCCAGGCCCAGAAAATCCTCACCGAGACCGAACTGGCGTTCGTCGACGCCCAGGACACCCGCTGGAGCGGGGCCGTCACGATCGCTGACCTGCTGCAGCTGGAGGAGTTTCCACCACGGCTCGACGCGCCCGCCACGATCGTGGTGGATGAGCGGCCCGAAACAGCCAGCGAAGCCGCCGGCAAGAAACCCGACTCCAAGCAAGCCGAACCCGCAGAACCGCCGGCGAGATTCCCCGACGAGCCAGACCCTCCTCGCCCCGCTCCAATCCAGCCGCTCCCACCTCCGTAACGACGGGCCTGCCGGTCAGGTCTGCTCTACGTTCCAGGCTAGCGGACGTCGACGGCGAGTTGCGACCGGGCAGACGCTCCAGCCGTTCGGTCGCTGACCGAAATCTCCATCCGGCCAGGTCCCGCCGGACAGTCGTCGGGCAGGCGGATGAGATAGCGGGCGAAATAGTCGCGACGGGGAGAACGACAGGTTTCCTCGACAGGCGGAAAACTCCATCGACCGAGTTCCACACCGTCGGCAGACACCAGCCGCAGCAGGGTGTCGATGCTCGTCGAATGCCCTTCCGGAGTGACCTGTGCCGCGAGGTTTTCGAGTTCGAAGTAGACGATCAGGTCCTGACCGGGCCTGAAAGCCTGATCCGGAAACCTGTCGACCTCGCCCCAGCCGCGAACCCGCGAGACGAAGCAGGAATTCCTGACCTCGAGCGACGGACTGGGCGTGACATCAGCCGAAGCGTCCTGCGGAGGAGCCGTCGTTGGATCGATCACCGGAGCCTCGACAGACAAAGCTTCGGCGGTTGATTCCAGCGACGATGCAGCCGGCTCGATGACGAGGCGCGCGGGAGCGGCCGGTTGTGCGGGAGTCTCTGGTTCGGATGCTGCGCCGGCATCGGCGGTTGCGATGGCCGTGGATTCGGCCGACGCATCGGCATCCTGATGGACCACGGGGATCACCTGACTGCGAGATTCTCCCGGCAGCGCCGGCAGCGCCGGCCGCGCGGGACGATTCGCCTCGAGGGCGGCGGCGAATGCATCGATCGCGGCCGGCCAGTCCTCGGGCCTGGTCGATTCGAGCATCGAAAGCAGTGTGGCCTGGGTGGCGGCATCGATCTCCCCCATTTCCGAAAGCCGCTTCACGGCCCGCTCGACCGCCTCGTCGAGCGACATCGGCTCGGGAGCCGGTCCGGCGGCAATGGCTTCCGGGGCAGTGTCCTGCGAGGCGATCTCGGCGTCGTCTTCGGCCAACGCCTCCTTCTTGCGGCGGTGCCGCTCGTCAGCGGAGGTGAAGGCCACCGTGTTGAGCGAGTCGAGCAGGGCGTTTCGCAATGCGGCGTTCGTGATCGCCGACGTGCAGCCGGTCTGCGTCAGGATGACGAGGCCCGCAACGACCGCAGCGAACAGCCGGCATGGGGCCGCGTCACTGGCGGGCGATGCATTCCTGACCTGCTGTTCGCTGTGGAAAACGGCCATTGGAAAAGAGGGAGCGGGTTCCAGGGGTCGGTAGCGGCGGGGAAGGTAGCCAGTGGGGAGCGGCCAAGGCAATGCCAGATCGGGTCCAAAAAGCCCTTCTCTGCCTTCTCGGCGAGCCTGTTAGAATCCCCTCGCAAAACGCTCCCGGAATCCTCCCAATGCCCCACCTCTCATCCGACGCCACTCCGACCCCCGGCTGGAACCACCGCCATCTGCTCGATCTCGAGCGGCTGAGCGGCGACGAAATCCGCCTTCTGCTCGACACCGCCGCCCGCTTCAAGGAGGCGACGGATGGCTGCCGTCGCAAACTCGCCGTTCTCACCGGCCGCACGATCGTCAACCTGTTCTTCGAAAACTCAACCCGCACCAAGACCAGCTTCGCGTTGGCGGCCCGCAGGCTCGGGGCCGATGTCGTCGACTTCAGTGCCTCGGGGAGCAGTCTCTCCAAGGGCGAATCGTTCATCGACACGGCGAAGAATCTGGAGGCGATGGGGGTCGACGCGGTCGTCGTCCGGCATGCAACGCCCGGCACGCCCCATCTGCTGGCCCAGCACCTCGACGTGGGTGTGATCAATGCAGGTGACGGACCGCACGAGCACCCCACGCAGGGTCTGCTCGACATCTTTTCGATCCGGGAGCGCCGCGGCGATCTTGCCGGTGTGACGGTCGGCCTCGTCGGCGACATCGCCCACAGCCGTACGGCCAGGTCGAATCTCTGGGGACTTCTCAAGCTCGGGGCCAAGGTGATTCTCTGCGGGCCGCCCACACTCGTTTCCAGCCGTTGGCGGGAGGTCGGGGTCGAGGTCTCGCACGACCTCGACGCGATCGTGCCCCGCTGCGACGTGCTCAACCTGCTGCGAATCCAGTTCGAGCGGCAGAACACCAGACCGTTCCCATCGGTTCGCGAATATGCCCACCTCTACGCAATGACTAGGGAGCGGCTCAAGCGGGCCCGCAGGGACCTGCTGATTCTCGCCCCTGGACCGATCAACCGCGGCGTCGAGGTGACGGCCGATGTCGCCGACTGCCCGCAGTCGCTGATCCTTGACCAGGTCACGAATGGTCTGGCGGTGCGGATGGGGGTGCTCTGGCTGATCTGCGGTCCGAGAGAGGATGCGTCGATCGAGACGGCCGCGACGCCGGCCGAGGGGAGGTTCGTCTGATGGGCACGCTCCTGATTCGTGGCGGCCGCGTGGTCGATCCCTCGCAGGGCATCGACAGGCTCGACGATCTGCTCGTCCGTGACGGGCTGGTCGTCGCGATCGGCAATGACGGCACCCAGCCGATCGGCCGGGCCGACGAGACGATCGACGCCACCGGCCTCGTCGTCGCCCCCGGCCTGATCGACATGCACGTTCATCTCCGCGAGCCTGGCCGGGAGGAGGACGAGACGATCGAGAGTGGCACCCGTGCGGCGATCGCCGGCGGCTTCACCAGCGTGGCCTGCATCCCCAACACGGAGCCGCCGATCGACACCCAGTCGACGGTCGAGTTCATCCATCAGAAGGCCGCCAGGGCCGACACCTGCAACGTCTACGTGGTCGGCTGCGTGAGCCGCAATCGCGAGGGGAAGGAGCTGGCCGACATCGGCCAGCTCGTCGAGGCCGGGGCGGTGGCCTTCAGCGACGATGGCGCGCCGGTCTACGACGCCGAACTGATGCGCCGGGCCCTCGAATACTGCCGGATGTTCGACAAGCCGATCCTCGCCCACGAGGAGGTCCTCGAACTCTCCCGCGGCGGCGTGATGCACGAGGGGCTCGTCTCGCTTCTGCTCGGCCTCACCGGCATGCCGGCCGCGGCCGAGGAGGTGATGATCGGCCGCGACATCGCGTTGGCAGAGGTGACCAGCGGCAGGCTCCACGTGATGCACGTCTCGACCGCTGGGGGAGTCGCCCTGATCCGGGCGGCCAAGGCCCGGGGGGCCCGCGTCACCGCCGAGGCCTGCCCGCACCACTTCACGCTCAGCGACGAGAACCTGCGGGGCTTCGACGCCAACTTCAAGATGAGCCCGCCGCTACGGACGGCAGCCGACGTCGAGGGGATCATCGAGGGGCTGGCCGACGGCACGCTCGACTGCATCGCGACCGACCACGCCCCGCACGCCCGCGAGAAGAAGATGCTGGAGATCGACCGAGCCCCGTTCGGAATCCTCGGACTGGAGACGGCCGTGGGCCTTTCAGTGACCCGGCTCGTCGCCAGCGGACGGATCGGCTGGCCGCGGCTCGTCGAGGCGATGAGCACGCTGCCTGCAAAAATTCTCGGCATCGCAAGGGGCACGCTCCGGCCCGGCGCCGTGGCCGACATCACGATCATCGACCCTCAGATGACCTGGAAGGTCGACGTGCGGTCGATGCAGTCGAAGAGCGTCAACTCTCCATTCGACGGCTGGACGCTGCAGGGCAGGGCGGTGGCCACGATCGTGGGCGGCCGCGTGAAGCACCGACTCGGCGGACCATGATCCTGATCATCGACGGTTACAACCTGCTCCACGCCTCGGGCGTGTTCGGCAGGGAACGGGGTCCGCGCGGATTCGAGCAATCGAGGCTAAAGCTGCTCGACACCCTTGTCGATCTGCTCGGCGAGGATGCCGCCCGGACGATCGTCGTCTTCGACGCGGCCAACGCCCCCGACGGACTTCCCGGCCGATACACCCACGGCGGCATCCGGGTCTGGTTCGCCCGGGAATACCCCGACGCCGATTCCCTGATCGAGGAACTGATCGTCGACGACAATTCGCCGACCAGCATGACCGTCGTGTCGAGTGACCGCCGTCTGCAGGCGGCCGCCCGCCGCCGCCGGGCGGAGGCCGTCGACAGCGATGCATGGCTGTCCGAGATGCGGGCGAAGCGGCGGCATGCCGCCGAGCGGGCAGATGCCAAGCCCGCCGAGCCGTCAGCGCACGACGTCGAGGCCTGGAAGAAGTACTTCGGCTTCTGAGCCCGCCGGTGGCCGTTCAGCGACTCGCCCAGCGGGCGAGCTTGCGATCGAGCGTCGACCGCTCGATGCCGAGGATCGCGGCTGCCTTGGTCTTGTTGCCGCCGACCGCCTCGAGTGTCTTCATCACCTGACGCCGCTCCGTCGCCTCGAGCGTTTCCGGGACGAAGGCCGAGGGCTCCTCGGATTGCTGCCCGGTGTCACCGGGAGGGGCGAGATGCGAAAGTGCCAGTTCGTGGGCATCGATCGACTCATCGAGTGAGAGCACGACCGCCCGCTCGACACAGTTTCGCAGCTCGCGGATGTTGCCCGGCCAGTGATAGGCCTTGAGGGCATGCATCGCCGCCGGCGTGAATTCGCAGACCCGGCGGCCCGTTTCAGCAGCGAACCGGTCGAGGAAATGAACCGCCAGCGCCTCGACGTCCTCGGGCCGTTTCCGCAGCGGCGGAACGACGATCTCGACGACCTTGAGGCGGAAGTAAAGGTCGCGGCGAAACTCTCCTGCGGTCACGGCCTGCTCGAGATTTCGGTTGGTGGCTGCGACCACGCGGACATCGACCTGCACCCTGTTGCTGCCGCCGAGTCGTTCGAAGGGATGCCCCTCGAGCACCCGGAGAAACTTGGCCTGGATCGCCGGGCTCATCTCGCCGATCTCATCGAGCATCAGCGTGCCCTTGTGGGCCGCCTCGAACTTGCCCGCCTTCCGCTCGGTGGCCCCGGTGAAGGCGCCCTTCTCGTGGCCGAAGAGCTCGCTCTCGAGGAGCGTCTCCGAAAGGGCGGCGCAGTTGAGGCAGACGAACGGCCCCGACTTGCGGTCGCCCGCCTCGTGAATCTCCCGGGCGACCAGCTCCTTGCCCGAACCGCTCTCACCGCGGACGAGGACCGTCGCCTTGGTCGCCGCCACGCGGCCGATCTGCTCCCGGATCATGGCGAGCGCAGGGCTCGTACCGACCATCCTGCCCTCCTCGCCGAGCCGTCGTTTGAGTCGCTCGTTCTCGTCGGCGGTGGTGGCCAGTCGGGTCGAGAGCATCTCGCGGGCAGAGAGGTTTTCGATCGCGACGCCGAGCGCATCGCAGACGGCCATCACGAACTCGAGATCGTCGGGACTCGCCTCGGCGTCTTCGGCGCTGGTCTCCAGATGAATCACGCCGACGGCGCGACCGCCGGCCCGAATCGGCGCCGAGATGCAGGCAACGATTGGGTGATCGCCCGCTGCCGCCTGGCTTGCCAGCAGGGCCTCGTCGGTGGCGAGCACGGCCGTCACCAGTCCGAGAGGAATCAGATTTGTCGGCCAGATTTCCGGTACCGCGGCGACCTGTTCCAGATTTTCCGGCAGGATCTTTTCGCCCGGCTCCCTGCCGGCTGCGATGCCGGTCGCCAGCAGAACGACTCCCCGGGCAGCGTGCACACCCTGCATCGCCGAATCGAGCGCCTGTCGCGCGATCGACTGCCCATCCCGAGCGCGGCCGAGCGCGAAGGCGAGCCGACAGAGTTCCGCAGCCGCTCGGCCGACCCGCGGCACCACCTCGGCCGTTTCCCGGATCTCCTCCAGCAGCCGACTGCGGGCCCGGCGGTGACGGATCGCTCCCTGCCAGGGATCGCGCTGCGAATCGATGTCGCCCGCCGCCGTCGCACCGGTTCCGCTCAGGCCGCCGACCGAATCGGTCGGCGGATCGCCGAACTGAAAGACCAGTTCCGTGCGGCCGATCAGGATCGTGTCGCCGGGCACGAGTTGATGTTCCGATTCAAGCGGCAGGTCGCCTATCAGCGTGCCGTTGCGGCTGGCCAGATCGCGGATCGTCCAGGCGTCGGCGACGGGCAGGATCTCGGCGTGGAACCGGCTGGCACGTTCATCATGGAGCACGACATGATTGGTGGGAGCCCGGCCGAGCGTGAGCCGCTCGCCATCGGCCAGACGGGCGACCCTCCGGCCCACGACCGGGTCGGTGATGAGCAGATACGCCGCTGGTGAACCCATGATTTCGCCTCGACATGCATCATGCACCAGGCCCGATCGTTTGGGGAGGGCGGAGAACTGTCTCATCCGAGACGGCCGCTGCCAGACCGCAGAATCCTGGTTTTTCGGCCGTGAAACGGGTTTGCGGCATCGTGGGGCATCCCTCTACGATGACGCACCTTCCGGTCCAGCACTCCCCAGAGGTGGCCCATGAGCCCGTTTTCAACAGCGTTTCGCCGGCTTGGCACGTCGGTCTGGTTCCTGCTCGTCGCGACGGCGGCAACGACGGCCGCCAATTCCGCCCATGGCCAGGGTTTCGGCTTCGGCGGCCAGGCCGTCGGCGGCATCTCGATCGACACCGAGGGCATGATCCGCAGACTCGATCCCAAGGTTTCCGCCGAACTTGCCGCCGAACGCCGGGCCGCGATCGCCGCGATGGAAGCCGGCAGGGGAAAGGCTCCGCTGAGAAAGGTTTCACTCGCCCGTCTGCTTGAGGCAGTGGAGCGGTGCAGCAGGAGCGGCGAGCCACTACCGCCGGATCTGCTCTTCATGGGCGGACTTGAAAAGATCACCCACCTGTTCGTCGATCCCGATGGCCACGACATCATTCTCGCCGGTCCAGCCGACGCCGCCATCATCGACGATGCCGGAACCGTGCTCGCAGCCCAGAGCGGCCGCCCGCTGCTGCGGCTCGAGGATTTCATCGTCGCCCTGCGATCGATCGACGGCGTTCGATCGGGCGGGGTCCGCTGCTCGATCGATCCGTCACCAGAGGGTATTGCCAAATTGCAGCGCTATCTTCGCAGCCTGAAGGGGATCGGCAACGATCCCGACGCCACGCTCCGATCGATGGAGGACGTGCTCGGACCGCAGACGGTTTCCGTCGGCGGCGTGCCTGCCGACAGTCGCTTCGCCCACGTCCTCGTCGCAGCGGACTACAGCATGAAGCGGATCGGCATGGGGCTCGAGCCCTCCGGCGTGGAGGCCCTGCCCAGTTATGTGTCGATGATCCCAGCCGGCGGAACGAGCGGCGCGACGCTGCCACGGTTCTGGCTCGAGGCCACCTATGAGCCCATCGTTCGCGACGCCGACGAGCTCGCCTGGCAGATCAAGGGGCGTGGCATGAAGTGCATGACGGAGTCCGACATGCTCGCCAAGGGCGGTACGATCGAACGCGGGCGGGCGCCGGCCGATGCCATCGCCGCTCAGTGGTGCGGCGCGATGACCGCCCACTACGACGAACTCGCCAGGCGGCAGCCGGTGTTCGCCGAACTGGTCAACTGCGTCGATCTTGCCGTCGTGGCCGCGTTGATCCAGGCCCGACAACTCGACAGCCGGGCCGGTATCGACCTCGCTCCGCTGCGGGATGCCGGCCGGCTCTCGCTGCCGAGATACGAAACACCCGCGACGGTGTCGACGGTGGCCAGTGGCCTCAAGAAGGGAAGCCGTTGGATCGTGACGGCCTCCGGCGGCGTGCAGTTTCAGCCCTGGCAGTTCGCCACGCAGACGACAGAATCCGACGCGGCCTGTGCTTCACGAGTTGCGGCACTCGAGACCCGTCCCGCCGACCGCTGGTGGTGGGACTGAATCGGGGCAGCACCAGGCAATCGCCGCGATCCTTTTCGCCGCCTCGGGAAAGAACCTGTCCACCCAGCCGGCCTCGGCGAGTTGCTCGAGGCTCCAGGCGGCTGCGACACCTGGAGGGGGCAGGCTCTTGGCGAGCACGAGCGTTCCTCCCCGCTCCTCCGCGACGGCTGCGGCGATCGAATCGCTCGTGACGTCCCAGCCATCGGGCAGGCGGGAACCGCGGCCCTCCGCCTCGATCCAGAGGGAGATGTCGAGCACGGCCGCCGATGCGATCCTCTGATCGCCGACGAGCGGCAGGCCGACTGCTTCGGCCACCAGTCGGGCGGTGACGCCCATCAGATCGATCGCCAGCCGATGGACGATCCGGACAGGCTGTGGTGCCACTGCATCGATTGCCCTGAGACCGTCGACGATCCGGCCGCCGCCGACCACGAGCAGGGGTGGCGAGGCGGGATCGAACTCCTCGACGCGGGCCCGGATCAGCTGCGGCCAGTCGGGCCAGGCAAGCAGACTGCCTCCGATCTTGAGCGTGGAGGGGAAGTCCGCTGTCGAGCCCGCCGGGCCCCGCAGCCATCCCTGCCGCCAGATGGCCGTTTTCGGTGGCTGAGGGCTCATGGAATTTCCCCGCGGGCGATCAGCGCCAACGCATGGGCCGGCGCCGCCCGCGATGGCCCGGGTCCGATCAGATCTGGCAGCGACACCGTGGGGAGGTTCCATCCGAGCCGCTCGAGGGCCATCCTCGCCAGGCACGCCCCGTGACCGCTTTCGACAATGCTCGTCGGTCGCCAGCCGATCGCCCGTACGACCGAAGCGATCGAGCGGGCGACCTGCCGAGCCTGCAGGCCGGCGCACCAACGGGCGGCGGAATCGGCATCTGCGGAGCTGAAGTCGCAAGGATCGGCCAGAAGCATCCGGGCCAGCCGAATCCGCGAAGCCTCCCGCGTGAAGGGCTGGCCATCGGCCGTCTCCCTGGATGCGGGATTCTCCGGCAGACCGCCAAGCAGCAGCCAGACATCCCTGGAATCGGCGTAGCGTTCACTCGCGATCGGCCGGAGGCTGCGGCCACTGCCGCCGCGAAATGGCAGCGACCGCACGGTCGCTGCGACGGGCGTCCGCTCCACGCCGGTGTAGACGAGCTCGCCCGAGGCCATTCTGCCGATGTCGTCGCAGGCGACGGCTGCGACCTGACGATCGAAGAGCGGCAGGATGTCGGTCGTGGTCGAACCGACGTCGATCACGAGGGCCCGATCGCTGGCGGCATGCCGGCCCGCAAGCCTCGCCATCGCATGCCAGTTGGATGCGGCGGCATCGAGTGGACGGGAGATGGCCTCGGCAGAGCTCACGATCGATCCATCGACGAGATAGATGCCAACCGAGGCGGGTGGGTCGAGGCTCTCCGCCGCGGCCTCGATCGCCGCCACGATCCCTGCCACGCCCTCGGCCCGGGAATGAAAGCAGTCGGCGATCTCTCCGGTCATCGTGGCGACGATCCGGCGAGGCCGACGCATCGCGGCAGTCCGGGCGAGGGCCGCGCCGAGCCGCTCGGGTTGCCGCCAGAGTTCGAACGGCTCGCTCGACGTCCAGCCGAGGCCATCGGCGGCCTTGATGTTCGCACCCCCGACATCGAACGCGAGCAGCTGGTCCGAATCAGACACCACGGCCTCCCAGACAGCCATCGGCCGCGTCGATGATCGCCCGCACGAGGCTGCCGTCGAACATGGCCGAGAGGCCGACGAACGACGTCGTCAGCCGCGGATTCAACTCCAGCACCCGATCAGCCCGACCATCCTCGCGGTCGCCGAGGATCATGTCGACTCCCACCCAGCCCGCCGCAGCTTCGGGATCGCCCGTCGCCCGGTTGCAGGCCTCGATGGCCCGGATCGCAAGCGCCTTCCCGCGGTCCGCAGCCGCAGGCTGATCGAACCGTTCGAGGCCGACGAGTCGCGGCTGGTCGCCACCCGTGTACAGCTGCCGCATCGGCGGCAGAGGCCGCACCCCGAGCGGACCGCAGAGGCAGGAGACGCCGACCGACGCCCCGGGCACGAAGGCCTCGAGCCGCGACTCGCCTTCCGCCACAGGATCGTCCTCCCGGAGATCACTCCGGAGATCCTCCCGGATCAGTCGCAGGCCATCGCAGCCGACGCCCGCCCGTGCCTTGCGAACGGCTGGCCGGTGGAACTCGGCCGGGATCGGCTCACCCGCCGCAAGCAGTCTGCCGGCGGGCACTGGCACCCCTGCGGCAGCGAGGGCGACGGCGGTTGCCTGCTTGTCGGCGGTGAGGGCCACAAACCGCTCGCCGCATCCAGCCAGACGTCCGCCGGCCGCACGGACGCCCGCCAGGTGGGTTGCCAGCAGGCCGTCGGTCTCGGGCGCGACGAGGATCACACGATCGTGGTTCGGCGACTCTGCCAGCAGGCGCTCGAGGCCTCGGCCGGCCGGCGCCTGCAAACGCCGCACCCCGCGGGGCAGGTCGAGCCCCGCCACTCCGCCGTCGAACACGGTGACAGCGAGCGAGTCATCCCTGACAGCGTCGCGGGCGAGAGCCTCGAGCATCGCCCGTCCCTCGGCCGCGATCGGCTCCCGGTCGACGGCGTCGGCTCCACCCGAGCAGCACCACTCGTACAGCAGCACCCGCAGCATTCAGGCCCCCGGCAACGTTCAATTCGGGATCTCGGACGACGACAGCGCCGCGAATCCTCCAGCAGGGGAAACGGCCCTCATTCGGCGAGTCGGTTGAGGGCAGCGATACCCCGGTCGAGCATCGCATCGCTGACGGTGTAGGCGATCCGAAAGTGGGTGTCGGCCGTGCCAAAGACGGTGCCCGGCACGAGAAGCAGTTTTTCCCGCTCGATGGCCCGCTCGGCGAAGGCCCGGCCCGAGCCGCCGGGGGCTTCTGGATAGAGGTAGAAGGCACCGCCAGGCTGGACGAATCGATAGCGGTCGCGGAGACCGGCCATGAGCCTGTCCCGCTTCCGTCGGCACTCGGCAAGCGGCAGATCCATCGGCGCGTCGAGCGCGGCCAGGGCCGCCCACTGGCCGACCTGCGGGGCGCAGACAAAGGTGTATTGCTGGATCATGGTGCAGGCATCGATGATCGGCTTCGGGCCATGCACCCAGCCCACCCGCCAGCCCGTCATGGCGTGCGACTTCGAGAAGCCATCGATGACCACCACCTCCTCGGAGTGCAGGGCAGGGGAGGAGAAGGGGGCGTCGTAGCAATAGGAGCGGTAGAGTTCGTCGCTGACGAGGGTGACGCCCCGCGACTCCGCCAGCCGGGCCAGATCCCCGACGGTGTCGGCATCGACGACCACTCCCGTGGGATTGGCCGGGGTGTTGAGCAGGATCGCCCGGGTCGCGCCGCTGATCGAGGCCGCCACGCGGTCGACATCGATCCGAAACGAGGGGGCCGTGTCGATCACCAGGCAGCGACCGCCGAGAAACTCCACCAGCGGGCGGTACATCAGAAAGGCCGGCTCGAAGATGATCACCTCGTCGCCGGGGTCGATCAGCGACATCAGCGCGAGCACGAGTCCACCACTCGAACCGCTGGTGACGCAGAGCCGCCGATCGGGCTGGCCGGTTTCAGCCCGGGCCTCGGCCTCGAGCCTGTCACGAAGGGCCGGAATGCCCTGGGTGGGCGTGTAGCCATTGCGGCCGGCGTCGATCGCCTGCCTGGCCGCCCCGCGGGCCGCCTCCGGCATCGGGAAATCAGGCTGGCCGATCGAGAGATTGATCGGGTCGTCGAGTTTCGCCGCAAGGTCGAAGACCTTGCGGATGCCTGACGAATCGAAGGCGGCGGCCCGTTTCGAAATCCCGCGACGCACCGGTGTCGATCACTTCCCGCCCGCGAACAACTTGTCGAGTTGTTCGCCGAGCTTCTCGCCCCGGGCATCGAGGGTGACCACGTTGCCGTCACGGCCGATGAGGATCACAGTCGGAATCCCGCTGATGCCATAGAAGGTGGAGAGCGGATGCCGCCAGCCTTCGCCCTGCGGCTTTTCATAGAGGATTGGCCAGGGGATCTTCTGCTCGGCGACGAACTTCTCGAGCGCGTCGCGATCCTCGTCGAGGCTGACACCCACGACCTCGAAGCCCTTGTCGTGGTACTTCTCATACTGTTCGAGCACGTTGGGGATCTCGGCGATGCAGGGGCCGCACCAGGTGGCCCAGAAGTCGACGAGCACGACCTTGCCGGCCAGCGATTTCTGGTCGAAGGGCTTGCCGCTGAGGAGGGTGCCGCTGATCTCCATCGGATGCCCGGGCAGCGAGAGCCGGCGCAGGGTGCCCGCAAAACTCTCGCCCATCGCGCGGATCTCCTCGCTGCCGCTCTTGGCAAACATCGGGCCGAACGTGCTGTAGGCGGTGGCGGCGAGCTGCTCGCCACCCGGCAGATGTTCGAAGGCCCCGGCGAGCTGCATCGCCAGACCGGCCGTCTGGGCGTCGTCGGGCATCGCCGTCAGCATCGCGGCTGTCTTCTGGATCAGTGCGGCCCCGCCGTCGAGCTTGCCACTGGCGAACATCTCCTGGGCCTCGGCGACGATCAGGAGCCGCTTGGCTTCGTTGGCGAGTTCGACCGACGGCCCGTTGACGAGCGTCTGGCTGAAGGCGGCCATCTCCTTGGATGCCTTCTCGTCGCCGAGCCTGCCGAGCATCGTCAGACTCTGGAGTTTCATCTTCGCCGCGCGGTCGTGGAGCGGGTCGGCCGGCTTCACCTGGGCGAGGATCCTGTCGGCGGCCTGGACCGACACCGCGGCGACATCCCGCATGTAGCCCATCATCTCTTCCCGGCTCTTCGGACGGACATTGCTCTGGGTGAGTCCTTCGACGAAGGCCATCAACTGCTCGGGGGTGCCTTCCGGCAGCGGCGGCACCTGCGGCACGCCGGCGGCCTGAGGACGCTTCGGCGTCGCCGTCTGTTGGGCCTGAACCGGCGGGGCGAAGGACTGCAGCGACAGCCCGGCGATGGCCGCCAGCGCGAGGACGAAGGGCGGCAACGACCGTGTGACGGAAGCAGGGAGCATGGGAGCCTCGCAGGAGGGAACGTGAGGTGAACGAAGTGGACAGCGTACCCGCGCGGCAGGAACCGGGGCAACGAGGTTCCCGGCCGGCTACCGCACCCTGGTACGGAAGCGGACAAACCCGCCCTCGCCGGGCCGCAGCACCTGTTCCAGTCGCCAGCGAACGACGACCGAACCGTCATCGCCCGTCTCCGTGCCGATCTCGGCCGGCAGGTTCGAGACGGCGCTGCCCGGGATCAGAATCAGCCGCGCTGGAATCGCATCCGCGAGGACGACATCCTCCAGCGGCCGGTCGCCGGAGTTCATCATGTAGATGGTGAAGTCGAGTTCCTCGCCCGAGCGGGCCGTGTCGCTGCCGGCCTGCTTGCAGAGGGTGAGTTCGCAGCGGCCGGGCTGCTCGAGCCGCAACGTGGCGGTACCGCGATCGGCCGCGACCACGTCTGCAGACTCGCCCTTGACGGTGACCTGGGCCGCCTGCACGCAGGTCCAGGCCAGGGGCACGTCAAACCCGACTGCAAGCCGAGGCGTGTCGACGCCCTCGGCCATGAGCGGCTCTGCATCGAGCGTTTTCTCGACAGGGTTCTCCCGATTGGCCGATTCGCCGGGCACGACGAGCTGATCGACCGCCAACGAGGGCATTCGCTCCTCGACCGCCAGCCCCAGCTGGGCCCTGCGGGCTCCGGCTGGCAGCAGCGCCTGCCTGCGATCGAGCACGGGCAGCGTATCGACGGCCGCCTCGACGAGCGTGTCGAGGGCCAGTCCCTTGGGGCCGACGGGCGTGGCGTCCTCGTGCGGCCGGACGAGCTGTCGCACCGATGCGAATCGCGGCGCGAAGACGCAGGCGCAGTTGGATGTCGTCAGACAGACCTCGCTGTTGCCCGTGGCCTCGTAGCCGGTCGAGAGGTCGTCGGCTGGACGGTATCGTGCCACCGTGTCGCCCGCAGTCAGGTTGCCGATGCCGAACCGGCCGACCGGTTTGGCGATCGCGTCGTGATCGCCACCGTCGCAGACGAGGCAGGGGGCCACGACCGGGACATACGGGGGCGGCGGACAGAGGCAGGGTCCGCAGGCCGAAGGCGGGCAGTCGCCTGCTCGTTCGGCGAGGTCTTCGGCCACCGCGAAGGTCATCTCGTCTTCGCATGGCTTCGCCTCATCGAGCCGGGCGATCGCGGCGATCGGCAGCAGGATCGGCGCCGTCAGGGATCGGCACGACGCCAGGCTCATGCCGCCGACGGCGATTGCGAGCATTCCGGCCAGACGAATGCCAGGTGGCGTCATCGGACATCTCCCGACACGGGGAGGCGGTTCCCCATGATGATTTCGGCGATCGGGTCACCGAGCGTCGTTGCCACCTGCATCGCATCGTCGCCGGGCCGGACATCGAACCAGTTCGCCGGCGTGACGCCCTCCCGCTCGGGATCGCAGGAGACGTAGACGACGCGGCGGACGAGCGATCCTGCGAGCGCCGAGCTGATGTCGGCCTCGTCGACGACGAGTTCGACCGGAAATCGCCATGCCATGCCGGGTGGCGTGGCGAGCCGGGCCAGCAGACGGATCGTGGGGAAGAGTTCCCAGGTTTCGCCCGCTGTCGAGCCCGCCAGACGGAGCCGGTAGGGGCTGCCAACCGCGAGTCCCATCCGCAGCGGGGCCGCCGACAGTGGCGACCAGCCCTCCGCAGTTTCGATCGAGATCTGCATTCCCTCAGGACCCCGAATCTCGACCGGCTGAATGAAGTCCGGCAGCGACCCGTGTGGCAGCGGCGCAGGGGCCGACTGCGGCAGCCGCTGCCGGCAGCCACCATCGGCACACCGCCGATCCGCAGAAGGACCGGACTGCGTGGGCCCGCGGGCACCAATCGCTCCCGGTTGTGAGACGCTGGCGATTCGGTCCGCCGTGGTCGACTCGACCTCCTCGCGGGCATTGCCCGTCGAGGCCGTCAGGGCGAACACGACGATCGCCAGCACCCCGCAGGCGCCACGCAGCGCGGTCCTTCTGCGGATGCAGTGTCTGCTGAACAGTGCTGAAATCCAACTCGCTGAAAACTCGTTCCTTTCGGCCGCCCGCTGCCCGCTGCAAAGCCATCCGGTTGTGTGCAGCGGGTTCATGATCTGGTCTGTGGGTCGGGATCGTTCGCGGGGCTCGGTTTGTCTGACGGGCGTTGGATTTGATTCCTGGATGAACTTCGAATTCTGACCCGGATCTTCTGGCCTGCCGGACTCAGTTGACGAAGTCGGCGGGCTCGGGAGGGCAGGGGAGTCCCATCGCGGCCGCCGCCTCGGCGTCCGGATCGGGCCCGCCGTTGTCGACCCATCGCTTGCGGTCTTCCGGCGGCTGCTTGAGCTTGATGTGCGGCACGTCGGAACGCTCCGCGATGTAGGCCCTGTGGGCCGGCTTGGGATAGCTCAGGCCCGGATACTGCTGCACGTGCAGTTTGAGTTCGCGGGACGGCGGCGGAATGTGCATCTTCGTGTGATTGGTGATCGAGTGCTTCTGGAGTCCGGCGGGAATGCCGAGCGGGATGTGGGCCGGTCCGGGGAGTCCGATCGGGGTTCCGGTGATCGGCATCCCGTACTGTGGGGCAGTCATGCCGGCCACGAAGGCAGGGGGCAACTGGGATGGATCGCCGCCGCAGGGCATGCCGAGGGGCGCGGCCATTCCGACGGGCGTGCCCCCGCCAGCCGAGGCAATCGTGGTCCCGTCGCCGTTGCCGGTCGATTGGAGGTCCTTGTTGCCGATCCGGATGATCGCCAGGATCGAGCCGCGACGATCAGCCTCGACGACGGGGTCGACCCCCGGATCGAGCCGCGTGCTGACGAGCGTTTCCACGCCCGCCACGGCCAGTTCCTGGAAGCAGGGATCGGGCAGGTAGACGACCTTGGTCACGAAGTTGCCGCTGGTGACCTGATCGAGATCCTCCTCGGTGAGCTGGAACGGGATCGCGTTGTGGTCGAGATAGGCCGCCGTCCGCGGAGACACGGGCGCGACCTCGAGCGTCGGATAGAGCTCCAGCCCCTCGCGGCCCGGGATGTCCGTGACCTTGAGCCGGTAGATGCCTCCCTGCGGAAAGTCGTAGCGGCCGGGAGCGACGAGGGGCGATGAATCGAAGCCGCCCGAGGCCGAGATGTCCCAGCGAACCTGCATCCCGTCGGGGCCGATGAATCCGATCTGCGAGGTCGGAGCCGACATGCCCGCGACCATCGGGCCGCCGGCACCACCCGCCGCGCCGGCGTCGGCCAGGGCGGCCTCATAGGAGGCGGGAACGATCACGCCGGGGCCGGGGCCCTCGACGCCCGGCCCAGGATGCTGCAGCATCGCCGCCGGGGGCAGCACGTTGGTGTGCGGAGTCGCGACCGGCCGAATCTGGGCCAGTCCGGTGAGCGGCGAATTCGCCGGAATGTGGCAGCCGGTGAGGCTGGCCGCCAGCGAGAGGCCGACGAATCCATGCAGACGCATCTTCACCACCATTGCATCACCTCCAAAGCCTTGCTGCCTGACCGCGGTCGGGCTGCCATCTCGTCTTGGGTTGGGTTCGAGCGATTCCGTAGACTCAGCGACTTCCGTCGGACTCGGGCCGCCTGCAGCGGTCTTTCTCCGACCCCACAGTCTTCGACGCTCGGGCGGCCATTTCTTTGACAAAATCAGCAAAGTCTCTCTGACCGTGAAGCACACCCAGCACCCCAAACCCCCGGGTCTGCCACCGCGCCGATCGAACCCTTTCTGGCCGAGGGCGACGGGGCTTTCGATTCCAACGTTCGCCGTCCTCGGACTGCTGGCCGCGTTTCCCGCCCCGGCCCGGGCCCAGCCACCGGTGCCGGGCAGCATCTACCAGCGGTTGGAACGGGCGGCACCGGCCGAACGGGCGGAGCGGATCGTCGCCGCATCACTTGCCGGCCTGGGCAACGCGGCCTCGTTCTCGGCCCGGGTCCGACAACTCGCCCGGGTCGGCGACACGGTGCTCAAGGGGGGCGGACGCTATCTGCAATCCGGCCTTGGAGAAGAGCAGCGATTCCGGTTCGAGTCGCTGCTCAGCGCCGATACCGAGGAATTCGAGGTCCTCGAAGTCTGCGATGGGATCTTCTCCTGGTCGTTTCGCCGGCTGGCTGCGGCGCCGCCGACGGTCGAGCGGGTCGACATCAGAAGCGTCCGCGAGCGGCTCGAGGCACTCGGCGTCAGGGATCAGGCCTGCGTGTCGCCCTACCTCGGGGGCGTACAACGGACGCTGGCCCTCGTCCGCGAATGGTTCAGGTTCGAGAGCGTATCGGCGGCGGCGATCGACGAAGTGCCGGTCTGGAGCATCGAGGGCCGCTGGAACCGCGACCGCCTCGCAGCCCATCTGCCCGCTCAGGCCAAGGCGATCGTGGACGGGGAAGAGGTCGCAGCGTCCGACCTCCCCGAAGGCGTTCCCTGGGGCGTTCGGCTCTCGATCAGCCAGCGGGAACTGTTCCCGTTTCGAATCGAATGGCTGGCGATCCCGGGAAAGCGGCCGGTCGCCGAACGGCCTGCGGAGGTCGTGGCGGTCCTCGAACTCTACGACGTGCGGATCGGTGAACCGGTCGATGCCACGGCGTTCGTCTACAAGCCGGCCATCGAGGGACTGAGCGATACCACGAGCGTCGTCGTCCAGCAGCTCGGGCCGCTTCGCCCCTGACGCGGCAGGCACTTGGCCACGATAGCGGCGTTCGAATGGTGCCGTCGCGATGACCTGCCTATAAATGGTTCGAGGCCGTCACTACCGCGGCCGGCAGTGGCATTGAGGAGCAGGAATTCAGATGGAGCGAGTCTTTTCCAGGGTGGCGATCTTCGCCGTGGCATTGATGGTGGCGACGGCCGGGCTCGGACTCTGGCTGGGCGACCTTCACGGCCAGACCGATCCCGCGGTGCTCCGCTGGGGCACCGTGCACCGTCTCTCCGGCGTCCTGGCCGCCCTGACGGTCGTGCTCGTCAACAGCATGGCCGTCACCTACTTCATCGGGACGGGCCGCTGGTGCCGCGAAGTGGTCGAGACCTATGGATTGAATTCCAGTTACATCGACGAGAGCCGGAGGCTCAAGCGAAAGGCTTTTCCATTCGCACTGCTGGGGATGCTCGGGGTGGTGGCGATCGTGGCCCTCGGCGGCGCCGCCGACCCGGCGTCGGGCCGGCCCGGGACCGAGGCCTGGGTCACGCCGCACCTGATCGGAGGCATCGGGCTCGTGGCGGCGATCGCCTGGTGCTTTCAGGCCCAGCTTCCCAACATGCGCCGGCAGCACGATCTCATCGAGCGGGTTCTGGAAGAGGTGCGGTCGGTTCGTCTGGCCCGCGGACTGGACGTTGACCTTCAGACTCCGGCCTGATCATCGACTCGCCAGCCGCCCTGGAGTGGAGCGAATGGGCATGGGATCCATGCTCGAGCGTCGTGATGCCCCAGGCGATCGCGATTCCGAGCGTCAACGACGCGGTGAGCAGCAGCCGGTCGTGGCTGTGAAACTCCACCTCCGGCAGCAGATCTGCGGCGGCGATGCAGAGAAACGCCCCGGCGGCCATGGCAAGCGCCGCGCCCAGCACGGCTGCCTGGTTGCCGCCGACAACTCTCAGGCTGCCGAGAAACATGACCGCACCCAGCGGAACGACGAGCGCATAGACGAGATTGACGATCCGCCGAGTCCCCGCCGCGGTGCCGGAATTGATCATCAGCGTGGCGATGATGCCCGCATCGAAGGGCTTATGGAGCACGATCGCAAGGAAGGTCGCGAATCCGGCGAGTGGCCCGGCGCCAAGCCTGCCATCGGCGTTGATCGAGGCGGCCAGCGCCGCACCGTCGGCGAGGCTGTGAAGCGCGAGGCCGGCCAAGGCACCACACCAGGCCCAGGGTCCGCAGCGGCTGTGATGGGCCGTGGCCGAATGTCCATGTCCTGAACCGGCTCCGGGGCCCTCGCCGTTGGCATGCTGACTGTCTTGGGCATGGTCGTGGTCATGACCGCAGGCATGGCCGTGGCCGTCGTGCCGACCGTCGGTTGAGTGGTGGGCATGGCCGTGGAAGGCCCGTTCGAGCAGGAACATCAGGAAGAAGCCGGCGAGTACCCAGACCATCGTGGTATCGATCTGGCGGGAGAGCTGCAGGTAGGCGTGGGGCAGAAGATGGAGCAGGCCGACGCCGAGGAGGATGCCCCCCGTGACCGAGAGCAGCACCTGCATCCGCCGATGGCCGAGCGACAGGAACGCGACCGACGAGCCACCTGCATAGGCGGCGGCGGCGATCAGCGCCAGGTAGACCGCGAGCATGGGCGGGAAGTTCATCGGGAGATCCGAGGGCGGTCAGAACGTGGATCTGCGATGATCCCGCAGGCCGACCCCGAGGGCAAGAGACGGGCGATTGTCTCGCCACGGTGACGCTTCGGATTCTGCGGAGTCGCCCTACCGTCGGTACTGCCAGGGCGCCTGCGTCGGGGCATACTGCCTGGAAGCCTGCTCCACCTGCTGCCGCATCGTATGCATCCGCTCGGTCAACGACGCATCCTTCGAGGCCAGGAACCCGAGGACGATGACGAGCACGTAGGAGAGCAGGTTCGACCAGGCTTCTGTTCCATAGAACTTCAGCGCCGTCCCGAACGACTTCTTCACCTTGGGACCGAAGAGGCCGAGTTTGACGCTCCAGATCTCGTCGAGCACGAGGTGGGTGAGGAATCCAAGGATCACGGCGCTGGAGATGAAATAGCGGCGGAGTGGATCCTCGGCGCTGAAGGCGAGGAAGGCGACCTGCCCGGCGATCAGGGCGGCCGGCAGGCTGTGGAACATTCCCCGATGGACGGAATAGTTTTTCAGCAGCCAGGACATGCCGAAGCGGATGGCCAGGTAGATCAGGGCCCCGGCGAGGATCATGCCCTCCATCGGCAGCCCCATCTGATGGAAGCGGTGGAGCATCATCATCGGGACCACGGCGGCCGCGAAGGCGACACTCTCCTTGAGGGGAATTCCCGGGCCGCTGTCGAGGTCGGGCATCATCCCGGCGACTGCGCAGAGTCCGCCGGCGAGCGCGCAGGTCATCGGCGGCATGTCGCCGATCCACCACGCTGCGGCCGCATATCCGGCGCCGACGATCGTCGAACCGGTGATATGCACCTGAAATCCGGGCACCGCGATCCCCCCCGAAAGGCTCATCCCCGACACCACGGCCCGAAGGCCGAGTGCGCGGCCTCCCGCGACCGCCGGGTCTACCGGCCGGCGCAGGATCCGCCCTCATCCTCTATTCGGCATCCTTGCCGCGGACCGTCACCGCCGCCTGCGGACGTCCCCTGCACCGCCGGAACGTAAAGGTCCGTTGCTGACCGAAGCCCGACATATCCGATGAAAAAATCTGGGGGATATAAAACGAAATCGAGACGTGACACGCCTGCGGGCTTTGGGTGTTTTGGGTGACTTGCGATGCCTCTTGGCTGGGCGGTCGTTACCCCCGAAAAAATCCGGTTTTTTCTTGAAGTTTCTGAAATTGGAAAAGACAGATGGGAGACTTTTTCGAGCGTCTTGCGTCGCGAGAAAGAGAAATTGCGGCGGTGCAGGAATCGGCAAAATCCCCCGATTGCCCTTCATTCGTCAGAGTCAACGGGCCTACACTCAGCCTCTCGTGAACACCGGAGGTGGATGTGGCTGTCGATGGTTATGACCTGGTCATGGTGGGCATCCTCGCCGTCACGGCGTTGCTCGGCTATTTCAAGGGCATGGTCTGGCAGATCGCCTGGATCGCGGGCATCGTGGCCAGTTCCTATGTGTCCCTCCGCTTTGGCAGCCAGCTGGCCCCGTTCTTCGGCCAGCAGGCGCCATGGAATCGGTTCAGCGCGATGCTCGCCCTCTACGCGGCGACCTCGATCGGCGTCTGGCTCGTATTTCGTCTGGTTTCAGGGGCGATCAACGCGATCCACCTCTCCGCCTTCGACCACCAGCTCGGGCTGCTCCTTGGCCTCGCCAAAGGCGGGCTGCTGTGCATCGTGATCACCTTCTTCGCGGTGACGCTCGCCCCCGCCTACCGTGACCAGATCGTGGCAAGCAAAAGCGGGAGGATCGTGGCCGAGTTGATCGTCAGGGCCGACACCTACCTTCCCAAGGAACTTCACGACACGGTCGAACCGTTCGTGAAGCAGTTCGAGCAGCAATTCCAACAGCCCTTTCAGCAGCCGTTCGGCGCTCCACGGGCGGCGGCCGGGCCAGCCTGGGGCCAGACAGCAGTCCAGCCCGCTGCCGGGCAGGTTTCCCCGTTCAAGGCGATCCTCGAGGGAGTGACGTCGGCCGCCGCCTGGGTCGGCGCGGAGCAGGGGGCCCAGGGACCGCAGCAGGCCGGCGGCCCGCTTCCATCAGGCTCAGCCTGGTTCGTGCCCAACACCCGCCAGCAGCCGCAGCAGATGCAGCAGCCGATGCGATCGAGCGGCAGCGCATTCGGACAGGCTCCGCAGCCGTTTCCAGTTGGCAGCCAATCGCCGCTGCCAATGCGTTGAGCGAGCCCTGTTGAAGCCGGACCGAGTCGGACCCGACAAGCGGCGGAACCACGGCCCAGTTCGCGATCAGAGCCAGCCTGACTCGCCAGCGGGCAGGGGAGCCGAGGCGGTTTTGCTCTGGAAATCCAGGCCGAGACGATCAAACCAGGAACCGGACATAAGAGACATTATCGGACGTTGGGGAGAGGGGTGGTTTCGCGGCGATTGGCTATCCTCTTGAGGCCCGGGGTTTTCCGTCCCGCCTCGCCCGGACGTTCGCTGGAGACATCAACCGTTCGCGGCCTCGGGCTCGAGGAACTTCCCCATCCGGCGGAACTTCTCGTAGCGACCCGAGACGAGACTCTCGGCCGGCTGGCCGACCAGATCCCTGAGCGTCCGCACGAGGAATGTCTTGAGACGGGTCGCCATCTGCCGCGGATCCCGATGGGCGCCCCCCGGCGGCTCGTCGATCACACTGTCGACGATCCCAAACTCCTTCAGGTCGGCCGACCGCATCCGCAGCGCCGTGGCGGCAGCAGCCTTGTGCTCGGCGCTCTTCCAGAGAATCCCCGCGCAGCCCTCCGGGCTGATCACGCTGTAATAGGCATGCTCGAGCACGGCCACCCGGTCGCCGACTCCGATCCCGAGGGCCCCGCCTGAGCCCCCCTCGCCGATCACCACGCAGACGACCGGCACCGGGAGGGTCGCCATCAGGAACATGCTTTCGGCGATCACCTGGGCCTGGCCACGTTCCTCGGCACCGACGCCGGGATAGGCCCCAGGGGTGTCGATCAGGCAGATCACCGGCAGACCGTACTTGGCGGCCAGCCGCATCTTGCCCATCGCCTTGCGGTAGCCCTCGGGGTGGGCGCAGCCGAAATGGCAGGCCTGCCGCTCGGCCAGCGTCTTGCCTTTCTGGTGGCCGATCACGAGCACCCGCTGACCATCGAGTTTGGCGAAGCCGGTCAGCATCGCCGGGTCGTCGCCAAACGACTTGTCGCCGTGGAGTTCGACAAACTCGTCGAACACCAGCGTCAGGTAGTCGCTCGTCTTGGGCCGGTCGGGATGGCGGGCCACCTCGACCGTCTGCCAGGGGTCGAGGCTGCCGAAGATCTTTTTCTGGACCTCGACGACCTCGCGTTTCAGACGGCGGAGTTCCTCCTGCTGCTGGCCCCCGAGCGGCGCCGCCTCGAGCGCGGCAATCCGATCCTCGATCTCATAGATCGGCTTTTCGAGCGGCAGTCGATGGAGTCCACGCGACATGGCATTTCCTGAACAGACGGGGCTTCCGCAGCACGAGCGCTGAGCGAAAGCCACCCATTCTCAACGGCCGGAATCTCCGCCGTCAATTCGACCTCTTCCGGACGAAATACCCTCAGGCCAACGGCCCGGGCGTCACCAGCGAATGGCCCGCAGCTGGGTGAGCACGTCCCGCATCGTCGCAGGCCGGTCATCGGGCTTTTTGGCGAGCATCTGCCGAATCAGCTTCGCCAGGCCGGCCGAGACATTCGGATTGAGCGACTCGATCGGGGGAGGCGTCGCCGAAACGTGCTTGTTGAGCAGGTCGTTGGTGGTGGCCGCGGCAAACGGCGGCTTGCCGCTCACGAGTTCGTAGATCGTGCAGCCGAGCGAATAGATGTCTGCCCGGGGGTCGACCGACTGGCCCCGGATCTGCTCCGGGGGCATGTAGCTCGGCGAGCCCTGGGCAAGACTTCTGCCGCCGAACAGGCCGGCCAGCATTCCTGGCCGGCGGGCGGCAATCGCCAGATCGATGACCTTCACAGCGCCGTCCGGGGCGGCGAGCACGTTGTCGGGCTTCACGTCGCGGTGCACCCAGCCACGGCCGTGGAGATGGTCGAGCGCAAGCGCCGTCTCGGTGACGATCCGCTGCAGCCGTGGAGCCAGCGGCTCGACACCAGCCGCAACCTGTTTCTTGAGATTCGGGTGCGGAAAGAGTTCCATCACCAGATGCGGCAGGCCGCCATCGTCGGAGATCCTTTCGATTCGGATGATCGTCGGATGCGACACCGACCGGGCGACCTTGAGTTCGTGCTCGAGCAGCTTTCGCTGGCCCGCATCCTTGGCGGCCTCGGGCACGACCAGCTTGACGGCAACCCGCCGACCCGTGCCGGCCTCGACTGCCTCCCAGATCTGGCAATGACGGCCCAGGCCCAGCTGGGCGACGAGCTTCAGCGATCCCAGCGTTTCGGGGATTCGTGCCATCAGCGGTTTACCTCGAGCCCCTCTTCCTTCAACCAGGTCCGCACCAGCACCAGCCCCTCCGGAGGCGCGGTTGGCCCGGCGACCGGCCGGCTGCGGGCCGCCAGCACCGTAGGAAGCCAGTCGACCGTTCGCCTGCCGCAGCCGACCATCACCAGCGATCCCGTGATGATCCGGACCATGTTGTGGAGGAATCCGTTCCCCTCGACCTCGATCCAGACTTCGGCCTCGGGGGCATCGTCGTGGCCCGAATGGCGGGTCACTTCGAGAGCCTGAATTGTGCGCACCTTCGAGACCCGGGTGGAAGGGGTGGTCTCGAAACTGGTGAAGTCGTGCTCGCCGACGAGGGCCGCGGCGGCGGCCTGCATCGCAGCCTGATCGAGCCTCGACTTCCAGCGCCAGACAAACTTTCTGGCGAGCACCGGTCGCCAGGGAGCGTCGTGAATCCGGTAGCGATACCGCTTGCGGGCGGCGGCCCAGACCGGATCGAACCCGGCCGGCACCTCGCGGGCAGCCAGCACGCTGATGTCGGCTGGCAGCCGGGCATTCAGGGCCCGCATCCAGACGTCAGCCGTGAGGTCTTTGCCGCTCGTGAAGGCCACGACCTGATCGAGGGCATGAACGCCGGCATCGGTACGGCTCGAGCCCCGCGGCAGGATCTCTTCCCCGCTGATGCTGCGGATCGCTCCGGCGACCTCCCCCTGCACCGTGATCCGCTCCGGCTGCACCTGCCATCCCGAGTAGCGAGTGCCCTCGTAGGCCAGCCGCAGGCAGATCGTCCGCGTCATGCGGGCACCGCCCCACGGCCTGCCGCGGCACGCCGCGCGAGATGCTCGGCGATCTGGACCGCGTTGGTCGCCGCGCCCTTCCGCAGGTTGTCGGAGACGCACCAGAGCGAGATGCCGCAGGGACTCGAAGCGTCCTCGCGAATTCTCCCCACAAACACCTCGTCGCGGCCGCTGCACTCCCGTGGCATCGGGTAGAGCTTCGCCTCGAGGTCGTCGATGACGACGACGCCCGGCATCGCCTCGAGCAGCCGGCGGGCATCCGCGGCGCTGAGCTTCCGCTCGGTCTCGATCAGGATCGACTCACTGTGGCAGTTGGCAACCGGCACGCGGATGCAGGTGGCGTTCACGCCGATCGAATCGTCTCCGAGGATCTTTCGAGTCTCGAGCACCATCTTCATCTCCTCGCTGGTCGAGCCGCCCGGCCGGGCCGAACCGATCTGGGGAATCAGGTTGGCGGCGATCGGATGGGGAAAGATCGCCTTCGTCTCGGGCGTGCCGGCGAGCCAGGCGGCGGTGGCCTGCTCCATCTCGAGCGAGGCCGAGAGCCCGGCCCCGCTGACGGCCTGATAGGTGCTGACGATCACCCGCCTCACCCGGGCCGCATCGTGCAGTGGCTTCATCACCATCACCAACTGGGTCGTCGAGCAGTTCGGACTGGCGATGATGCCGCGGTGCGAGTCGATCGCATCGGCATTCACCTCGGGGATCACGAGCGGCACGTCGGCCCGCATCCGGTAGAAGGCGCTCTCGTCGACCACGATGCAGCCTCGTTCCACCGCCCAGGGCACGAACTCCGCCGCCACCTCATCGGGCGTGCTGCCGATGGCGATATCGACGCCCTCGAACGATTCCGGCCTCAGCACCTCGACCTCGAGCCTGGCACCGGCAACCTCCATCGGCCTGCCGGCCGACCGCGGGGAGGCGAGCAGTTTGATCCGACGGGCCGGAAACTGCCGCTCCAGAAGCAGCGAGACGATGATGCGGCCCACGGCGCCGGTGGCGCCAACAACTGCCAGCGTGTCGATCATGGAAGCCCTTGGTGTGTCCTACGATTGGGGAAATTGGGAGGGGAAACGAACGCCAGGTTTGCAACGATCATAGCCAGGCCGAACTCCATCATGCCCATCGTCAGCCCGATCCCCAAATGCACGAGAACCGCCATCGCCAGGGCCAGCGGCCTCGTCAGCCGGGGCCAGACGAGGGCCGCGTAGGAGACCTCCCAGAACAGCGTTCCCAGGGTCAGGGCATTGACCAGGAGCGGGTGGCCGGCCATCCAGGTCAGGTCGAGCGTCCGATACTGGACGTTCGCCGCCGCCCCCCAGAGGGCCGTGCCCTCCCACCAGCTCGCCCCGAGCAGCTTCCCGCAACCGGAGAAGAAATAGACGACGCAGATCGAAAGCTGGATCAGCCGCAGGGAGATGTTGGCCCCCACCGACGGTCCTCCGCCGCGACGGAGGCCGAGCCGGCGGTCGAGTGAGAGCGAATCTGCGGCCGGCCCGACGGCCAAAGGGATCAGCAGAAGCCCGAGAATGTCGTCGAATCCAAACAGGTTCAGCGGGGCGCGGTTGGCAACGCTGATGAACCCCGCCAACGAGACGGCGGCGGCCAACGGCGTGAACAGCCCGACGGCGAGCAGCACTGCGGCCAGAAGCGTGATACCGGCGAGCAGCCGGATGCCGACTGGCGAGGAGACCGCGAAGTAGCCGCTCCATTGCCAGGGCTGGTCGTTCATCCGCCAGACCTCGGTGGGAGGAAGCCAGGCCGAATCGCCGAGGAAGGCATCGACATCGAGGAGCCAGACCGCCATCGACCAGGCTAAGAGACAGCCGACAGCGATGCGGATCCATCCAAGCGGCAATGGATCAGCGGGGGTGAACCAGAACCGGTCCCAGGCCTCACCCCAGGCGTGAAGCCAGGCAGGCAGCCATGCCGAGACCCCGAAATTGGGCTTCTCCGCCGGCGAACTCCCCTCCCCTGCCCGGCCGACAGCCGCAGCGGCGTTGTGAACGGTCCTCGTGGTCATGGTCCGATGCTCCCGGCGGGGGCAAAAATGCCGAGTGGGATCAGAAGATCGGCACGATCGGCGGCGGCCGGGGCCGCGGCCCCGGCCGGGGGAGGCAGCAGTTCATCGGGATCTGGCAGGTAGTGCTCCACGAGGGTCAGTTCGACACGGCCGCCGCCATGGCGGTCGAGCAACTGGCCGGCGACCCCCTTCACCAGCGGCAGCCATTCCCGCTTCGCGTCGCGTCGCACCTCCTCCGATGCACCGGGCAGCGGAACCATGGCTGCGATCTTCTCGCTGATCATGAACCGACGGTGGTAGAGGAGCCGCGGCCAGTCGCGGTCGCGGTCGGGGATCGTGCCGGCGAGCGTCGAACCATCAGAACGCTCGAGCCTCCAGCGGATCGAATGGCCGGGGCCGGGATCGGGAGCGAAAAACCGATACCCGTGGCCGAGATGGAGCAGCCCGATGAGGGGCCGGAGGGGCTGAATCAGGGCTCTGGCAAGATCGCTGGCGGGCGGCGGGCCGGCCAGCGGCGGAACGATCACCGCCGCCATGTAGGCGACCATCGCGACCGATGCGAGTCCGCGGGCGAGGGGCGTCCAGGGTTTCGTCCGCCCGGGTTTCGTCCGCCCGCCGTCGGGTATGCCGACCGACTGGCTGATTGGTTCGTGTTGCATCGGTGACGAACGCCTGGATGCCCCTGAGACATCGA
>CAMDFJ010000015.1 GCA_945897435.1 Candidatus Kuenenia stuttgartensis | reverse complement strand
CCGATGAGCGAGGTCGCGGGCCGGATGAGCATCCAGGAAGGTGCCAAGTATCTGGAAAAGCCGCAGATGGGCCGCGGCATCCTCCTTGGCGGCGTGCCGGGCGTGGCGCCCGCGCATGTCACGGTGCTCGGGGCGGGCACGGTCGGTGCCAACGCGGCCAAGGTCGCCGCCGGGTTCGGCGCCAGTGTCGCCCTGCTCGACACAAACCTCGAGCGGTTGCGGTATCTCGACGACGTCACGCCCGCCAATGTGGACTGCCTCTATTCCGATCGGCATACGATCCGCGAGCAGATCGCCCGATCCGATCTGGTGATCGGCAGCGTGTTGATTCCGGGCGCGCGGGCCCCGCATCTCGTCGAGCGAGAGGACCTGAAGCTGATGAAGCCGGGAGCGGTGATCATCGATGTGGCGATCGATCAGGGAGGCTGCGTTGCAACCAGCCGGCCCACGACCCATGCGGAGCCGACCTTCGTGGTGGATGATGTCGTCCACTACTGCGTGACGAACATGCCGGGCGCCGTGGGCCGGACCAGCACCTACGCACTCTGCAACGCGACGTTGCCCTACGTGCTCCAGCTGGCCAGCCGGGGCGTCGATGCCGCGATTCGCGAGAGCCAGTCGATCCGCTCGGCGGTGAACGTCTATCGCGGGCGGCTCGTCTACCGCGCGGTTGCCGACACGTTCGGCCTGCCCTGTGAAACGCTTCCAGGGGAGACCGGCTGAGGCCTTTCCTGCCGATGACACGTCCTGTTTCCCTGCGCTGGGCCGGTGATCAGGCCGGGGCCCTCGACCTCCTCGACCAGACGCTGCTCCCCTCCAGGATCGAGTGGATTCATTGCACCGACGTCGATCAGGTGGTGGAGGCAATCAAGAGCCTGCGGGTTCGCGGTGCCCCGGCGATCGGGATTGCCGGTGGTTACGGGCTCGTACTGGCCGCCGCTGAGGCTGCGCGGGATGGACTGACGCCCGAGGCCGCCCGAGCCCACCTGCTTGCGCGGGCCGAAACGCTCGCCTGCGCCCGGCCGACGGCCGTCAATCTTCGCTGGGCGGTCGAGCGATGTCTGGCGGTACTCTCGGGTTTGGCTGCAGATCTTCCGGCCTCCATGCTCGGGGCGACGCTGCTGGCGGAAGCCCGGACGATCCACCAGGAGGATGGCAGGCTCTGCGCGGCGATCGGCAGGCACGGAGCCGCCGTGCTGCCCGCCGGCGACATCCTCACCCACTGCAACACAGGAGCCCTGGCAACCGGGGGCGACGGCACGGCGCTGGCCGTGATCACGACGGCCTGGGACCAGGGACGGCGGTTTCGCGTCTTTGCCGACGAGACCCGGCCGCTGTTTCAGGGTGCCCGGCTGACCGCCTGGGAACTGGTTCAGCGGGGCATCCCCGTGACGGTGCTCGTCGACGCGGCCGCCGGCCACCTGCTCAAGACCGGCCGGATCGCCGCCTGCATCGTCGGTGCCGACCGGATCACGGCCTCCGGCGACACCGCCAACAAGATCGGCACCTACTCACTCGCCGTTCTGGCAGCGGCGCACGGCGTGCCATTCTTCGTCGCCGCCCCATCGAGCACGTTCGACCTCTCGATCGACTCCGGCGATGAAATCCCGATCGAGCAGCGGTCCGCGGCTGAAGTTCTCTGGCCGTTGGGCGTCGCGGCCGCACCTGATGGTGCCGAAGCCTACAATCCCGCCTTCGACGTCACGCCCGCCCGCCTGATCCGCGGGATCATCACCGAGCATGGAATGATCGAGCCGGTGACCCGGGAGCGGATCGCGGAGTTGCTCGGAAGGGGCCGGGTGGGCTGAAACCCGTCCCTCACTCGATTCCGTCCCGGGCCAGTTCGACGAACGCCCGCACCATCGAACCTGTGCCGCCGCCATCGATCCAGGGCCGCGGCTTCTCTGCGAAGGCGGGGCCTGCAATATCGACATGGGTCCAGGGGATCCCGCCCACGAAACGTTCGAGAAACTTGGCTGCCGTGATCGCGCCGCCCCAGCGGCCCTCGCCGACGTTCTTGATGTCGGCGACCTCGCTCTTGATCTGCTCGTCGTAGTCCGGATACATCGGCAGTTGCCAGACGGATTCGCCGACCGACCTCGCCGCCGCCGCCACCCTGTCGCACCAGGGCTGGTCGTTCGTGAACAGCCCGGCCACGTCGTAGCCCAGGGCCACCATGCAGGCGCCCGTCAGCGTGGCCGCATCCACGATCTTCGCGGGCTTCAGCTCACGGACCACGTCGAGCACGTCGGCGAGCACGACCCTTCCCTCGGCGTCGGTGTTGTGGATCTCGATCGTCGTGCCGCTGCGGGCGGTGATCACGTCACCGAGCTTGTAGGCAGCCGGGCCGGTCATGTTTTCGACGAGCCCGATGGCGGCGATCAGGTTGACCGGCAGCTGCAACGCGGCGATCGTCGCGGCTGCGGCGATGACGGCCGCACCACCCGCCATGTCGCACTTCATCGTGAGCATCGAGTCGGAGGGCTTGAGGGAGAGGCCACCGGAGTCGAAAGTCACTCCCTTGCCGACCAGGGCGAGCGTGGGCCGGTCCCCGGCAGCCCGGTAACGAAGCATGACCAGTCGCGGCGGGCGGGAACTGCCCCGTGCCACGGCCAGGATCGCCTGACAGCGTTCCCGGGCCAATTGTGACTCGTCCCAGATCTCGATCTCCAGACCCGTGCGTCCGGCGACCCGTGCCGCCTCTTCGGCGAAGGTCTGCGGATAGAGATCCTCCGCAGGCATGTTGACGAGCCGCCGGGCGAAATTGACGCCGTCGCCGATGATCGCCCCGTGGTTGACGGCCTCGACCGGCGCCCCGATCCAGACCGTGGATCCAAAGCGGGAGCGACGCTTTTCCGCGCGATAGAGATCCTGTCCGGTCATGCCCACGATGCCGCCGGCAACGGCCTGCTCGATCTGACGTGTCGTCCATGAGCCGTCGGCTGCGAGCGCCACACGGGTTCGTGGCCGTCCTGAAAGCTGGCGGGTTGCCGTGGCGGCGGCCCGGTGAATGACACCGGCATCGCAACACTCGCGGGCACCGAGTCCGACGACGACGATCTGGGCTGCCCGCACTCCCGGACAGGCGAGAAGCGGCAGGCATTCATATCGCTTGCCGGTCAGTTCGCCGGCGGCCACCAGTCGCGAGAGGATGCCCCCCGTGGCCCGGTCGATGTCGGCTGCGGGGCCGGAGCCGACGCCTCCTTCGTAAAGGAACAGGACGACCGCGTCGCCCTCGAATGCCTCGGGCCGGGTGGACGGCTCGGCGATGATGTCTCGCGATCCGCGAAGACCGGCAAACTCGCTCGTCATGGACTGCTCCTCGTGGACGTGACTCTGGAGCGGTGTTGTAGCGTTTTTCAGCCGGTCCGACAGCCGGAGGCGGTCCAACGCTCGAACAGGGTCAGGAGCACGGGAAGGATCACGAGATTGCCGACGAGTCCACCGGCGAGCGTCAGGCAGGAGAGCGCCCCGAAGGAGACCGTGGGAATGAAGCCGCTGCTGGTCAGGGCCAGAAACCCGACGACGAGCGCGAGCGTGGAGAAGACCATCGCCCGGCCCGCGGTCTGGTGGGCGGTCTCGAGTGCCGCCTCGAAGGCGTGGCCAGCGGTCAGGCGGCGGCGGAAGGCGGCGATGTAGTGGATCGAACTGTCGACAGACAGGCCCATCGAGACGGCGGCGATCATCGCCGTGCCCATGTTGATGCGAATGCCGGCCCAGCCGAGAATTCCGAGCACCACGAAGATCGGCAGCAGGTTGGGCACCAGCGCCACTGCCGAGAGCAGTGGGCTGCGAAAGGCGACGGCCAGCAGGAGGAACACGCCGGCGGCCGCGATCAGGAAGGTCAGCCACTGGTCGGAGAGCATCCGGTCGACGAGCTTCGCCAGCAGGACGAAGACGCCCGTCACCTCACCTCCCGGCCTGGAATCGGTTGCCGGAAACTCTTCGGCGACGATCCGTCGCACCGACTCGACGATCGCCCGCTTGTCCTCGGCCGGCTGCCGCTCGCGGGCCCGCAGCATGACCCGCAACCATGTCGATCCGTCGGCCGGATCGCGGCCGATGAGAGACCGGCCGAGCTGGGGCAGTTGCTGCCGGAGAAGCTCGCTGGCCCCGGTTACGATCCAGTTGCCGAGCCGCGTGGTTTCGAGCCGCTGGAGCGACACCGGCGAGATCGCGGCAAGCACATCGGCCACGCTCATGACCTTCGTCAGCCCCGGCGTCGCGGTGCCGTCAGCGGATGGCGTGTGAACCTCCTCCCGCAGCCGACGCTCAAGTCGCGCGAGCCGCGACAGCGTGGTCCCGTCGATCGGCTCGGCATAGGGCACGAGCACATCCCAGACACCGGCACCGCCGAGCTTCGACTCGATCATGTCGTAGGAACGGACGATCGGGCTCGTGCGGCGGAAGTTGCGGGTGAAGTCGGTTTCCACCTCGAGACGGGCCATGCCGGCGACACAGACGGCGGCGATCGCCATCGAGATGCCGAGGATCCGTCCCGGCCGGCGCAGGATGCCCTTCACGAGTCCATCGAGCCCCAGTTCGAGCGTGGCCTCGCCCCAGGCGCGTCTGGGGTCGACATCGAAGCTTCCGGCGAGGGCGAGGAACGGCACGGTCAGGGCCGCCGCCAGGAGCACCATGATCGCCCCGATCGCGGTCATGATCCCGAAATCGTGGACCGGCCCGACCTTGCTGAAGATCAGCGAGCCAAAGCCGATGACGTCGGTGGCGATCGCCCCGAGCACCGGCCAGAAGAGGAGACTGATCGTCTGCTCGAGTGCCGCCTCGGCCGGGAGTCCGAGTTCCCGCTGCCGACGGTACTCGACGATCACGTGCACGACCGTGGCGATCGCCACGATCGTGACCATCGCCGAAAGCATGGTCGAGACCATCGTGAGTTTGAGCCCCACGACCGCGAGCACACCGCGGGTGCTCCAGAGGGCCAACAGCACCACGACCAGCGGCACCACCAGCCAGCGAAGGCTGCGGAAGGAGACGAGCAGCACGGCACCGGCGAGGAGTCCGGCGCTCGTGCCGAGCAGATTGCCATCGCGTTCGAGCATTGCGAATCCATCCCGCAGCATCACCGGCTCACCCGCCACCGTGCCATCCGGCTGGGTCGCCATCTCGCGGCGAATCAGGTCGATCGTCTCGGCCCGGGAGACGGGGCGGGAAGGGTCTGCCGGGTCGAGCACGCAGGCGACCGCCGCCGTGCGATGGTCGGGGGAAAGCGTGTAGCCCTCCATCAGGGTGACGATTCGTCGGGCCGCAGGGCTGTCATCGACTTCGATGATCCGGTCACCGAGAGGCGTGCTGGCGAGGCTCGTCGCCGAGGCCACGCCCGGCGTGCTCTCGAGTCGGTTGGTGAGCTGGCGGAGGTGTTGGATGCCAGTCGGAGTGAACAGGTCGGGCGCGTCGTAGGCGGCGAGCACGACCTCGCTCGATCCAAAACCGCGGGCCAGACGGCGGTAGGGACCGAGTGCCGGGTCGGAGCGATCGAACATGGTGTCGATCGAGCGGGCGAATTCGAGGTGACTGGAGCGTTCTACCGAGACAGCCGCCAGCACGATGGCGAGGATGGCGAGAATGGCGCGACGTGAAATCAGCCAGTTCGCGACGGTGTCGCAAACAGGAGGCATGCGGCAGTTCTCGGGGGATGACGTGGCGGGGAAATCTGGGAACAGGAATGAATCTTACCCGGATTGACTGCGAGTCATGCGTTGCCTCCCCGCTTCGCGCCTTCGGTGCCGGCCGGGGGCGGGGCCCGTAAATCCATGGCGATGCTCGACTTGCAGGCCTCAGTTCCGGGGCGGTTTCGGGCCGGCGATGCCTTGACCCGTCGAAATCGCCGCCTCTATAGTCCCGCGCATTTTTGCACCGGTCCGCTTCCGGTCGTTTTTCGCCCCCGGTCACCCCGTCGGCCAGACATTGCCCGCACGCTGCAGCCAGGTCTCATCGCCGCCCGAAATCCGCCCTCGTCGCGGCCGGTTCGGCTTTCGCGCTGCGGGTATTCTGCCGACGGCTTGCTGGCTCGTCTGCTGCTTGAGCGCGACGCCGTCGTTGGTTCTGGGGCAGTCGCCCGCGACAGCGAAGATGACCGACACGGCGGCAGCGGGTGCCCTGGCTGGAATGCCGGCCCGAGGTCTGGCCGCAGCGATCGCCGAGGCGGGCCGGATTGAGGTGCCGGCCACGAATCCCGCCGAGCCGCTCGTCATCCATGCCGCGCAGGCGTCGCGGTGGACGGAGGGCTCCTACGACGTCTGGCATCTCACGGGCGGCGTTCGGATCGAACAGCAGGGAACCGAGGCGACCGGGCACGAGGCGGTGGTCTGGATCGAACAGGAATCGGCCGCCGAGATCGACGATGAAGCGTCGGAGGGGCCCAGGCCGCGGAGCATGCTCGTTCGGATGGCGGGCGATGTTCGGGTTCAGTCGGCCGGCAGTTCCCCCGAGGCGACCTCGACGATCCGTGGCGATCGCTGGACGGGCCGGTTCTGGACGCTGCGGGATCCGAGGCTGGATTTCGACAGCGTCGTACCTGCCTCAGGCACGCCGCTGGTCTACGAGGCGCCGGCCGAGGGTGCCGTCCAGCCGGTGGCCGGGGTCGATGCAGCCGGTCCGAAAGACGACTCCGCAGACGGTGCCGAAGGAGACGGCCTCCGGCAGGCACAGTTCAGCGAGTTCGCCGGACCAGCGGCGCCGCAGGTACCGTTGGCCGCTCCGCAGCGGCGGCTGCGGGCCTTTCCCCGATCGAGTGTTCCGCTCAACGTCCGCTGGTTCCCGAGTCCTTCGGGGGGCGAGTGGATCGCGGTCATCACCTCCGGCGTGAACCTCGTCATCGACGGGGTCGATCCGGCCGGGCCGCTCGACATCTCGGCCGACAGGCTTGTGATCTGGACCCGTGGGCAGGGGCAGCCCGATCTCGACGGCGCCACCGCCCAGACCGCCGACACGCCCCTCGAGCTCTACATGGAGGGAAACGTCATCTTCCGCCAGGGGCAGCGGGTCGTCGAGGCGGTCAGCATGTTCTACGACGTGCCCCGTTCGAGCGGCGTGATCACCGGAGCCACGGTGCTGACGCCGGTCGACAACTACTCCGGCCTCGTGCGCCTCCGGGCCGACGTGCTCCGGCAGGTCGATCGCAGCCGCTTCGTGGCCCAGCAGTCGGGGCTGACGTCGAGCCGGCTTGGCGTTCCGACGTGGGAGTTCCGCTCCCGTGAGATGCAGTTTATCGACGAGCAGGTGCCGCTGCCCGGTCCCTTCGGCCAGCCGGCCGTCGATCCCGCCACGGGCGAGCCGGCCATCGAGCACCAGCAGTTCATCACCAGCCGCGGCAACACCGTGACGCTCGGCGGGGTGCCGGTGCTCTGGTGGCCGGTGCTGGCGACGAATGCCAAGAAGCCGACGTTCTACATCAACGACCTGCAACTGAAGAACGACCAGATCTTCGGCACCCAGGTACTCACCAGCTGGGACGCCTTCCAGGTGTTCGGATGGCAGCGGCCCCCTGATGGTGTCGACTGGGATTTCGACATCGACTACCTGAGCCTGCGCGGACCCGGCGGCGGCACGTCGCTGCTCTACAACCGTCCCGAATTTCTCGGCCTCGGCACGCCGGCGAACGGCATCCTCGACGCCTGGTTCATCGGCGACGTCGGCAAGGACAACCTCGGCCTCTACCGCCGCGACTTCACCTATCCCGGCTATCCCGACCGGACCTTCCGGGGTCGAAGCTTCTGGCGTCATCGCCAGGATGTCGGTGCCGGCTGGCAGGCCCGCGGCACCGCCGGCTGGATCAGCGACATGAACTTCCTCGAGGAATACTACGAGGCGGAATGGGAGGAGGGCTATGAGCAGCGGACATGGTTTGACCTTCGCCGTCCGGTCGACAACCGCGAACTGCGACTGCTGACCAGCGTCAGGGTCAATCCATTCTTTACACAGAGCGAATGGTGGCCCCGGCTCGATCACTATGCGATGGGGCAGCCGCTGCTGCGGGACTCCATCACCTGGTACGAGCACTCCGGACTCTCCTACGTCCGCCAGAACCTGCCGCAGACTCCGACGGTCGGGCAGGGCCGCAACGTCTGGACGACACTCCCCTACGAGAACAACGTCATCGGACAGCGGCTGGCGACGCGTCACGAGCTCGATCTGCCTTTCCAGGCCGGCGCCGTCAAGATCGTGCCCTACGCGCTCGGTGAACTGGCCAACTGGGGAGAGGACATCACCCAGTCCCCGATCAACCGCGCCTTCGGGCAGGTGGGCATCCGCTCGAGCCTGCCGATGTGGTCGGCCGACGATTCGATCGAGAGCACGCTCTGGAACGTCCACGGCGTCGCCCACAAGGTGGTCTTCGAGGCGGAGTTCTCCTACACCGACAGCACGCAGAACGTGCAGCAGTTCCCGCTCTATGACCAGATCGACGACGATGCCATCAACCAGTATCGCCGCAACATCCCCTACTGGGACTACGGCGCCGTGCCCGGGCAGGCGCAGCCGCTGGGCACGCCCTTCATCTTCGGGCCTGCCAACAAGTACGACCCGCGGACCTACGCCGTCCGCCGTGGCCTCGCCGGCTGGGTGACCGGCCCGACCGAGATCGCCAACGACCTCTCCGTCTTCCGACTCGCGGCCCGGCAGCGTTGGCAGACGAAGCGCGGCCCGATGGGCAACCGCAGGATCATCGACTGGATCACGCTCGACGTCGATGGCGAGTTGTTTCCCGTGGCGAGCCAGAACTTCGGCCAGGCGATGGGTCTCTGGCAGTACGACTTCCGCTGGCACGTCGGCGACCGGACCACCGTGCTCTCGTCGGCCGACGTCGATTTCTTCAGCGGCGGCCAGCAGCTGTTCACCGTCGGCACGCTGCTCAACCGGACGCCTCGAGGCAGTTTCTACATCGGATTCAACGAGTTCGGCGGACCGATCCAGGCCAGCGTGCTGACCGGCTCCTACACCTACCGGATGAGCCCGAAGTGGGCCAGTTCCTTCGGCACGGCCCTCGATCTCCGCGGCCGCAACATCGGCCAGAATTTCCAGCTCACCCGGATCGGCGAATCGTTCCTGATGACCTTCGGCTTCAACGTCGACTACAGCCGCAACAACGTCGGCGTGACCTTCAACCTCGAACCGCGATTCCTCTCGCGGACGCAGTTCGCCAGTCGCACCGGCCTCGACGTGCCGAATGCGGGCGTCTACGGCCTCGAATGACGGCAGGCGTGCCAGACGGCGAACATCCCCGCCAGAATCGCGTAGGCTGCCGCGACCTCGACCGGCCCCCTGCCTGAGGCCTCGGTCGGGAGCATGCCGACGTTCCAGGGAAGGAACAGCCTTCCGTCAGCGAACGGCGAGTGGATGATCCCGAACAGCGTGCAGGCCGTCGCCGCCAGTGACCAGCCGGCCGCCTGGAACAGCCTTCGGTCGATCAGGGCCGCGGCCAGTCCGGCCCAGAGCAGGCTGGTGACGATGAAACCGGAGGCGAGCAGCCGAACCGAGAACAGTTCCCGGGTCAGCGAGAGATCGGGTTGCGCCCCTGCTGCGAGCAGTTTGCCGGCCTGGATCTGAACCAGTGCCGCCAGCGCCGGCACGCAGGCCAGCGCCACGGCAGGATAGTGCCGCTGTGGCGTGGCCTGAAAGCTCTGGGCCGTGATCTCGAGGCCGATGAAGACGAGGATCGGAAGCAGCGCCGGCAGCGGAATCGCCTGGTAGAGATAGGCGAACGTTCCGGTCAGGCCTGTCAGGCCGATGAACAGGGCCGTCGCCAACGTGTAGGCGGCGCGGCCCCCCATCGCCTTGTAGGCCGGATGGCCGATGTAGGGCGTCGTCTGGATCACGCCGCCACAGGCTCCGGCGATGATCGTCGCCACGGCCTCGACGCCGATGATCGAACCAGTGTCGTACTCGTCTCCCGCCGCGGCTGCGCTCTCAGTGCAATCGATGCCGCCGACGACCGTGCCGAGTGCAAAGGGGATCACGATCGGCAGATACCTGACGGTGTCGCTCCAGGCCTCGATCCACTCGCAGCGGAGCGCCGAAAGCCACTCGACAGGCCAGAGGGCGGCGGCCGGATCGATCCCGGCATGCCGAGCGTCGGCGGGCAGCCAGCCACTGGCTGTACCAAGGGTGTGGATCAGGCCGCCGATCGCGAGGGCCGCGAGGGCTCCGGGCACCCGCAGCGGGAAGGGGATGCCCGCCGTCAGCGTCGCCAGAACGATGCCCATCGAGACGAGGCCCACGATCGGCGAATCGAAGATCTCGAGCAGCGGCATGAAGGTGATCAATGCCAGGGCGATCGCGGTCAGGCTGCCGAGCAGGCCGGCCCTCGGCACGAGCCTGCGAATCGCCCCGGCCGCAAAGGCGCAGGCGAGCTTGAAGACACCGCTGGCGACGATCGCGCACATCCCCACATGCCAGGCGTGCCGGGCCGCGGCATCCCGTTCCATGCCCGATCCGATCGCGGCCTGAAAGGCCGGGCCGATGACGAAGAACACCATCCCGAACGTGCTCGGGGTGTCGAGTCCAAGCGGCATGGCCGTGATGTCCGTCCGTCCGGTTCGGCGGGCCAGCCGGAATGCCATCCAGGTGAAGAGCAGGTCGCCCACCACCACCCCGGCGGCCGTCCCCGGCACGAAGTGGGAGAGGGCAAACTGAGCCGGGTAGTCGAAGGCCGTCGCCAGAAGCGAGACCGCGAGGACGAGATCCGCGAGGTTGTCGATCGAGAGGCCGAAAAACGCGTTTACGTCTCCGGGGGTGGCCCAACGGTAGCCAGTCGCGGGATTTTTCATGGCCGCTAAGAATACCCCAAAGGCGGGCGGATGGCCCGGAATACGGCTATACTTCCCAGGGGATTTCGCCACTTCGACGCCCGGCTCAGGGGGCGTCGAACCTTCCGCCGGGCCGCCGCGTACCAATCAATGGTTTCACACGATTCCTACCGCGGTGGTGATGCCCTTGAGCGATCCGGTGGCGGTCTTGCCGAAGGCCAAAGTGGATCGGCAGAGGTCGTGGCCGGCGGTTCCGGGCCGTCCGACGAGGATCTGCTGCGGCGGTTTCGTGTGGAAGACGACTCCATGGCTTTCGAGGCTCTGGTGCGTCGATACGAACAGGAGTTGTTCAGCTATCTCCGACGCTACTGCGGCAGCTCCGAGATGGCGGAGGATGTGTTTCAGGCGACGTTCTTGCAGGTCTATCTGAAAAGGGAGAATTTCGAGGACGGCCGACGGTTCCGCCCCTGGCTCTACACGATCGCCACCAATCAGGCCATCGACGCCCAGCGTCGCAATCGACGTCACCGCATGGTGAGCATCGACCAACGCGGAACCGATGGGAATGACGTAGGGGCGCTCGTGGAGATGCTCTCGGGGCGGGATCAGACGGCTGATCAGCAGATGGCGGACGCCGAGGCGAAGGCCTGGGTGCGGGCGGCTGTCGCCGACCTCCCCGAGTCGCTCCGAGGGGCCGTGCTGCTGGTCTACAACCAGGGAATGAAGTATCGCGAGGCGGCCGACGTGCTGGGAATTCCGGTGGGTACCGTGAAGAGCAGACTGCACGCCGCCCTCCTCAAACTGAACGAGTCGTGGCAGGCCGGTGCCGATGCACAGGCGCGACACGCTCCGTGATTGTCGGGATGGTCCACGAGGCATATCGGGAAGGCATATCGGGCAGCACCCATGCGAGACGAAATGCGAGACGACCCGCGAGAAAACCTGATCGGCCTTCTGATCGATGCGATCGACGCCGACGATGCCAAACAGATGGCGACGGCACTGGCCGATCCGGCCGCGGGGCCGTCGCTGCAACGGGACCTCGAACGGCTCAGGTTGGCCCTGCGGCCACTCGATCGGGACCGCGAACCGATTTCCGCCCCGCCCGGTCTCGCCGAGAGGACACTGCAGTTCGTTCGGCAGCAGAAGGCCGCAGGTCCGCTACCCATGCCAAGGTTCTCCCCGACCGAGGCTCCGCCCTATCAGCAGGCTGGTCCGCGGGCCTGGCTCGACCGCCTGATCATGGCCGCAACAGCCATCGCTGCCTGTGTTCTGGTGGCGCCACTCCTGCTCGATGCGATCATCGACGCCCGTGCCCGTCGGGCAGAACGGAACCTCCAGAAGACATCGCTCGCCCTGCAGGGATACGCAGAATCGCACAGGGTGTTTCCCAGTCCTCCCGACTCCGGACCGCTCTCCCGCGCGGGTCTCTACGCCCCGACGCTCGTCTCAGAACAGCGGCTCGTCGCCGACGACGGCACGCTGCTCTGTCCCGACACCGAACTCTCCCGTCGCGGCGGCTTCCGCGTTCCCTCACTCGACGAACTCAAGGCCGCGATCGGCACGCCAGAGTTTGATGAGATGGTCCGGACCATGGGAGGCGATTACGGCTACACCCTCGGTCATCGCAACTCGGACGGGCATCTCCAGCCGATCAGCAATCAGCGTCGGCAGCACCATCCTGTCATGGCCGATGCCCCCGATGATTCGGGCGAAAAGAGCAGCAATCATCCCAGTGGCTTGCACCACGTCCTGTACGAGGACGGCCACGTGGAACGGCTTTCGACGGACGACATCCGCCGCGACGACCACATCTTCAAGAATCACTCCGGCCGGACCGCGGCGGGAGTCGATCCCGAGGATGCCGTCATCGGCGACTCCCATCACCAGCCCTGATGAAACGCCGCTCAGCAACCCTGATCATGAGCTCTGATCAGATGAGAGATCTCGCGGCGTCTGCGATGGCCTCGGCCGTGATCCCGAAGTGCTTGTAGAGGGCAGGTGCGGGGCCCGAGGCGCCGAAGCTCGTCATGCCGATGAACCTACCCCGAGTTCCAAGCCACTTCTCCCAGCCGAATCCGCAGGCCGCCTCGCAGGCGACCCGGGCCGTGACGGCCGCCGGCAGGACGCTTTCCCGGTAGGCAGCATCCTGGGCCTCGAAGAGATCCCAGCAGGGCATGCTCACCACACGGGCCTGAATGCCCGCATCGGCAAGCTTTGCGGCGGCCTCCAGGCAGAGCTGAAGTTCACTGCCGGTGCCGATGAGGATGCAGGCAGGTTTCCCTCCCGGCGCGTCCTTGAGAACGTACGCCCCCTTCGCGGTGCCGACCGCAGCCCCGAGGCCGGCAGAGCGATCGAGCGTCGGCAGATTTTGCCGGGAGAGCACGATCACCGCCGGCCGGTCGGCCCGCTGCATCACAACCCGATAGGTCTCCGCCACCTCGTTGGCATCGCCAGGCCTGAAGACGCTCAGGCCGGGAACTGCCCGGGCGCTTGCCAGCTGTTCGATCGGCTGGTGCGTCGGGCCGTCCTCTCCGAGGCCGATCGAATCGTGGGTCAGGACGTAGATCACGCCCAGATTGCCGATCGCAGAGAGCCGTAGCGAAGGCTTGAGATAGTCGAGGAACACGAAGAACGTGGCGCAGTAGGGACGCAGGCCGGAGAGGGCCATGCCGTTGCAGGCAGCCGCCATGCCGTGCTCGCGAATCCCGAAGTGCATGTTGCGGCCGCCAAACGACCCCGGCTCGAAATCCTTCTCGGCCTGGATCAGCGTCATCGTCGAAGGGGCAAGATCGGCGGAGCCACCGATGAACCAGGGTACGGCCGCACTCAGCGCCTGCAGCACCTTGCCGCTCGAGACGCGGCTGGCGAGCCCCTTGGGGTCGGCCGGAAAGACGGGAATCTGGGAGTCCCAGCCGGAAGGCAGACGGCCGGCAAGAAAGTCGTTCAGTTCCGCGGCAAGGGCGGGCTTCTCGGAGCCGAGCGCCGCGACGGTCTTCTGCCAGGCCGCATGGGCCTCACGACCGCGGCCGCCGAGCGTCTTCTCGAACTGCCCGGGCACCTCGGCCGGAACGCGAAACTGGGCGTCCTCGGGCCAGCCGTAGGCCTGCTTCGCCCCCTTGATCTCGTCGGGGCCGAGGGGAGATCCGTGCGACTCGTGGGAGCCGGCCTTCTTCGGGGCGCCGAAGCCGATCACGCTCTTGACCACGATCAAGGTCGGCCGATCCTGCTCGGACTTGAATGCCCTGAGCGCCTTCGACAGGGAGTTGGTGTCGTTGGCATCGGCGACGTGTTCGACCCGCCAGCCGAGGCCTTCGAACCGCCTGGCGACGTTCTCGGTGAATGCGAGATGGGTCTCTCCCTCGATCGTGATCGAGTTGTCGTCGTAGATCCAGCAGAGGTTCGAGAGACGCAGGTGCCCTGCGATCGAGGCGGCCTCGGCAGCGACACCCTCCATCAGGTCTCCGTCGCTGCAGAGCACGTAGGTGTCGTAGTCGAAGACCTGGTGGCCAGGCTGGTTGTAGTGGGCGGCGAGCCACTTGGAGGCGATCGCCATGCCGACGGAGTTGCCGCAGCCCTGGCCGAGCGGGCCCGTCGTGGTCTCGATTCCGGCGGTCATGTGATGCTCGGGGTGCCCGGCACAGACGCTGTCGAGTTGACGGAACTTCCTGATCGCGTCGAGCGATACGGCCGGCTCGTTGCTCCCCTCGCCTCGCCGGATCCCGGCGAGATGAATCAGCGAATAGAGCAGCATCGAGGCATGGCCGCAGGAGAGCACGAACCTGTCGCGGTTGGGCCAGTGGGGAGCGGCCGGATCGTAGCGGAGGAAGTCCTTCCAGACGGTGTAGGCGACCGGAGCCAGCGCCATCGGCGTGCCTGGATGGCCGCTCTTGGCCGCCTCGACGGCGTCCATCGAGAGGGTGCGGATGGTGTCGATCGCAAGCCGGTCGATGTCGGCGCCGTGGGCGGCCCTGGCCGGGGTGGCTGTGGGGGAGGACATTGTCTGAGGGAGTCTCCGGAACGTCGTGGATTGGCGGGAAGTCTAAAAGCGGCGGGGAACCGCAGTCAACGCGGTGATCTACCGGGCCATGTGCCGGCGGTAGGCATCGTCGAGGTTTGCAGAAGAGACGCCGCAGAGCCGTGCCAGGGTGTCGGGATCGACCGTGCCCGTGTAGATCCGGGTCAGGTATTCAACGAATGCCTCCCGCCGCCGTCCCCCTTCGCCGTTCATGAAGAAGTCGGCCAATCCGGCGATCTGGCTGTAGATCTGCGGCAGCCGGTCGTCCGCCTGAAATTCCCGACGCCCGAGGCTGCAGAGCTCCGAAAGCGAAACGTAGAACCCGTCTTCGACAAGCCGTTCCCTGGCGGCGGCGGCCCGGCCGGCATCGCGGCCACCGACCGTCCATCCAAAGGCCGTGGGGACAAGGCTCTCCATGTAGCAGGCCGCTGCCTCGATCGCCCAGAAGCCGCAGCGTTCTCCTGCCAGTGGACTCGTCTTGCGGCTCTCGGCAAACAGCTGGTGCGTCGCCTCGTGGTGCACCGTCGCCAGGGGCGCGGCCTCCTGGCCGGCGGCATCCGCGGGGAGAAAATAGGCAGTTCTCCGCGGCGTCCAATAGATGCCAAGGGTGCCGCCAATCCTCGGCTCGAGGCTCTCGAGTTCGGCAACATACTGGCTTCGATCGGCGAACAGGACCGCGGCAAAGGGGTCGCGAACGGCCGTCCGGCCGCGGCCCTCGAAGCGACGTTCAAGATCGACAGGTTCGATTGCGTAGGAGCCGAAGATCTGCAGCCAGATGTCGTGGGCCTCCTCCAGGCTTGCCGCCAGGGTCGCCGTCTCTGCCGGGTCGGCGCTGGAGGTGATCTGCCAGTGGTCCGAGGCGAAGCGGCTACCCTCCGCAACCGCCAGCGGTTTGTCGGCACGGCGGACGGCTTCTGGCTTGATCCAACGGCCCCGTTCGTACCGCTCGCCCTGTTCGTAGCGTGCCAGTCGTCCGCGGGGCAGCCAGCCGAACCGCGGCGAGAATTCCTCGGCTTTGTCGAGCCTTCGCGCCGCCTCCGGCCAGACCCAGCGGCCTTCGCGTCGCACCCAGCCTCCCGCCTCGCGGGCCCGTTCGTGGTCGGGGTTCTCGCGGAGCGTTCGGTAGAGCAGTCTGATCGCCTCGCAGCCCTGCTGGTCGAGCCTCGGTCGCGATGCGGAGTCTGGGACGGCACGTTCGGTGCGGGTCGGCATCCGACCGTGGGCCTGGGCGGCGGCGACGGCGAGCTGGAAGAAGGACTCTGCGCGGGACTCACGGATGGCGATGAAATCCGACCAGATTGCCTCCTCGTCAGGGGTGTCGATCGAGGTGGGCTTTTCCAACGCCGGGGGGATTCTGATAGCGGTCTGCCGGCCGGCGTCGGGTGGAATCTGCCAGCCGCGGACGAGCGTCGCGAGCTCGTCATTGCCTGCCGCCATGGCCCGCCGTTCGAGGCCTGCCGCCGATGCCGCCCACTGCTCGTCGAGTTGTTCCGCTGAGGGCGGCGGCTGTTTCGGGGCTGAGCCGCAGAGCAACAACGCGACCGTGGCAGTCAGCGCCGTCAGCCGGCGGGACCGCTTCAACAGGGAGCCCAGTCCGCCGATCGAAAGTCCGCCGATGAAAAGATTGAGCAGCGAGAGCAGCCAGTAGATGGGATCGACGATCGCATCCCAGGCATTGTTCGATTCGAGAAGCCCCGACTGCCAGAAGAGTCCGCTGGCGAGCAGCACGCCACCAAACGCATTCCGCCTCAGCAGCAGCACCGCGCCCACCAGGCCAGCCAACGCCGCGATCCCCGGGGAACTCCAGCCCAGTACGTAGGGGTCGAACGACCCGAGGCCAACCGCGCAGGGATAGAGGGCGGTCCCGGCGACGGCCCCGAACCAGACCGCAGTCCGGACGGCCCGGGTGTCGAGGAGCGGACGGCCCAAAAGCGGTGAGACCCAGAGGTTTGCCAGCAGCCCGAGGAACGGGAGCGAGAACCCCAGATTCAGTCCGTGCAGCCAGCGGCCGATCGGCAGTCCGCCAACCGGAATGACGGCGATTGCGGCGGCAGGCAGGGGCAGCCATGCGGACCCGGCGAACCGGCCGTCGATCCGTTTGATCCACGTCTGGGCAACCGCCGTCAGGGCGGCCAGCACGACACCCCACGAGACGACGGGAAACCACCATTCCAACAGATCGAGGCCATCGGCGGGCGTCATGCGATCGGCTCCGGCTTCTGCCCGAGGATCCAGGCCTCGTTCATCGCCAGATGTCTGATTCGCCGCATCTTCCATGTATAGACGAGGTGCACGATGCCGCTCAGATCGCGAATCAGATAGGGATAGGCAAACTTCTGCCCCGGCTCGCGGTCGAGCGTGGCGATCCGTCGCCAGCCGCCGATGCCATCGGCAGACACGGCCAGCCCGAGCGATTCCCGGCCCACTGCAGAATCGTTGAATGCCAGCAGCATCGATCCGTTGGAAAGCCTGACGGCGGCGACGCTGGCATCGGGATTCGGCAGCGAGGTCGCCTCCGGCGGGGTCCATTCGCGACCGGCGTCGTCCGACCGCTGGAAGACGAGTCGTCGGGCAGGCGAGTGGTCGCGGAGGTAGGCGATCGCCCGCCTGCCATCCAGTGGCACGATGGCAGGCTGCAGCAGTGACCTGCCGCCGGCGAGCCTCGACTTCACGGCCTCGAGACGGTCGCCACGGGGCTCGAGCCAGAGGAGTTCGGGAAACTTCCCGATGCACTCGTGATAGACCGGCAGAACGATGCCGCCCGACTCGAGCCGCACCGGCGCCGCCCGCACGAGTTCGCTGATGTTGAAGAACGGACTCAGGCAGAGCCTCCGGCTCCTGGTCCATGTCGCGCCGCCGTCGGTCGACGAGCAGGCATTGAGCGAACTTCCCGACCAGCCGCCGACCGCGATCGTCACGTAGACCAGCCAGAGCCGCCCATCCCCGTCGGTGAAGATGACGGAATTGCCGACCTTGTCGACGAACCGGCCGAGCTGCTCGATCGCCCTCTCGCGGTCGATGACCATTCGCGGCCGACTCCAGGGAATCGTGGTGGTGTTCCCGACCGGCTCAGCTTCTGCCAGCCAGACTGCGACGTCGCGGCCGGTCTCCCGGGAGCCCGCATACCAGGCGGATATCAGCCGGCCATCGGAGAGCTGGCAGATCGATGGGCAGTGGACGTAGGGCAGGGCCGGATCATGGTCGATGAATCCGCTCGCGAAGAAAGGCTTTCCGCCGCCGTCGGCCCTGGACTCGATCAGGAAACTGCCATCGCCGGATGAACCTGTGCTGCGATCGGGCCGCGGCCAGCACCAGAGCGCCGCCGCAGCCGACGCCAGCACGCTCCGCCGCCCGAGATCCGCCATGATCTCCACATGCTCCTGCGGCGAGTGCCGCCCCGGTCGATCTCCCCGCCTTCAGGGCATCGACCTTCGCCCGATCAGGCTTCCTCGGCAAACGCCGAGTCAAACTGCCGTTTGCTCGGAGAGAAGTCGAGGTTTTGCACGAATTCGCAGGCCTCGGCAGCACCGTGCTCCCGATCCATTCCGCAATCCTCCCACTCGACGGAGAGCGGACCCTCGTAGCCGATCTGGTTCAGTCCGCGGATGATCTCCTCGAAGTCCACGCCACCCCGTCCTGGGGAGCGGAAGTCCCAGCCGCGACGCGGATCGCCGAAGTTGAGATGGCTGCCGAGAATACCGCTGCGGCCATTGAGCGTGACCACGGCATCCTTGACGTGGACATGATAGATCCGGTCGTGGAACGTGCGAATGAACTCGACCGAATCGACACCCTGCCAGTGAAGGTGGCTGGGGTCGAAGTTGAAGCCAAACTCCTCGCGGCGGCCGAGGACGTCGAGCGCCCGCTGGGCTGTGACGGTGTCGAAGGCGATCTCCGTCGGATGCACCTCGAGGGCAAACCGGACCCCGCACTCGGCAAACACGTCGAGGATCGGATTCCAGCGGTCGGCGAACTCCTGAAAGCCCGCCGCGATCATCGACTCGGGAACCGGGGGGAACGAATAGAGCAGGTGCCAGATCGAGGAACCCGTGAAGCCGTTGACGACAGAGACGCCGAGTTTTTGCGCGGCCCGTGCGGTCCGCTTCATTTCCTCGGCGGCCCGCTGGTTCACGCCAGCCGGGCTGCCATCGCCCCAGACGTGGGGCGGCAGGATCGACTTGTGCCGCTCATCGATCCGGTCGCAGACCGCCTGGCCGACGAGGTGATTGGAGATCGCGTAGACGGAAAGATCGTGACGCTCGAGGGCATCCCGCTTGGCGGCGCAATAGCCGCTCTCCTCGAGGGCCCGGCCGACATCGAAGTGATCGCCCCAACAGGCGAGTTCGAGCCCCTGGTAGCCGAACTCCTTGGCTTTGCGGGCGAGATCGTCGAGCGGAAGATCGGCCCATTGGCCGGTGAACAGCGTGACTGGACGGGGCATGGCGTGACTCCTGCCAAATGATCTGGAGAAATGATGGGTGGGCGAAAGTCTGCCAGATTTCGCCACTTCTGGAAACTGGCTTCGGCGTCGGCTCTATCGCCTGATCACCTGCCGTAGCAGCCAGATGCCCCAGAGTGTGATCAGGATGTTTCCGACCCAGACCGCCGGCGGCGGCAGTGCCCCCGCCTTGACCCGGGACACGCCCAGCATGAACACCGGATAGTAGACGACCAGGATCGGGAGGAAGCAGAGAAAGAAACTGGTGAGGAAGTCGGCGTTTCGCATTCGGATCGCCATCGGTGCGCCGACGAGCACGAAGCAAAGGCAGCTGAAGCCGTTGGCCCAGCGGCGCCATGGCTCCATGATGATCCGGTTGAGCCTGGCCGTGGCATTCTTCGCCTCCTGCCGGTCCGGCTCCGCCGCCGCCGGGAGCGTCTGTTCGATGCGGCCGGAGAAGATGCCGAGGGCCGTCTTCGCAGCTGAGGTCTGCCGGATCCGGTTGATGAGTTCGACCTGTTCGCGTCGGGCCTTCGGGAAGTCGGCCATCGCAATCTCCGACGGGCTCGTCGAGACCGTCTCCTTGCGGCTCACCGCGTCGAGCGGCACGACTCGTTCGATGGTGTCGGGAAAGACCGCCTTGACGTCGCCGACGTGGAGCGTGCCGTTGCGGCAGGTGATCGTCAGGGTGCCGGTCTCGGGATCGGCCCGCATCGCCGCCTCGGCGGCCGACACCGTCACCGGGGCGGCGTTGCCGCCGGGCTGGAAGGAGAGCGTGGGGCGGATCAGCTTTCGCCCCTCCACACCCTTGACGTTGATCGACATCTTCGACGTGCTGTAGCTCCGCTGCTGACGCAGCCGGCCATAGATGATCTCCTCGACGCTGCCGATGATTACCCGGCGGACGCCGTCGCGGCCCCAGGAAACGGCGATGTCGTTGAGCCAGACGGAGACAAAACTCACCGCCACAGCCAGACCGATGGCCGGCCAGAGCGTCGCCATCGGCGTGATGCCGGCCGCCTTGAGGGCCGTGATCTCGTTGCTGGCCGAGAGCCGTCCGAAGACGCTGGCCACGGCGAACAGCATCGTGCCGGGCACGGCGAACCGCATCGCCTCTGGAAGGACATAGGGAATCAGGGCGGCGATCTGCATCATGCCGAGCCCCTGCTGCTGCGCCTCCTTGACGAGGCCGACGACCAGCATGAAGAGGGTCAGGGCCGTCAGCGCCACGAGAAACACCTGCAGCAGCTCGCTGAGCACGTAGCGGGTGATGATCTTCATGACGGATCGAATGACGGGTTGGCCGGCGGGAGACGCCGACTGGTGACAGTGTCGTCGGAGCGGGAGAGTTGCACCGCCTTGGCGAAGATCGCCAGGGCCTCGGCCGCGGCCAGCGTGGCCTCATGCAAAGAGCCGGACGCGACTTTTTGACGGGCCTGCTCCATGAGCTTCTGGCTCCGGCCGCGGTCGGCATCGCCAAGCCCGTCGGCTGCCGCCTCGATGCTGCCGAGGATGCCCTCGAGCAGCGCTGCCGACTGCCTGCAGGAATACGAACGGTAGGGGCCGCGGCCGAGGAGTTTTCCCGGCACCAGAACACGCAGACGGCCGCCAGAGGGGGCGATGAAGCCGATCAGGGCCGCGGCGATGGAGCCAACGAAGGCGAGCGCCAGGCCGCCGATACCGAGCCAGCAGATGAATTTTTCGGTCTCCCCGAGCCGCTCGAGCATCCCGAAGAGCACGAGAACTCCAAACAACGTCGCGCCCGCCGCGGCCAGCCAACGCCAGGGCAAAGGCGGCGGCCCGGCGGCCTCTTCCGGCAGGTCGGAGAGCGGCCAGGGCTGGTCCGCAGTCGAGGCCTTCGTGACCTCCTCGGGACCCGCCCTGGCGACGATCACGGTCACGTTGTCGGGCGCACCCCGAACGAGCGCCAGGCCAACCATCGCGTCTGCCGCCGCTCGGGGTTCCAGTTCCGAGGCCAGCAGTCCGATCTCCTCGTCGCTCGCCTGACCGGAGAGTCCGTCACTGCAGAGGATGAAGGTGTCGCCCGACTCGACCGGATGCGGCCCCTCAAGATCGATCTCGGCATGCGGATGCGGTCCCATCGACCGCGTGATGATGTTCTTCGGCGCCGCCTCGGCCGCCTCCTCCCGCGACATGCCGCCGGCCGACTCCAATTCCCAGACGAGGGAGTGGTCCCGCGAGAGCTGATCGATGGTGCCGTTTCGGACGCGGTAGATCCGGCTGTCACCGATGTGGCCGAGGATCGCGCCGCGGGGAAGGAGCACGAGAACACTGCAGGTCGTTCCCATGCCCTTGAACTCGGGGGAACTCTCCCCCTTGGAATTGATCTCGCCATTGATCTGCTCGATGCTGCGACGCAGGGCCAGCGGCGGCGACCTCTGGGCGGTCTTTTCGTAGACCAGCGGGACCCGTTCGGCGGCGATGGCGCTGGCCAGTTCACCCGCGGCGTGGGCACCCATCCCGTCGGCGACGAGAAACATCCAGCCGCGGGTGCGATACTGCTGCGGGCTCGACGGAGGCAGAACGGTCCGTGAGTCCTGATTATTGGAACGGCGACGGCCGATGTCGCTGCGATCGCAGTAAGTGAGGCTGCTGCCTTTTCCCACGCGTCTACTGTCCTGATGGTGGTGGACTGGTTCGAGCGTCCGGCCGGTGGTCGAGGAGCCGGTTCCCGCGGGGGGCGGCGAGGCAGGGAATCTTAGCGGGTGGCCGCAGCCGGGGCGATACGCATCCTACCGGGAAAGGGGCGGGGTTCAGGCTGATCTGGCGGCTCCCGGCAGGCGTCCGTATGGTTCCGCCATGCACGAGTCGGCCCCGCTCCCGGAAACGCGTCTCACCTGCTTGCGGCACGGGCTTTTGGCTGCCGGAGCGATCTGCCTCGTCGCCGCCGCCGGCTGCGTGCAGCGTCGGATGACAATCCGCAGCGACCCGCCCGGGGCGCTCGTCTATGTGGACGACTATCAGATCGGCACCACGCCAGTCTCGACAGACTTCGTCTACTACGGCACGCGGAAGATCCGCCTCGTCAAGGACGGCTACGAAACGCTGACGGTGCGGCAGCCGTTCCCGATGCCGTGGTATGAGGTGTTTCCCATCGACTTCGTCACCGAGAATCTCTGGCCGGCCGAGATCCGCGACGAGCGAGTCGTCGACCTCTCGATGTCGCCCGCCGCGGCCACACCGCCCGAGGAGGTCGTTGGGCGGGCCGAATTTGCCCGGGCCGCTGCCGGCAGCCAGCCCGCCCCGGCGCCGCAGGCGGCCGTCCCTGTTCCGATCGTTCCGCAGCCGGTTCCGCCACCCGCTTCGATGCAGTTCCCTCAACCGCAGCCGGTTCCACTGCCGCCACCGCAGCAATTGCCCACCCCCATCCAGCCGCCGATGCAGCAGGCCCCCATGCAGTTGCCATTGCCACCACCGATGCAACAGCCCGGCGGCCCGGTCTTTCCACCCATGGCACCCGGCGCTGGCCTGCAGCCGCCGCTGCAAAATGCCCCCAGCCAGGGAATCCCCAGCCTCGGGATGCCATAATCGGTCGCATGAACTGCCTTCCTGGCGACCCATCGCGTGCCGATCTTGAACGGCTCAAACTCGAGCGACTGCGGACGTTGCTTCGGGAGATCCTGCCGCGGAACCGGTTTTACGCGGCGAAGCTGGCCCGGGTTTCCACCGATCCCGCCTCGCTGGCCGAAATGGCCGACTGGCCCTTCACCTACAAGGAAGAGCTGGTTGCCGCAGCCGGGCCAGGCCAGCCGGCCAACCTCACCTGGCCAGCCGATCGCTATGTGCGCTACCACCAGACGAGCGGAACACACGGCCGACCGCTGCCGGTGTTCGACACCGCTGCCGACTGGGCCTGGTGGATGGAATGCTGGCGGGTGATCCTCGACAGGGGCGGCCTTGTCGCGGGAGACCGCGTGCTCGTCGCCTCGTCGTTCGGTCCCTACGTCGGCTTCTGGAGCGGGTTCGAGGCCGTGCTCGCTCGTGGCGCCATGGCGATCCCCACCGGCGGCATGCCGACGCTCGCCCGGCTCGAACTTGCCCGCACCATTGCCGCCACCGTGCTCGTGGCCACGCCCAGCTACGCACTCCATCTGGCAGAAGTCGCCCGCGAACAGAAGATCGACACGCTGCGGCTCACGGTCCGGCTCGTGATCCTCGCCGGCGAACCGGGCGGATCGATTCCCTCGGTGCGGCGACGAATCTCCGAAGAGTGGGCAGCAGACGTACTCGACCATGCGGGAGCCACCGAGGTCGGTCCCTGGGGCGTGGGAGACACCGATGGCAGCGGACTCGAGGTCATAGAGCCCTGGTTTCATCCCGAGTTTCTCTCTGTCGAGACGGGCCGACCTGCATCGGCCGGCGAACTCTCGGAACTCGTGCTGACGACGCTCGGCCGCGTCGGTGCTCCCCTGATCCGCTATCGCACGGGCGACCTCGTCCGGCCACGCTGGCCCTCCGACGAACAACTCGCCGCAGGCCGACCGCCCTGGGTCCATCTCGAAGGCGGCATTCTCGGCAGAACCGACGACATGCTCGTCGTTCGCGGGGTGAACATCTTTCCCGGTGCCATCGACGGCATCATCCGCAGTTTTCCCGAGGTGTTGGAGTATCGTCTGATGCTGAGCACGGAACGAAGCCTCGACGTGCTCTCGCTTTCGATCGAGGACCATCTCGACGCACCCGAGCGTGTGGCCCGAGAACTGCAGGTCCGACTCGGTCTTCGGGTCGACGTCAGCACCGTGCCGATCGGCAGTCTGCCGCGATTCGAAGGTAAGGGAAGCCGCGTCATCGACAACCGAATCCCGCGAGAACAGCAGCCATGACAGCCCCTCTGCCGACGAAGATCGCCCGTCTCGAAGACCCTGCCGCCGCTCCCGGTTCGATCGAAATCCTCTGGAGTGACGGTGTCCGCGGCGTCTACTCGCCGCGACTGCTCCGTGACGCCTGTCCCTGCGCCACCTGCCGCGAACAGAGAGCCGCGCCGTCCAAGCCAACACTGCTGCAGGTGCTCCGCCCCGAGGAGATCGTCCCGCTGGCGATCGGCGGCATGCAGCCCGTCGGTCAGTACGCCTACTCGATCGAATTTTCCGACGGCCATTCGAGCGGCATCTACACGCTCGAATACCTGCGAGAACTTGCCTGAAGGAAGGCCAACGACACCTGTCATTCCCAGGAACCGCCACACCGCGCCAGGCGCCAGGCAAACAGCGGCAGGATGCCGTCTGGTTGCGTGAAGCCGGCCCGGATTGGTTCGTCGGCGGTGACATGCTCGGAGTCGGCGGATTTTGCTACAGGGTGCGTAGTTGGCCGACTGAGCGTTGGGTGTGAGTCGCAAAATTCACCGTCTCCTGCGCGTGCCCCCGACCGACTCCTCAGCATCGGGAGTTTGTGGGGAGTGAGGGGCTGAAGCCTGTCCCACATCGGACAGAGGTCAGGCCCGGAGGGCCGGGTTTGAACCAGCGACCGGAGGTCGCCAAGGAAAATTCGGCAGGATGCCGAGATAAGAACATCCACCCCGCGCCAGGCCCGGAGGGCCGGGTTTGAACCAGCGACCGGAGGTCGCCAAGGAAAATTCGGCAGGATGCCGAGATTTTCCGTGAACTCAGCCGGTGGCTGCGGCGTTGATGACGGCGGCGATGCGGACGGCATCGTGGCAGGCGTCTTCGCTGACGCCGAGGTGCATCAGGCTCGCCTCGTGGTTGCGGATGCAGAGTTCGCAGCCGGCGAGGGCGGCGCAGCCGAGGCTCATCAGCTCGAAGTCGGTCTTGCTCGTTGCCGGCTGTGACATGCGGCTCATCCGCAGCCGCGGTGGGCGGGCGTCGTAGCTCTCCTTGGCGAGCATGTGCTTGAATCGGTAGTAGACGGTGTTCATCGCCATCAAGCCGGCCGCGGCCGACGCGTCGGAGATCACGGCCGCGGCTGCGTCTCCCAGTCCGGCCCGGATGTCCGATTCGAGCGCCTGCGAGAGCGACTGACTGCGGACGAATCGGGCCGCGGCGAGGGCCACGCCAAAGGCCTGGGCAGGCTGCAGGTTTTCGCCGGCGAGCACGCTGCCGAGGTTGAGGCGGATGTCCTTGAACTCGTCAGCGAGCGAGTCGCGGAGGGCGTCGAGTGAAGGTGTGGCGAGCGACATGCGCGACGGGGCTCCGGTCGAGGGGGAGATGGGGAATTGTGCGAGGATTGTAGTCGTTGATTGAAGGCATGGCGGTGCGGATGCTAGTTTCGGGAGGTTTTTTCCCGCCCCCGGACCTCTCCATGCCCCGCCGCGACGACCTGCACACCATCCTGCTCATCGGGTCGGGCCCGATCGTCATCGGTCAGGCCTGCGAGTTCGACTATTCCGGTACCCAGGCCTGCAAGGCGCTCCGCGAGGACGGCTACAGGGTCGTGCTGGTGAACTCCAATCCGGCCACGATCATGACCGACCCGGGCACGGCCGACCGGACCTACATCGAGCCGCTCACCTGGCAGATGCTCGAAAAGGTGATCGAGATTGAGAAGCCTGACGCCGTGCTCCCCACCCTCGGCGGCCAGACGGCCCTGAACCTGGCAATGGAGCTCGATCGCCGCGGCATCCTCGCCAGGCACGGCGTGGAGATGATCGGGGCGAAGGCCGAGGCGATCAAGCGGGGTGAGGACCGGGAGATCTTCAAGGAGACGATGGGCCGAATCGGCCTCGAAACCTGCCGCGGACGGATCGTGAAGAGTCTCGCCGAGGCCCGAGAGGTGCTCGCCGAGATCGGCCTGCCCGCGGTCATCCGGCCCAGTTTCACCCTCGGCGGCTCCGGCTCTGGCATCGCCTTCAACCGGGAGGAGTTCGACCAGAAGGTGCAGCGGGGCCTCGATCTCTCTCCGGTTGGCGAGGTGCTGGTCGAGGAATCGATCCTCGGCTGGAAGGAATACGAGATGGAGGTGATGCGGGACGTCGACGACAACGCCGTCATCATCTGCTCGATCGAGAACTTCGACCCCTGCGGCGTCCACACCGGCGACTCGATCACCGTCGCCCCGGCGATGACGCTCACCGACAAACAGTACCAGCGGATGCGTGATGCCAGTTTCGCCGTCATCCGGGCCATCGGCGTGGAGACTGGCGGGTCGAACATCCAGTTCGCGGTCCATCCCGAGACGGGCAGGATGATCGTCATCGAGATGAACCCCCGGGTGAGCCGCTCGAGCGCCCTGGCGAGCAAGGCGACCGGGTTTCCGATCGCCAAGATCGCCGCCAAGCTGGCGGTCGGATGGCGGCTCCACGAGCTTCCCAACGACATCACCCGCAAGACGAAGGCCTGCTTCGAGCCTTCGATCGACTACGTCGTCGTCAAGGTGCCGCGGTTTGCCTTCGAGAAGTTTCCCGAGGCCGACAGCCGGCTGACCACGCAGATGAAGAGCGTGGGCGAGACGATGGCGATCGGCCGAACCTTCAAGGAGTCATTCCAAAAGGCGCTCCGCGGGCTGGAGGTCGGATCGTTCGGCTTCGGATCCGACCAGAAGGATCTCTGGGGCACGGCGGCCGAGCCCGCGCTCGACGACATCCGGGCCCGGGTGGCCACTCCCGACCCCGACAGGGTCTGGTATCTCCGCTACGCCTTCAAGGCGGGCATGACGGTCGACGAACTGCACGAACTGACCGCGATCGACCGCTGGTTTCTCGACCAGTTGCAGCAGATCGTCGAGATGGAGAGTCTGCTGCGGACTCTCGGATCGCTCTCCGCGGTCGACGACGGTCTGCTGCGGGCCGCCAAGCAATACGGCTTCTCTGACCGTCAGCTGGCCGTGATGCTCGGCAGCGCGGAGATGGAGGTTCGCGAGGAGCGGAAGCGACGCGGAATCGTGGCCACCTACAAGGCCGTCGACACGTGCGCCGCCGAATTCGAGGCCCAGACTCCCTACTACTACTCGACCTGGGAGGCGGAGGATGAAACCCGTCCCAAGCCGCCTGGCGGCAGGCGGGTGATGATCCTCGGCGGCGGCCCCAATCGAATCGGGCAGGGGATCGAGTTCGACTACTGCTGCTGCCACGCCAGCTTCGCGCTCCGCGAGATGGGGATCGAGAGCGTGATGGTCAACTCGAACCCCGAGACCGTGAGCACCGACTACGACACGAGCGACACGCTCTTCTTCGAGCCGCTCACCTGCGAGGACGTGCTCAACATCGCCGACCGGATTCAGCCCGACGGCGTCATCGTCCAGCTCGGCGGCCAGACGCCGCTCAACCTCGCCCGGGCCCTGCACGCCGCCGGCCTGCCGATCATCGGCACGAGTGTCGACACGATCGAGATGGCAGAGGATCGGGAAAAGTTTCGTGACCTCCTCGATCGGCTCTCACTCAAGCAGCCAGCCAGTGGCATCGCGCGGACGCTCGAACAGGCCCGTCGAGAGGTGGCCCGAATCGGGTATCCGAGTCTGGTCCGCCCCAGCTTCGTGCTCGGCGGTCGGGCGATGGAGATCTGCTACGACAACGCCCAGTTCGAGCGGTACGTGGCCGAGGCCTTCGCCGTGGCCCAGGGGCAGCCCGTGCTGATCGATCGGTTCCTCGAGGATGCGATCGAAGTCGACGTCGACTGCATCTGCGACGGGAAGGACGTGATCGTTGCCGGCGTGATGGAGCACATCGAGGAGGCCGGCGTGCACTCCGGCGACTCCGCCTGCTGCATCCCGCCCCACAGTCTCTCGGCGGCGGTGATCGAGGAGATCAAGGCGGCGGCATCCGGACTCGCCAGAAGCCTGGGAGTGGTCGGCCTGATGAACGTGCAGTTTGCCGTCAAGAAGGAGGAGGGCAGGCCATCGCTCTACGTGATCGAGGTCAATCCCCGGGCCAGCCGGACCGTGCCCTTCGTGGCCAAGGCCACGGGGCTGCCGGTGGCGAAGGTCGCCGTGAAGGCGATGGCGGGGATGACGCTGGCTGAGCAGGGCCTGACCTCCGATCCGCTGCCGGCCCATGTGAGCGTGAAGGAGAGCGTGTTTCCGTTCGTGAAATTCGCCGGAGTCGACATCGCGCTCGGGCCTGAGATGCGGAGCACGGGGGAGGTGATGGGTGTCAGCGACCGGTTCAGCATCGCCTTTGCCAAGAGCCAGATCGCGGCCGGCATCCTGCTGCCGGAACAGGGGAGGATCTTTCTCAGCGTGGCCAGCCAGCAGGCCAAGGAGATGATGGTCGGGCTGGCGCGGCGGCTGGTGGCCCTCGGCTTCGAACTGATGGCGACGGCCGGCACGGCACGGGCGCTGGCGGAGGCCGGAGTAGCGGTCGAACTGGTGAAGAAATTGCAGGAGGGGCATCCGAACCTGATCGATCACCTGATCGACGGCCGTGTGCAATTGATCTTCAACACGCCCCGAGGCAAGGGAGCGCGAACCGACGAAGGCCGGATTCGGGCTGCAAGCGTCCTCTACGGGGTGCCCTGCATCACGACGCTGCCGGCCGCGGAGGCCTGCGTCCGCGCGATGGAGGCGATGCGGTCGGAACCCCTCTCAGTGCAGGCGATCCAGGACCGGTTTCCGGATCCGGCCGCCGTCCGCTGAACCCGACTGGCCGCCCGGGTGATGCCGGCCTCGAGATCGGCGACCAAAATGTCTCCGGTCGCGTTTCTTCCGACCCCACCCGGCCTACACTGGACGGATGGCCGCTCGATTTCCAGTTCCCCATCCCCATCCTCGACCGCTTCCGGCGCCGTCCCTCGATGACCCTCCGCGGCTCACGGCCCGGACGCTCGAAGGACTGGAATGGCTGCTCGCCGCGGAACTGGAGCGTGTCGGTGCCATCGATCTCCGAGTTGGGCGGCGAACGATCGAGTTTTCTGCCCCGGCCGGTGCCGAGCGGGAAACCCTCTACCGCGCGGTGCTCGAATCACGGACGGCCATCCGGGTGCTCGAGCCGCTCGGCCGTTTTCGGGTCGAATCGCCCGAGAGCCTTTACCGGGCGATGCAGGAGGTCGACTGGACCGAACAGCTGAAGACATCCGATACGCTTCGCGTCGATGCCGCGATCCACGACACGTTCCTGACCCATTCGCTCTATGCGGCGCAGATCGTCAAGGACGCCGTCGTCGACCAGCTCCGTACCCCGAGTGGAAAACGGCCGAGCGTGCAGCTCCGCGGTGCCACGCTCCGGCTGGGGCTGCATCTGGTCGGCGACGTGGCGACGATCTTTCGCGACGCCGCGGGCCGGTCGCTTCACCAGCGAGGCTGGAGGATGGGGGAGGTCGAGGCGCCGCTCTCAGAGGTGCTGGCGGCGGGCATCCTCGGCATCGCCGGCTGGTGGCGGCCCGACGAATCCGATCAGGCATCCGGCGGCGAGCCGATCCTGGATCCGATGTGCGGCTCGGGAACGTTCGTCGTCGAGGCGGCGACGATCGCCGCGGGGATGGCACCCGGGCTCTGGAGGGCGCGGCGAAAGGCCCACGGCTTCTTCCGGTTTCGCGACTGCGACAGGCAGCTGGCGACGCGGCTCGTCACGGAACTCGAGGCCCGCATCCACGATCCCGTGATCAGGTTTCAGGCGAGCGATCTCGATCCGAAGGCCGTCGAGGCCGCCCGGGCCTGCGCCGCTGCAGCGGGAGTGGAGGGGTTTCTCGCCGTCGAGCAGAAGCACTTTGAGCAGGCGAGACCGACGGCCGAAACGGGGCTTGTCGTCACGAACCCGCCCTACGGCGAGCGGCTCGCGCTGCCCCGGGCAGCCGCGCTCTTCCGTCGGATCGGCGACTGGCTGGTGCAGCAGTGCGGTGGCTGGCGGGCTGCGATTCTCGCCCCCGACACGCCGGCGGCCGGCCAGCTCGGCCTGCGGCCGACCCACCGCGTGCCGCTGATGAACGGTCCGATCGCCTGCCGGCTGCTGGAAGTGGAGATTCGACAGCGTGACTTCCACCCACCCTCTCAGGTCGAAGGCCGGAGTTCAGGCACACCAACGGAACGCGATGCCGCCGACGGTGCGAACGACGTCGCATCGCTCCGCCCCGGCCGACCGCGCGGGCGCACGACCGATGACCAGATCGGCGACTTCCGTCGCCGGCTCGCCAAGCGGTTCAAGCATCTCGCGAAATGGGCCCGACGGCAGGGGATCGAGGCCTTTCGCGTCTACGACCGGGACATCCCCGAGATCCCACTCGTCATCGACTGGTATGCCGGCTGGCTGCATGCCGCCGAGTATGAGCGTCCCCACGAACGCACCGAGATCGAGCACGACGTCTGGCTCGACAAGATGATCGAGGCGGCGGCGCTGGAGTTGGGCGTGCCACCCAACCAGACGTTTCTCAAGGTGCGGAAGCGGCAACGAGGCGGCGACCAGTATGAGAAGGTCGACGCCCGCAGGGCAGTGCTCGATGTGCAGGAGGGGGGGCTCGAGTTCGAGGTCAACCTCTCGGACTACCTCGACACAGGACTGTTTCTCGATCACCGCCAGACGCGGGCCCTTGTCCGGGACGAGGCGGACGGAAAGCGGTTCCTCAATCTCTTCTGCTATACGGGCAGTTTCTCGGTCTACGCCGCGGCCGGCGGGGCCAAGGAGACGACCAGCGTCGATCTCTCCAACACCTATCTCGACTGGACGCGGACGAACCTCTCCAAGAACGGCTTCAAGGACGCCGGCCGGCACAGGATCGTCCGCGACGAGGCCCGTGCCTTCCTCGAGCACCGGGCCAACCGCGGGGAGCCGCCCTACGATCTCGTGGTCGTCGATCCGCCGACCTTCTCCCGGTCTGCAAAAAGCGAGTTGCCCTGGGACGTGGAGCAGGATCACGCGACGCTTCTGGAACTCGTGGCCCGGAACCTCTCGCCGGGCGGCATCGTCTACTTCTCGACGAATTTCCGCCGCTTCCATCTCGCCGAGGAGCAGATCGCGCGAGGCTACACGATCCGCGAGATCACCAGCCGAACGATTCCCGAGGACTTCCGCAACGAGCGGATCCACCGGGCCTGGCGACTGGTGGCCAGGCCGCCGGTTTGACGCGGCTTTCAGGCCCGTCCTACATTCGCAAGTCACATGAGTCCGCGGAACGGTTCGAGCAACCTGTGCATCGCCATCCTGCTGGGCCTGGTGGTCTGTGGCTGCAGGCCGGCCGATCCGACGCTCGTGAAGATCGTCTCCAGCCTGCCCCGGACCGGCTCGGCCAAGCAGCAGTCTGACACGCTGGTCCGTGGGATCCGGATGGCGATCGAGGAGGCCGAGGGCAGGGCCGGCCCGTTTCGCGTCGAATACCTCGACCTTGATGACTCGACCGCGGCGGCCGGCCAGTGGACCAGCGAGGCCGAGGCGGCCAACGCCCGCCGGGCCCTCCAGGATCCCGACGTCGTCGCCTACATCGGCACCTTCAACTCCGGCGCCGCCAAGGTCTCGATGCCGATCCTGAACCTCGGCGACCTGCTGATGGTATCACCCGCCAACACGGCGGTCGGTCTCACAAAGCCTGGGCTCGGAGCGCCGGGAGAGCCCGAGGTCTACCGTCCCACCGGCCGGCTCAACTACATGCGGGTGGTGCCCGCCGACGACCTGCAGGGGCCGCTCTCCGCGGACTGGGCAAAACAGCGCGGCGTGAAGCGGGTCTCGATTCTCGACGACAACGAGGTCTACGGAAAGGGAATCGCCGACCTGTTCGACGAACGCTGCCGGGAGATCGGGATCGAGGTGCTCGGCCACGACTCGATCGACTCCAAGGCGCAGGAGTTCAAGTCGCTGATGGCGAGCATCAAGGCCGTGAAGCCCGACCTCGTCTATTTCGGAGGCACCACCCAGAGCAAGGGAGGACAACTCGCCAAGGACATGGCCAGCGCCGGCATCGAGGCGATGCTGATGGTGCCGGACGGCTGTCGCGAGCAGGTGTTCATCGACTCCGCGGGGGCGGCGAACCTCGAGGGGCGCTGCTTCGTCACCTTCGGAGGTCTGCCACCAGAGAAGCTGACCGGCAAGGGGAGTGAGTTCGTGGAACGGTATCGGCGGAAGCACGGCGAACTGCCCGAGGCCTATGCCGTCTACGGCTACGAGGCGGCCTGCGTGGCCCTGCAGGCGATCCGCGATGCCGGCACGAAAGACCGGCGGACCGTCACCGACAGGGCGCTGGCGATCAAGGATTTCGACGGTGCGCTCGGCCGCTGGGGCTTCGACTCCAACGGCGACACGACGATGCGGACGCTGACGGTGAGCGTGGTCCGGGGAGGGCGATTCGAGTTTGAACAGGTGCTCGACGCGAATGCCGTGGGCGGCGAGGCGGCTGTGCGGTAAGAATCAGGCTCCTCGCAGGCAGGCCTTCCGTGCCTGCGGCCAGCATCGTCCCCGGAAACGAGTCGCCGGTGTCCGCCCAGTTTTTTCTCCAGCAGTGCCTGATCGGGCTCACCAACGGGGCTCTCATCGCGCTGGTCGCCCTCGGCTACACGATGGTCTACGGGATCATCGGGCTGATCAATTTCGCCCATGGCGACCTGATCATGCTGGGTGCCTGTCTGGCCCTCTCGCTCGTGTCGGCAGTGGGACTGTCCGCTGCCGGGCCGGCGATGACCTGGCTGGGAATCGCAATCCTGGTCCTCGCCTGCGGGATGTTCTGCGGCGGTCTCAACCTCGCGGTCGACCGAATCGTCTACAAGCCGCTGCGGACGGCTCCGAAGCTGGCGCCGCTGGTATCGGCCATCGGAGTCTCGTTCATCTTCATGAACGTCGGCCTGTTCTGGATCGGGCCCTCCGACCGCTCGTTTCCCGAACTTCTCCCCTCGACCAACCTCCTCCCCGGCGAGGGGTTGCAGTTCACCTGGAAGGATCTGCTCGTCGTGCTCGTCGTGGTGCCGCTGATGCTCGGGCTTTCGTTCCTCGTCCGCGGCACCAGGCTCGGCAAGGCGATGCGGGCGGTCTCACAGGACACGACCGCGGCGGCCCTCGTCGGCATCGACGTCGACCGGGTGATCGCCGCGACCTTCTTCATCGGTGGCTTCCTCGGCGGCGCAGCGAGCGTGATCTACGGGCTGTACATCAACACGATCGGCTTCCAGATGGGGTTCCAGAATGGACTCTACGCCTTCACGGCGGCCGTGCTCGGGGGCATCGGCAGCATTCCTGGGGCCGTGCTCGGCGGCATCGTGATCGGGCTCGTGCGGTCGCTCTCGAGTGCCTACGTGGGGGAGCGTTGGACCGGCGCGATCGTGTTCGCGATCCTGATCGTGATCCTCGTGTTTCGTCCCGAGGGCCTGCTCGGCAGACGGACGAAGGAGAAGGTATGAGCCCCGGCGGGTCGCGGAGCATCGAGGAGACGGCGGACGCCTCCAAGGAGGGCTGGCTGGGGACGTTTCTCCGCGAGAAGTGGGATCTCGTCGCCCTCGGAGTGCTGGCCCTCGCGCCGCTCT
>CAMDFJ010000014.1 GCA_945897435.1 Candidatus Kuenenia stuttgartensis | reverse complement strand
CAACGTCCGGCTTGGCATCGCGGCGGCGGTACTGTACTTGCTGCTGCCCTACACCGCATTGATGACGGGGCGGGTCGACCACGTCCTGCCCGGAGCCCTGATCGTCTGGGCCGTGGCATCCTACCGCCGGCCTCTGGTCTCTGGCGGCCTCATCGGCCTGGCGATCGGCACGATCTATTACCCCGTCTTCCTCTTGCCCCTCTGGTGCAGCTTCTACTGGGAACGGGGCATCCGCCGGTTCGTCCTCGGCGTGGCCGCGTCCCTGGCGCTGCTCGTGGTCGCACTCTGGTTCACATCCCCCGATGCCGCCGTCTTTCTCGGACAACTGCGACAGATGTTTGGCTGGATCTTCCCCAACGCGGTCTCGCTGGAGGGATTCTGGGCGCTGCCCTTCAACGACGCCGTCTTTCGGCTGCCGGTGCTGGCGGCATTCGTGGCGATGATGGCCACGCTCGCCATCTGGCCTTCGCCCAAGAACCTCGGCACGCTGCTGAGCTGCTCGGCGGCGGTGCTGCTCGGCAGCCAGTTCTGGAAGGCCCACAACGGCGGCCTCTTCATGGCCTGGTTCCTCCCGCTCCTGCTGCTGGCCGTTTTTCGGCCAAATCTCGAGAACCGGGTCGCCCTGCTCGTGCTCGACGCCAACGCCGCCTGGCTGCAGCGGCGACGCCGGCAGGCCGCCTGACTCAGCCGCGCCGCGGATCGTAGTCGACCGGATTCTGGCGGGCGGCGAGCCAGGCCTTCCAGGCGGCGACGTCCCACTCGAAGTTCACGTTGGTCAGGGTGACGAGCGTTTCGAGCACGGCGTCGTTGCGGAACCGCCGTCGAACCCGCTTCGCCCCGCCGCCCATCGAGAGCCCGCCCGCTGAGGGTGTGAAGGTGGCCGTCGTCGAACCCTCGGGCCTGCCATCCCCCTCCGTCACCATATGTTCGGTTTCGAGCGCCTCGATCAGGCCAGAGAGGAGCCAGAACGGGAATTGGTCTGGTGCGGGCTCGACAGCCGAGGCCGAAGAATCCTGATCGCGGGCAGGCTGCACGAGCCTACCGATCGCCTCTGCAGACCGATTGATTCGGGCATTGTCGGCATCCCGGAGCGCCGCGGCGATCGAGGGAAGCACGGCCAGCGAACCCCCGGCCATGAGCCGCTCTGCGGCTGCGATCCGGGTCTCCTCGTCGGCGTGATCGACCGCCACGACGGCGAGTACCGTCTGCGCCTCCGCCGAGCGGATTCGGGAGAGCGCCTCGACGTAGAGGTTTCTGGCGGCGAAAACCGGCTCCTGGGCGAGTGCGGCGGCGAGGGCCGGAACCGCCATTGGATCGGCGATCTCGCGAATCTCCTCGGCGGCCGTCTGGCCGGCCGCAGGCTGATCGAGCCCCTTCCGCAGCCGCTCCAGCCTGCCGTTCCATTCCTTCTGTGCGATCGTCCGCTTCTCCGCCCGCTCGATGAGTTCGATCTCCTGAACCGTCCGCCAACTCCCCCTGAAGCGGACGAACCCGCGTTCGGCCATCAACTCCTGCTGGGTCTTCGGTGGACCGGTCTGTGGATCGGCGGCGGAGGCGACGCCTGCCAGCGTCCAGAGAAGAACTGTCTCGATCGCTACCCGTGAAACTCGCATGGCGAAGCCTGACTCCTCGAAGCGACCTTGTACCGCTCTGCCAACTGGAAAAAGGCCAGCGATGACTCTTCCCACGGAAGTCCCAGATCCAGGGATACTGTCAGATCCGCAGGGCGTCCTGCAGCATTCCCAGATAGAACGAGAAAATCCGGTAGACCACAAGGGCGATCAGACCGGCAACCAGCCCCCAAACGATGAAGCCGACGCCCCGCGCTGCGGCTGAAAACCCCTGCCGAGCCTCCTCGTCGCAGTCTTCGGCAAGTCGCGAGAGCACCTCGGCGGTGTTGCCCGTGAGTTCGCCGACGTCGATCGCCTCGAGCACCCTCCGCGGCAGACGTGCCGTGGCTGCCAGGGCGTCGGCCAGCGAAGCACCGTTGCGGAGTCGCTCCTCGAGAGCGGCCGGGTCGATCGAAATTCCGGGAGCGGCCGCCGATGCCAGCGACACGAGCCTGCCCGCCGGGAGTCCTGCGCCGCTCGAAAGCGAGGCGGCCCGACACCATGCGGCGGCCTCTGCCGCGCGGGCTGCGGGCCCTACAACCGGCACCACGGCCGCGAGCCATCGGGCCAGTCCATGCCGCCGCCAACTGCCCAGCAGCAGTTTTCCTGCCACGGCCAGCACCGCGAGGCTGGCGGCGACGGCCGCGAGATAGGTCAGCAGTCCGGACAGACCCGAGAGTCCGATCCCAAGGATGTCGACGGGCCGATCCTCTCCATCGCGGATGAATCCGGCGATCAGAATCAACAGCCCCACGACCGCCACGGCCGCTGCCAGCTGGAACGCGGGTCCGACGAGGCTGCGAACGAGTTCCCGCGTCGAGCGAACACCTGCCCGCAGCATCTCGGAGACTTCGCGAAGCGTTTCTGCTTCATGGCCCGTCGCATCACCAACCGCGATCATGCCGAGGACGACTGGTGGAAAGGCGCCGCCGGCACGGCCCATCGCATCGGCAAGCGGTTCACCGGTGGCAAGCCCCCGGGCAACCTGCTCCATCCTGGACCGCCATCTTCGGGGCATGCGGCCAGCCTCCGCAGACCAGGCCCTCCGCAGGTCGATCCCCGCCGAAAGCGAGGTCGCCAGCCGGCCGAGCATCTCCGCCAGAACCGCCCTTGGCATCGCCTGTCCGCCGAACATGATCGCACCTGCCTGTTGTCTCGACCCTCTTCTAACACATGGGTTCATCATGTGGTAAAAACCCGCCATGCGTGCAGGACGAACCACATCCGGCTCCCAGACACAAGCCGCATCCATCCGGCGAACACCACGGCAGTGGCCGACGGTGGCGATCGTCGGAGTCGGCCTGATCGGCGGCTCGGTGGGCCTCGCCCTCGTCGCCCGCCGACTGGCCAGCGAGGTGATCGGCATCGGTAGATCGGCGGCCTCTCTAGCCGAGGCGAAGCGGGCGGGGGCGGTCACACGGACGACCCTCGATCTCGCCGCGGGCGTGGCGGAAGCCGAGATCGTCCTCGTCGCCAGCGGCGTGGGGGCGATCCCCGGCCTGCTCGACGCGATCGACAAGGCGGTCCGACCAGGCACGCTGATCACCGACGCGGGCAGCACGAAGGCCTCGATCGTCTCGGCCTGGGAAAAACGCCGCCGCTCGAGAAGGGGCCGGTTCGTTGGAGCGCATCCGATCGCCGGCAGCCATCGTCGCGGTCCTACTGCGGCCACGGCCGATCTGTTCGACGGGCGGGTCGCCGTCGTCACGCCCGCAGCAACGACCCCCGAAGCCGACATCGAGGAGGTGGCCGGTTTCTGGGCCTCGCTCGGCGCAAACGTGGTGACGATGCCCCCGCGAGACCATGATCGGATGCTCGCCATGACGAGCCACGCGCCACACCTGCTGGCCGCCGCGATCGCCGCGGCCACACCTGCTTCGGCGCGGCAGTTCACAGCCGGCGGATGGCGGGACACCACCCGGATTGCAGCCGGCGACCCGGGGCTCTGGGCCGACATCCTCCTCGACAACGCCGCCGGTGTCGCCTCCGCGGTCTCGCGAATCACGACCGTCACCGAAAAAATGCTCTCTGCCATTGCGAAGGGGGATCGCCGCAAACTCGTCGCTCTGCTCCAACGCGCCAAGGATGAACGCGATGCTCTGGGAAAAGAACGCGATGCTCTGGGAAGTTGACGTCCACCTGCTCGACAGTGATGCCGATCACGCCGCCCGCGGCCTCGTGGCGGGTGCCGCGGAGCTTGGCATCACCGGCTGCAGCCATGCGAAAACGGTGACCGGCTGGCTGATCGAGGGTCCGCTCACCCGCGCCGACGCCGAGCGGGCGGCAGCGATGCTGCTCACCAACCCGGTCACCGAATCGTTCGTGGTCGCGGAGTCGGCCGACCCCGGCCTGCTCGCCGGGCCCGACGGCCTGCCGAACGTGCTCCACGTGCTGCCCCGGCCGGGAGTGACCGATCCGGCGGCCCAGACCGCTCTCGACGCCATGCGACTGCTCGGAATCGAGCCGACGGCGGTTCGCAGTCTCCGTAAATACTGGCTGCCCGCGCTCGGCGCGGACGAGGTCCAGCGTCTGGCCTGGAAGCTCCTTGCCAGCGAGGCCATCCACGACGTCGTCGTCGGTCCGCTCGCGATCGACACGCTCGGCGGCGGACGTCCCTGGCCGTTCGAATCGCGGTCGGTGTCGCTGCAGGGGCTCGACGACGCGGCGCTCGTGAGGCTCAGCCGCGAAATGTGCCTGGCGCTCACGGCAGCTGAACTGACCGCCGTCCGGGATCACTTCCTCGCGCTCGGCCGCGATCCGCTGGAGATCGAACTCGAGACCATCGCCCAGACCTGGAGCGAGCACTGCTGTCATAAAACCCTGGGCAGCCCCGTCGATCACCTCGGCCCCGACGGCCCCCATTCATACGACAATCTCCTCAAGGAGACGGTCTTCGCCGCCACGCGAAAGATCCGCCAGTCGCTCGGCAGCCGCGATTGGTGCGTGAGCGTGTTCCGCGACAACTCCGGCGTGGTGCGGTTCGATGGCGACCACGACATCTGCGTCAAGGTCGAAACCCACAATCACCCCTCGGCGATCGAGCCCTACGGTGGCGCCGCCACGGGACTCGGTGGCGTGATCCGCGACGTTCTCGGCACCGGGCTCGGTGCCAAGCCGATCGCGAACCTCGATGTGTTCTGCGTCGGTCCGCCCGACACGCCCGCGAGCGGGCTGCCACCGGGTGTGATCCATCCCCGCCGGCTCCTTTCCGGCGTGGTCGCCGGCGTCCGCGACTACGGCAACCGGATGGGCATTCCCACGATCGCCGGAGCTGTCGCCTTCGATCCCGGCTACACCTGCAACCCGCTCGTCTTCTGTGGAACCGTCGGCATCATGCCGCGGCACTCCGCCGAGGCGGCCGTGCAACCGGGCGACCTCGTCGTCGTGGCCGGTGGACGGACGGGCCGTGACGGCATTCACGGCGCCACCTTCTCCAGCGAAGAGCTTTCAAGCGACAGCGAGAGCCAGTCGGGAGGGTCGGTGCAGATCGGCCACCCGATCCACGAGAAGATGCTCGTCGAGTTCGTGCTCGAGGCATCGCGGCAGCGTCTCTTCCACGCGATCACCGACTGCGGCGCCGGCGGGCTCTCGAGCGCCGTGGGCGAGATGGGAGCGACCCTCGGCGCGACGGTCGACCTCGAGACGGTGCCGCTGAAATATGATGGCCTCTCGGCGACCGAGATCTGGATTTCCGAGGCCCAGGAACGGATGGTGCTCGCCGTGGCGGCGGCCGACTGGGAGAAGTTGGCACGGATCGCCGAGGAGGAAGGGGTCGAGGTGACGGCGATCGGCAGATTCACCGGCTCTGGACGGCTCCTGCTCCGCTGGCATGGGACCGTGGCCGGCGACCTCGACTGCCACTTCCTCCACGAGGGCCGACCCCGGCAGCGGCTGCGGTCGCGGCACGTGCCCCCCGCACCGAAGCCAACCTCCTGGCCCGCGAAGGCCGAAGGCATCGGTTCTCGCCTGCTCGGGATCCTCGGACTGCCGGACGTCGCCAGTAAGGAATGGATCATCCGGCAGTACGACCATGAGGTGCAGGGATTGAGCGTCGTGAAACCGCTGCTTGGTCCGGGTGATGGACCGGCCGACGGCACGGTGATCCGCGGCACGCTCGGCCGCGACCGGGGGATCGTGCTCGGCGTCGGCCTGCGTCAACGACTCGGCTTTCTCGACCCCTACCAGATGGCCGCGGGGGCGATCGTCGAGGCGATGGCCAACGTGATCTCCGCCGGTGCCGACCCCGCCAGGATCGCCCTGCTCGACAACTTCTGCTGGGGCGACACCCGCCGCGAGGATTCGTTGGGAACACTCGTCGAGGCCTGCCGTGCCTGCCACGACATCGCCGTTGCCTTCGAGGCGCCGTTCGTGAGCGGCAAGGACAGCCTCAACAACGTCTTTGCCTGGACAGACGAGGCAGGCCGTGGCCGGGAAATCTCGATCCCGCCGACGCTGCTCGCCACCGCGATGGGCCAGGTCGACGATGTCCGCCGGTCCGTCACCCCAGACCTCAAGCGTCCGGGAAACCGCCTGGCCGTGGTCGGCATCACCCGCGACGATCTTGCCGGCAGCCAGCTCGAGGCAGCCGGGGGCGTGACGGGGGGAACCGTGCCGGTAGTCAACGCCGCCGAAATCCGGGCGACCTTCGCGGCTGTTGCCGCGGCGTTGCGGGCCGGAATGGTGGCGGCCTGCCACGACTGTTCCGACGGCGGACTGCTGACCGCGATCGCCGAGATGGCGATCGGCGGAGGGATTGGAGCCCGGCTCGATCTGAGCCGGGTGCCCAACCGGATTGGCGCGGCGGACGGCCATGCCCGCGATCTCACCCTGGCCTTCAGCGAAACCCCGGGAAGGTTTGTCTGCGAGGTGCCCGCGGCGGAGTCCGACCGATTCGCAGCCCAGATGGCGGGCCTGGAATGGGCCTTTGTCGGCGAGGTTGCCGCCAATGACCGCCTCTCGTTCGCGACGCAGGCGGAGACTGCGGCCGAGGAGATTCCAGTCGAACAACTCGCGCGGGCCTGGCGGTCCGCGGGGAAGGAGAACTGATGCTTTCACCACGCGCTCTGGTGCTTCGTGCTCCGGGCACGAACTGCGACCAGGAAACGGCCCACGCCTTCGAACGTGCTGGCGCGATCAGCCGGCGGGTGCTGGTGCGGAACTTCGCCCAGAAACCGTCGCTGGCGGACGACTTCCAGATCCTTTGCATTCCCGGCGGCTTCTCCTACGGCGACGACATCGCCAGCGGCCGCATCTTCGCGCTCGAACTCCGGCTTCGGCTCGGCGACGCCCTGCTCCGGTTCCGCGACAAGGGCGGCCTGATTCTCGGTATCTGCAACGGCTTCCAGGTGCTCCTGCAGACCGGCCTCCTGCTGGGTGACGCGGCGGGCAGGCCGCGTGCGGCGCTCTCGCACAATCGCTCCGGGAGGTTCATCGACCGCTGGGTGCAGCTCGAGGCACGGCCGAGCAACTGCCTTTTTCTTCAGGGAATCGAGCCGTCGTTCGACCTGCCGATCGCCCACGGCGAGGGCCGGTTTGTGACCCGTTCGGCCGAGGATCTCTCGGAACTGGATGCGGCAGGTCATTTTGCCCTCCGCTACGCTGGCGGCCCGGCAGGCAATCCCAACGGAGCCATGGCGAACGTCGCCGGGGCATGCGATGCCAGTGGCCGAGTCTTCGGCCTGATGCCCCATCCGGAACGATTCATCGACGCCACCCAGCATCCGGCCTGGAACGGCCACCTCGATGCAACCGCCACTGGCGCGGGACTGGCGATCTTCGAGAGCGGCGTGAAGTCGGTCTCCTGAGGCGATCCCGCAGCGGGCGTATCGGCTCGTGGGGTTCGCTCCTGCGCGGAGCGGGTATATCGGAAGGGGTTGCCCGTACCCCGGGAGCCGGCGTTGCTGACAAGCGGAGCCAGGGATGGCGAAGCGTAGTCAGCATCGAGTGAGCGAAGGCCAGGATGGCCGCAGCGAACGTCCGGCGACGGGGTGCGGGCAACCCCGACCCACGCAAGACGCCCCTACTCCAGAACACGACAGGCTGCGGCGGTTTTGGCCACCTGCCAGTTCGGCCAAAACCGCTTGTTTTTGAGGTTTTCCGCGGCGTTGACGCACCCCTGCCGACGCCTCTACCCTCCCTGCCCCGACCGGCCACCTTCCCCGCACCCGTACCGGCCATGCGTTCAGATCCGACAGCCCGCGTCGGCATGCCTGTGGTGTGCGCCGCGGTCGTGCTGGCAGCCACAGCCGCAGGCGGCTGCAGATTCACGCTGCCGGCGACCGTGCTCTGGGGACCGGATGGCATGCCGTTGGCGAAGGCGGAAGAGAGCTCTACGGCGTCGCTCGCGAAACCGGCACCGCGAACGATCCCACTCGAACTGACGTTCGTCCGCAGCGATGCCCAGGATCCAGCCTTCCCCGACGAACTCTGGAAACTCTCTGACGAGCAGGTTCTCGACGCCCCGCTGCGCCGCCGGCTGGCAGCCAACGGACTGCGGGTGGGCGTGGTGACCGGGCCGTTGCCGACGGAGATCTCCGCCCGGCTGCAGGATGCCAAGAGCGGCGAGCCCGACGACGGACTGCCAGACGCTCCTTCGGAGCGGCCCGCCTTGGTCCGGCGAGCACTTCGTCTGCTTCCGGGTCGGCCGAGTGAACTGGTTGCCTGCAGCGCGGTCAGCGAACTCGTGCTGCTCGAGCACGATGGAGATCAGGTGCATGGCGGAACCTACCGGGACGCCAGCACCCACTTCTCGCTGCGGTCGTTCCCGGCTGCCGATGGTCGAACACGGGTCGAGCTGACGCCCGTCGTCAGGCACGGGCCGACCGAGCGATCCTGGGTCGGCGAGGAGGGCGTGTTTCGGATGGAGACAGGCCAACGGGAGCACCCGCTCGACCGGCTGCGGTTCAGCGTCATGATCCCGACCGGGGGCCTGCTTCTGGTCGGCCCCGACGGCGACGAGGCATCGACCGCCGGCGATGCCTTCTTCCGCGAACGCGACCTGGGCCGATCGACGAGCCGCTGTCTGGCTATCCGGCCGCAGGCCCGGATGGTCGATCCACTGTTTGCCGATTCCCCGCCGGCGGATTCCATCTCCGCCGATGCTGCTGAACCAGGCAGGGTGCGCTGACCCTGCCGGCTGGCCTTGGACATTGATCTGGGAAAATGCGGCATCCCGGCAAACGGGGCCATCGCCGTGGTAATCCGTGGCCATCCTGGGGGAATGGTGTCGATTCACGGGAAGGGGTTCGTGTCCTCGCGCGACTCCCCTGCCACGAAGAGCGTCAACGAAGAGGAAGATTCTTCCAATGAGTGTCTCGCCAGCATCGCCGCGGAATCGCGGGCAGGGCTCCAACTCGCAGCGGCCCCGGGCCACCACCGTCTTCGCGGCGGCATTCCTCGCCGGCGCGGCGGCGGCCGTTTGCGTGAACCGGGCCCTCGATCTGCACATCGCCCAGACCAGGCCCCGCGTCGAGAGCGAATCGATCTTCGTTGCGCTGCGATCACTGCCGCAGGGATCGCCGGTCACGGTCTGGGACGTCGGCCTCCGCGACTGGCCCAAGGCGATGCTGCCGACGGCGGCGATGAGGCCGAACGACTCGTTCGACGGAAAGGTGCTCAAGTACCCGCTCCGCGAGGGGCAACCGGTGCTCTCGGTGCAATTGGTCAAGGCGGCCTCAGATTCCGCTCCGAGCGCCACCGCGACCGCCCAGTCGCAGCCCCCGCTGGAGGCCGTTCAGCAGCCCGATCTCTGGACGCCGACCGCCGCGGTCGAGATCCCGTCGCAGGCACCGAGCGATCCCATTCCGACAGTGGCGGCGCCGATCGTCGTTGCAGCGACGCCCGTGGCATCCGATCCCGTCTCGACCGATGTCGAACCGACCCCCGTCACCGTTCTGCAGCAGCCAACCCTGGCGGCGACCGACGCCGAACTCGATGCGGCCGCCGACCTGGCCGCCAGTGGGTCGAGTGCCTCGTCGGAGTTTCCACCCCAACAGCAGACGCTGCCGACGGCATCGCCTCCGGTGATCCGCTATCTGGTCGTGCCGGAGCGAATCGCCCTGCAGGCCGACCGCTCGTTCCTGCCGGACCCGCCGCCGCCGGCTCCCTCCGCCGCCGAGCCCGCTGCGGCGACGCCACCGCCGGCGGCCCAGCCAAAAAATCCTCTGCCCCAGACCCAGCCCGTGGAACGGCAGCCGCGCCATGGCGGGCAGTCGACGACCAGGGCTGCACGTGCCGAGGGGTCCGGTTCACGGGCGACGGCTCCCGTGCCGCTGCCAGAGGCCACGATGAAAGCCGTGTCGGCGGAACCGGCCGAGCCGTACAAGCCCTCAATGTTTCGATCGATGTTTCCCAACCTGTCGGCGGGTGTGGCCGCCGTCGAGGATCAGCTCGAATGGTCCAAGCGGGAGCGGTCCGCCACCCAGCAACCGCGTTCGGCGGTGCGTCCATCGGCTCCCCGACAGTAGGAGTCCCGCCCAAACGCAGGCCGTCCGGGCCTGGTCGCCATCCGGGCCTGGCCGCCGACAGCGTCTGTTCGTCGATCAGGGTTCGATGACCAGTTTGCCGGCCAGTGTCCCCGACCGGCCGACCGTGCTCGATTCCTGGAGACGATGGGCCTCCGCCGTCGACTCCAGCGGCAGCAGGCGGTCGATCGCGACCTGCAGCCGCCCCGTCGACATCCAGCGGTTGATGTCGACGGCCGCAGCGGCCTGAACGTGCGGATCGGCCTTGAACATCACAAACCCGAAAAGACGACATCCCTTGACGTAGAAAGGACCGACCGGAAATGCCGGCCTCGCGTCCCTGCCAGCCATGATCACCATTCGGCCTCCCTCCGCGAGCAGACCGACAGCCCGGTCGAAATCTGGCTCACGCTGGGTTTCCCAATAGACGTGCACCCCGTCGGGTGCCGCCTCACGGACCAGTGCCGCCATGTCGTCACGATGGTGGTCGACGACCAGATCGGCCCCGAACCTGCGGACCAGCTCAGACTTTTCAGGCCCCCCGGCAGTGGCGATCACCCGGGCGCCGAGGATCCTTGCGATCTGCACCACAGCCAGACCAACCCCCCCCGAACCTCCATGCACGAAGATCGTCTCGCCGGGCTGGATGGCGGCGTTGCCGACGAGGCCGAGGTGGGCAGTGATCGAGACGAGGGCCGCTGCCGCAGCATTTTGGTCGGAGACCTCGTCGGGCGTCCGGTAGAGCCAGCAATCGTCCACGGCGGCGAGTTCCGCGAACGTACCCTGTCGGCCGAGCAGTCCCTGGTTTGAACCCCAGACCCGCATCCCGGGTGCGAGCCCCGTCACTTCGGGTCCGACGGCGACGACTTCTCCCGCCAGATCGGAGCCGACGACGAACGGGAACGGCAGCGGCATCTTCACGCTGCCAGCCCGCACATAGGTGTCGATCGGGTTGACCGCACAGGCCTTCACCCGGACCAGTACCTGTCTCGGCCCGGGAACGGGATCGGGAAGTTCTCCGTATTCGATCACCTCGGGCGATCCGGTCTGGGTGATGAATGCAGCCTTCATCGGAGAGCCTCCGAAGACCCGGCGTTTTCCTTGCGGGGACGAGTTGACGGCGGCCGACGGGAGGCGACGAAGGCCACCGCCGCGACCACTCCGGCGATCGTGGCCAGGCCGTGGAATACCTGGGCAATGCCGCCAAAGAACCGTTGCTGACGCTGCATCTTCTCTTCCAATTCGTTGGCTGGACGCCGCACGCTGGAGTTCGCAAACCCCACTTTCCAGATCCGGTAGATCTCCTGATCACTGGCGGCGAGCGTCAGATCACGAATCGCCTGCGGCGAAAAAACCTCCTGCTTCGGCACCACGAGGAGCGATGCTGCCAGACTCAGCAGCGCCGTGGCCGCGGCGCCCAGAGCCACGGCCTGCAGTAGGCTCCATCGCGGCTGAATCGCGCTGCCACCAGTCGGCAACTCCTGCAGACCGGCGAGTTCACGCAGTTTCGGAACGACGAGCGACCGCCCACATGAGGGGCAGGCCACCCGGCCTCCCGCCTGGCCGCTGGTGACGGCAATCTCAGTGGTGCAGGAACAGGGCAGCAGAAATGTCTTCATCTGGCAGCGGCCTTGAGGCGTTCGATGTCGATGGTGCGTGGGTAGGAGGCCCCTGCCAACACGGCTTCAGGGGGCCGCCGGCGTCAGAGATTCTCCCGGCGGATTTTTTTACCATTCGCCGGTGATTTCCCGGAAATTTCATCCCCTTTTCTGAAAAAAAAGTTGGCGTCGGGCCCCTCACAGCGTCATAATGTTGAGCCCTCCGGAAACCCTCGTTCAGGACGACGGTTCCTTTCCTCATCTCACCCCATCCCAGCGGCCCCAGTTTACCCAGCCGCTGAAGACCTTCGGCCTGCCGGGTGTTTTTTTGAACACTGGACTTGACCGCGCCTTGAATCAGACTGTCGGCCACACGAATGATGAGATCGGATGCCTGACCGGATGTAACTGGAGTGGTGCTAGACGGACGACGGAGTCCGGCGGATTCGATTCTTGAAGGAGCAATGCCTTGTACGACTCGCTGCTTGATGAACTCGAGGATGATGTCGTCTCCAATCCCCAGGAGGTCGAAGACCTGACGGTGAAGGTTGTCGACGCCGAGGAGGCCGACGCCGATCTGCTCGTCGACGACGACGCCGGTGTTCTGCCCGAGGGGGAGATCGATGCCGAGGCTGAATCAGATCTTGAGGCATCCGGCGATACCGACGAGGTGCTCATCGAGCAGGTCGAGAACTGGTCCGACGACCCGGTCCGGATGTACCTGACGCAGATGGGAGAGATTCCACTGCTGACTCGTGCCCAGGAGATTTATCTCGCCAGGCAGATCGAGACCACGCGGGCCCAGTTTCGGGCGAAACTGCTGGAGTGCGAATATGTCTGTCAACTGTCGTTCAAGGTGCTCTCGCGAGTGCATCGGGGTGAACTGCCCTTCGACCGCACCGTGCAGGTGTCTGTGACCGACCGCCTGGAGAAGGAACAGATCCTCGGCCGGCTGCCGCACAATCTGCGGACGCTCGACGTGCTGCTCAAGCAAAACAAGGCCGATTACCGGATCGCCCTCTCGAAGAAGCGGCGGATGTCGGAGCGGCGTGAGGCCTGGGCCCGGCTTGGCCGCCGCCGCCGCCGTTGCGTGCGGCTGATCGAGGAACTCGGTCTCCGGACCCAGCGGATCGAGGCCACCATCCCGACGCTCGAGGGCTTCGTGCAGCGGATCCGTGAGCTGAAATCGAAGATCGACTCCCACAAGAAGTCGAAGCAGCCTCCCGCGACCCGGCAGAAGCTGGTCGACGAGTATCGAATGATCCTCAAGGCCTGTCAGGAAACGCCCAAGAGCCTGAAGCGACGGGTGGGCGAAATCAAGCAGATCTATGCCCAGTATCAAAAGGCAAAGCGGGGCCTCTCGGAGGGAAATCTCCGGCTCGTGGTCTCGATCGCGAAGAAGTATCGCAACCGCGGACTCTCCTTCCTCGACCTGATCCAGGAAGGTAATGCCGGATTGATGCGGGCGGTCGACAAGTTCGAGTATCGTCGCGGCTTCAAGTTTTGCACCTACGCGACCTGGTGGATCAGGCAGGCGATCACCCGCGCGGTGGCCGACCAGAGCCGCACGATCCGGATCCCGGTGCACATGGTGGAGACGATGAGCCGGGTGCGAAACGTGGCCCGACAGCTGCTTCAGGAGTATGGCCGTGAGCCGACGATCGAGGAGATCGCCGCCCGGGCGGGCACTCCGGTCGACGAGACGCGTCGGGTGACTGCGATGAGTCGCTACCCGATCAGCCTCGACCGTCCGGTGGGCAACAGCGAGGACAGCCACTTCGGTGATCTGCTCCCCGACACAGGGGCCGAGAATCCGGCGGTCGGTGCCGCTCAGGAGATGCTTCGGAACAGGATTGCGAAGGTGCTGAAGAGCCTTTCCTACCGGGAACGGGAGATCATCAAGCTCCGCTACGGTCTCGGCGATGGCTACAGCTACACGCTCGAGGAGGTGGGCCACATCTTCAAGGTCACCCGCGAGCGGATCCGCCAGATCGAGGCCAAGGCCGTCCGCAAGCTGCAGGCACCTGCCCGCAGCGAAGAACTCAGCGGGTTTCTCGATTAAGTGACCGCAGGGCCATCTTGGCCCCTGCAGGCTTTGGGCATTCGGGCCGCAGGCATTCTGCGGCTCGAATGCCGCCGTCGCACCTCCGGGCGATCGTGGCCTTTTCCGAAAGTGGAACAGGCTTTAGCCTGACGGGGCCTCAGACCGGCCTGAGACCCAAACCCCATCCTCTCGAGATTCATCGCCATGAGATCCCTCGCTTTCGTCATCCTCGTCGCCTCTCTCCACGCCACGCTCATGGCCGCGGAGCCGGTTGCCTTTCCGAGGACAACGATCGACCTCGGCACCGTGGTGAGCGACCTCGAGAAGAGTGTTCGCTTCTACACCGAAGGGATCGGTTTTCGCGAACTGAAGGGCTTCGATGTGCAGGCCGACGTGGCCTCGGCGGCCGGACTGACCGATGGCAAACCGCTATCGGTGCGGGTGCTCGTGCTCGGCGAGGGCGATTCGGCGACGAAACTGAAACTGATGAGCATCGCCGGCACGGTGCCGCGAACCGGCGACAACGACTTCATCCACTCCCATACCGGATTTCGCTATCTGACGATCATGGTGGATGACACCGACGCAGCCCTGGGCCGACTGGCCAAACTGGGCATCAAGCCGCTGGCGAAGTCTCCGGTGGCTCTCCCGGAATCACTCGCCCCCGGCCTGCACCTGACCTGCGTCCGCGACCCCGACGGCAATATCGTCGAACTCCTCGGCCCGCGGAAGTAATCCCGGCTGCGGCTGGTTGACAGGATTCAGCCCGGACCGACAATACCTCCCGACCGAGGGGTATGACCGCATTGAATGCGGATCTGCTTCCTGGGCCATCCCGGAGATCATCCCATGCGTCGGCAGCGTCGCGAGTCTGTTCGAATCCTGGCAATCGCCTTCCTGACTCTCGCCTGTGTGGCTGGCTACGCCGGCCTCGTGATGGCCGATGGGTTTTGGGAATGCAACTACTGCCACCAGCAGTATCAGGGGAAGTCGCCGCCAGCCTTCGCAAAGTGCCCGGCAAAGGAAATGAAGCAGAACCACTGGTGGATCAAGAAGAGCTGAGCGGAAACCCCGTTCAGGGCCGAGGGATCTTGCCTGCCTGCTCGAGCCAGGCGATTACCCGATCTGCCAACTGCTCTGCCGGCGTGGCTGCCGAATCGACGACCAGTTGCGCCGCCAGTGGTTCCTCGTAGGGGTCGTCGATCCCGGTGAAGCCCTTGATCTCGCCGGCCCGGGCCTTCCTGTAGAGCCCCTTTGGATCGCGCCCTTCACAGACCTCGAGCGGTGCCCGCACGTGGATCTCGACGAAGTCGCCCGGTGCGAGCATCGCCCGGACAGCGTCGCGATCTCGGCGATAGGGGCTGATGAAGGCGGTCGACGCGATGATGCCGGCCTGTGCGAAGAGTTCGGCCACGGCCCCGATCCTGCGGATGTTTTCCTCGCGATCCTCGGCCGAAAAGCCGAGTCCGAAGCGGCTTGCAAACGCCTCGCCGTGCCGCTGCCGCAGCAGGGCCGGTGCCGCATTCAACCCCAGACGAACATTGTCGCCATCGAGGACGAAGCTCCGGAGTCCACGGGCATTGAGCCGGTGATCGACGAGATTGGCCAGCGTGCTCTTGCCAGATCCCGAGAGGCCTGTGAACCAGAGCACGCAGCCCTTGTGACCGGCGGTCTGTTCCCGCTCGGCGCGGCTGACTGCATGCGTATGCCAGCGGACATCGACGACTTCAGGTGAGGATTCTGCCATGATTGACGGAGTGTATCCCGGGCCCTCGAAGCGGACCAAGGCAGCCCGCCGCAAAACAGCCCCTATTCCCAGCCATCGAGTGGAATCGAGCGGCTGAATCGCTCCGGTTCCTGCCCCGGAAGGCTGCGTTCGATATCGAGTTCGATGCGATCGCCCGGGGCATGGCGACCAACCTTGTCGGTGAGGGCGTCGAAGTTGGCGACGGGCTCGCCGTCGATCCTGACCACGATGTCGCCGATCTGCAGCCCCGCCTTGTCGGCAGCCGACCCCTGCTGGACCTGCGTGATCAGGCAGGGCCCGAGCATCGGCTGCCCGCCAACGCCGAGTTTGCCCCCCTTGCGGACGTCCAGCCTGGCATCGGGCAGCTTCCGGGCGAGCTCTGCAAGTGCGGCGTCGCTGACCCCGGTGCCGTAGAACTGAAACGACTCGACGCTCCGCAGCCGGCCAAGCAGCGCCAGTGTCGGTTCGTCGACGGGCACCCCGTGCAGGGCGATCTGAACGACGCCTCGCAGGCGGGTGACGAGCCTCAGATCCTCGATGCCTCCGCGCCAGCCGGCATTGAAAACGACCAGCAGCCCCCTGCTGCCGCTGGGAAGAAATCCTTCCCCGACCGTTGCCCCGAGAGACTCCAGTCGCGTCCGGGCCGCATCGGCCATCCCAAGATGGTGAAAGTCGAGCGCGGCGATCGCCATGCTTGAAATCGCAGAGCTGGCCCCTTCGGCGGCCGATTCAATCCGGGTTTCGGCCGCGGCGGCGAGCGGTTCGTCATCGCCGTCAAGATGGCCGCGGAGAATCTCCATCGCGCGACTCGCCACTTCAAAGTCGTCCTGCTTGAGCGCGGCCGCCAGAGGATCGATCGCCTCAACTCCTGCCGCCGCCAGTTGTCGACTGGCTGTCTCCCGCTGGGCAAACTGCTCTGCGCCGAGCTGGTCGATCCAGAGGCGGATCTGATCGCCCGCTGGTGCGGCGACGCTCTCGGCGGCCTCAGCCCGGGAATCGGACCCGGAAGCCGTCTGGACAGCGGCAGATTCGGGCGTCTCCGCCTTCGTGGCACGGAGGAGGACCACCTCCGCCGTGAACGCGAGACTGACGAACAGGCAGGTGATGCGGGGCATGCCGACGGTTCCCGAACGAATATCGTCTCGAATATAGCAGTCCGACGCGGCAGCGGTCCGCCGGGGCTACACTTGGGAGGTTCCCGTCCGCTTCCCGGGATTCCTGCTCGCTCCCGCCCCAGACCTCCGATCCGATGCCCCTTCCGCTCCTCCCGCCAGATACGACGACTCGGCCGCGGACCAGCTCCGTGCCGGCGCTGCCGATGAGCCGCGCTGAAATGGATGCCCGGGGCTGGGAGTCGATCGACGTGCTGCTCGTCAGTGGCGATGCCTACGTCGACCACCCCAGTTTTGCAAACGGCCTCATCGCCCGACTACTGGAGGCGGCCGGATTCCGCGTGGCCGTGCTCGCCCAGCCCGACTGGCGTTCCTGCGAGCCATGGCGGGAGTTCGGCCGACCGCGGCTGTTCTTCGGCATCTCCGCCGGCAACATGGATTCGATGATCAACCACTACACGGCCAACCGCAAGGTTCGCAACGACGACGCCTACTCGCCGAACGGCGAGATCGGGCGTCGGCCCGACCGGGCCACGCTGGCATACTGCCAGCGGTCGCGGGAGGCTTTTCCGGGCGTCCCGGTCATCACCGGCGGCGTCGAGGCCAGCCTGCGGCGGATCGCCCACTACGACTACTGGAGCGACACGGTCCGCCGCTCGATTCTGCTCGACTCGAAGGCCGACCTGCTCGTCTTCGGCATGGGGGAGCGGACGGTGCTCGAGATCGCCCGCGAACTCGACGCCGGCCGGACCGTCCGGGACCTGCGTGACCTGCGAGGTGTGGCCTACCGTCTGGGAGCCAGTGAGCCGGCGCCAGCGGGCGACGACACGCTTTCCCTTCCCGATCACGAGTCGGTGGTCCGTGACCCGCTCGCCTTCTGCGAAATGACGCGGATCTCCCACCTCGAAACCAATCCCCACAACGCCCGCCGGCTCGTGCAGCGGCATGGCCGCGAGACCGTCGTCGTCAATCCGCCAGCCCTACCGCTTGAGCAGGACGAGATGGATCAGGTCTACTCCCTGCCCTTCAGCCGCCGGCCCCATCCGTCATATGGTGCGGCCCGGATCCCGGCCTTCGAGGTCGTGGAGACGAGCGTCCAGATCATGCGCGGCTGTTTCGGCGGCTGCACCTTCTGCTCGATCACGGCCCACGAGGGCCGGATCATCCAGAGCCGCTCCAAAGACTCGATCATCAGCGAGATCAAGCTGCTCGCCTCGCAGCCGGGGTTCAAGGGAACCGTCTCCGACATCGGCGGCCCGACGGCCAACATGTATCAGATGCGCTGCACCCGGCCGGAAGTCGAGGCCAGGTGCCGCCGGCTCTCCTGCGTGCATCCGACCGTCTGCAAACTGCTCGGCACCGATCATGGCCCGCTCAAGGAGGTGATGCGGGAGGCTCGGGAAGTCGAGGGCGTGAAGCGGGTGCTCGTCGCCAGCGGCGTGCGGATGGACCTCGCCCGGCGAGACCCCGAATATCTCAAGGACCTCGCCGAGCACCATGTCGGCGGCCACCTCAAGGTCGCCCCGGAACACACCGATCCCGAGGTGCTGAGCCTGATGAAGAAGCCCTCCGCCGACGACTTCGTCGAGTTCGACAGGGCGTTCAAGGCAGCCAGCCGAAGGGTCGGTAAGAAGCAGTACACCGTTCCCTACTTCATCGCCAGCCATCCCGGCAGCGGGGTCGAGGAGATGATCGAATTGGCCCTGTTCCTCAAGCGGAACAGCTACAAGCCCGATCAGGTGCAGGACTTCATCCCCAGTCCATTCGACATCGCCGCCTGCATGTATCACACCGGTCTCGACCCGATGACGAAGCAGCCCGTCAAAGTGACGAAGGGCCTCCGCGACCGGCGGATGCAACGGGCCCTGCTGCAGTTCTTCAAGCCGGAGAATTACTTCGAGGTCCGTCGGGCCCTCGAACAGGCCGGCCGCCGCGATCTCATCGGCTCGGGCTGCGACTGCCTGATTCCCGACCGGCCGCCAAAGGAGGCCCTGGAGCGAAAACGCCGCGAGGCGACGCAGGCATTCACCGAGCAGACTTCGGGAGATCACATCAGAGGCGGCCCTGCCGCGGGCCGCGGTGAGAGAGGCGGCCCTGCCGCGGACAGCGGTGAGAGAGGCGGCCCTGCCGCGGGCAGAAATGAGAGCGACGGGCCGGCAACGGGGCCTGGAAGGTCGTCACGGAAGCAGCCGCGGACCCGCAAGACGATCGGCTACCGGCCGAAACGCGGCAGGTAGGCCCCGCGAGGGCAATCCTGTTCGGCCCTGCCTGATCCTTTCGCCGAACGATCCGGGATCGCCCTGCGTAGAGGATAGGGAAGTTCACCGCCCGTCACCCTCGCGAGCCCTTTTCCATGCGGATCCTGCTGGCCATCGTCGCTGTCTCGACCCTCTTCGGACTGGAACAGGCCTCTGCCGCCGGTCCTCGCAATCCTTACTCGGGTTTCAACCTCTCGGGGATCAACTACGGAGCCCAGCAGTGGGATCGTGCCCAGCGGGAGGGCCGTCGGGTCTGGCCCTACTACAACACGCCGTCGCGATCCTCTTCCCGCGGCTCGCAGCTCAGCGTCGGCGGCTTCGTGGGGGGCGGGGGCGGCGCCGGCACCATCATCCAGACCGGCCGCACGCGGAGCGTCCGGCGGTTTCGCCGCTGATCCGGGATCAGGAGCCTGCCGGCAGCGGCGGATCGTCCTGATAGATTCGATACTTCTTGGTCACGACCGCTCCGCCGCGTTCCAGGGTCCGCTTGGAGAGGTGATTGCTCTCGAGCACCCAGGAAAACTCGACCTCATCCATGCCCCAAGCGTAGAGCCGCGGCACGAGCGCGGCATGCAGCACCAGTCCCACACCCCAGGCCTGATACTCTGGGATCACGTTGGTGCTGATCGCCCGCATCCGTTTGATCTCTCGCTTGTTCCAGAGCAGCCGCAGGAACCCGAAGGGAAAGAGCCGGCCGTTGATCGCCTTGATCCGCGGGTTGTAGTCGAGCAGGCAGAAGACGGTTCCGATCGGTTTCCCCTCGACCTCGGCCACGAGGGCGAGTTCCGGCACGATCAGATACTTGAGGCTCGCCGCCATGTGCTTGATCTCGCCCGACGTGAGCGGCACGAAGCCCCAGGTGCCGCCGAGGCTCGAGTTGTAGATGTCGAGGAACATCCGCACCTCATCGTCGAACCGCTTCCGGTCGAGCTGGCGAACGGTGACCCCGAACCGCTCCTTGACCCCCTCGACCATCAGCCCGAGCTTCGAGTCGATGCTCTCGAGCATCGAGAGCCGGCCCCAGAAGGCGTAGAGATCCTCGATCTTGCCGAACCCGTTCTCCTCGATGAGGCGGCCGTAGTAGGGACGGTTGTGGGTCATCATGAAAAAGGGCGGTGTGTCGAAGCCCTCGATCAGCAGGCCGCACTCGTAGTTGAGGGAAGGGTTCACGGGTCCACGGATTGAGACCATCCCCTGGGCGTGGAGCCATTCGGCCGCGGCCCCGAACAGGGCCCGGGCCGCCTCGGAATCGTCCTCGCATTCGAAGAACCCGAAGAACCCCCGCTGCTCGTTGTAGCGGTCGATATGGCCGGCATTGACGATCGCCGTGATCCGGCCGATGTCGCGGCCACCGCGGGTCGCCAGAAACGACCTGCTCCGGGAACGTTCGTAGAACGGGCAGGGGCGAAATCCGAGCAATTCCTCCTGCGACATCACGAGCGGTGGCATCCAGCAGGGGTCGTCGCGGTAGATCCGCCACGGCAGCCCAATGAACCGTTTCTGCTCAGACCGTGTCTCGACCGGTCGAACCGTCAACTCAGCCACGCCGCTCTCCCTGGCACACAAAGACCGCCGTCGGGCGGCGCAACTCTCACGCCTCCAACCACTTGCAACCGCGGTTTGGCCATCTTCGACCGCGACGGAGGATCTGGTCAACGGGAGCCAATTTCCTGTTCTCCAAAGTCGCCCGGCCATTTTCGCCGATCTAACATTACGGGGTCTTGGCAATCTGCGGGACTCCTCCACGCCCTTCCTGCCTCAGGCACCGTCAGCGACCATGGCCTCAAGCCTCCCCTCCCGTGAGCCCTCCCCGGAATTCGGGGGCAACTCCCGGTCGGTCGATTGCGTCGTGACCGGGGGCACTGGCCTCGTTGGCAACAACGTGGTCCGGATGCTCGTGAACCGGGGAATGAGCGTCCGGGCCATCGTCCGCTCGGCGGGCAGGGCGTTCGAGGGGCTGCACGTTCAGACGGCGAGGGCCACGCTGGAGGACGAGGTGGCGCTCCGGCAGGCCTTCGAAGGCTCTGCGTTCGTGATTCACTCGGCGGCGATGGTCCATTGTGGCTGGCGGCATCTCGACGAGATGCATCGGGTGAACGTCGAGGGTACCCGCCGGGTTGCCAGGGCTGCCCGCCTGGCCGGAGCCCGGCTGGTCCATGTGTCGAGCGTCGATGCGATCGGCCTCACAACCGACGGCAGTCCGGCGGACGAGGATACGCCACCGGGAGTGATGCCCGAGTGCCCATATGTCGTCACGAAGCGAAATGCCGAGGCGGTAGTTCAAGAGGAGATCGCCGCGGGTCTCGATGCCGTGATCGTGAACCCCGTCTACATGATCGGCCCCTGGGATTGGAAGCCGTCGAGCGGCCGGATGCTTCTGGAGGTCGGCTCCGGCAAGGGACTCTTCGCGCCTCCCGGAGCCAACGACTTCGTCGACGTTCGCGATGTCGCGGCCGGCATTCATGCCGCGATGCTGCGGGGCCGGACGGGCCGGCGCTACATCCTCGGCGGGCACCCGCTCTCCTATCTCGAGGCCTGGCGGATCTTCGCCCGGGTCGCCGGCCGCATGCAGCCTCTGGGAATCGCCCCGAGGCCGGTCGTCCGCCTCGCAGGATGGGCCGGCGATCTGGCAAGCCTGTTCTCGCGGCATGAACTTCCCGTCAACTCGGCGGCCGTGACGATGTCGATGCTTTCGCACAACTTCTCCTCGGCGCGGGCAGCCGAGGAACTCGGCTATTCGTTCCGATCGTTCGAGACGACTGTCGCGGATGCCTGGGGGTGGTTCGTCGATCGGGGCTTTGCCCGCGATCCCCGCGAACGCACCGTGCTCGTGCGTTGAACGCCGCCATGCCGCATATCCTCCTCGTCGAGGACGAAGAGCATCTCGCGATCGGCATCAGGTTCAACCTCGAGGCCGAAGGCTTCCGGGTCACGACCGCCGGCGACGGCCAGACGGCACTCGGCCTGCTCGAAGATCCAGAACAGGCTGTCGACCTCGTCGTGCTCGATCTGATGCTTCCCGGCATGAGCGGCTACGCGGTTTGCGAGGCGATCCGGGGCAAGCAAAACGACGTCCCGATCGTGATGCTCACCGCCCGCACGCTGGTCGAGGACCGGATTCGAGGCTTCGATGCCGGCACCGACGTCTACCTGCAGAAGCCGTTCGATCTCGAGGAACTGATCTCGATCGTCCGCAACCTGCTTGCCCGCCGCAGCCGCGGCGGCCGCTCCCCCGCCGTGGCGGCCGAGACTACCGCCGTCCGCAGTCCCGCCTACCGTTTCGGCGACGCCGCAGTGAACTTCGACAGCTGGGAGGCCCGCTTCAAGGACAATCCCGTGCGGCTCACGAATCTGGAGATGAAACTGCTGCGCTATCTCGTCGAGCACGAGGGTACGGTCGTCTCCCGAGAAGAACTGCTGACCCGGGTCTGGGGCATGGCAAGGCCACCCGCGACACGCACGATCGACACCTTCATCCTCAACCTGCGGAAGTACTTCGAGGAGGACCCGTCACACCCGGTCCACTTCCTCTCGGTTCGAGGCATGGGCTACAAGTTCGTCAGTGGCCGAGCAGTGCCGCCACCGCCCGGCCCGGATCGGACTGCCTGAGGAGCGACTCGCCGACGAGCATCGCACCGATGCCGGCGGCCTCGAGCCGCTCGACGTCGGCCCGCGAGCGGATGCCACTTTCCGCCACCAGCAGGCACTCCGCCGGCACACGCTCCCGGAGCCGCAGGACGTGGTCGAGGTCGGTGGTCATCGTCCTGAGATCCCGATTGTTGATCCCGACGAGCGTCGCCCCGAGGTCGAGCACCCGTGGCAGCTGCTCCGCGTCGTGGAGTTCGACGAGCGGTGTCATTCCGAGATCAAGAATCTCGCGATACAGGCTCCGTAGCAGGCAGTCATCGAGGCACTCGGCAATCAGAAGCACCGCGTCGGCACCATGGCTGCGGGCCTCGAGCACCTGATAGCGATCGACGATGAATTCCTTCCGCAGGACCGGCAGCGTCACGGCGATCCGGGCGGTCTCGAGATCGATGAGGCTGCCGCCGAAGCCGATCCCGTCGGTGAGCACTGAGAGCGCGTCGGCGCCGGCTTCGGCATAGCCGCGGACGATGTCCTCGATCGACTCACCGGGCCGGATCTCACCGGCCGATGGACTCCTCCGCTTGAACTCGGCGATCAGCCGAATCCGGCCGGGTCTGGAAACGGCGGCGAAGAAGTCCCTCACGGGCGGCGCGGCCGCCAGCCGCCCCTCGAGGGCCGCGGTCGGCACCCGCTCCCTTGCAACGGCCAGTTCGCGCCGCTTTCGGGCCACGATCTCATCGAGGATGTTCGGCATCGCCTTCCCTTCCGCCCTCCGCAGAGCCGGCTGCTAGTGCCGGAAATGCCGCCGGCCCGTGAATACCATCGGGAGCCCCGCCGCATCGGCCGCCGCGATCACCTCGGCATCCCGCTTCGAGCCACCGGGCTGGACGATGGCCGCGATACCGGCGGCCCTGATCAACTCGATCGAATCGGCAAAGGGAAAAAAGGCGTCGGAGGCAAGCACCCCCCCCCGGGCCCGCTCGCCGGCCTTTTCCAGGGCGATCCGCGTGGAATCGACACGACTTGTCTGGCCGATGCCGGCACCGACGAGACTCGTTCCCTGGCAGACCGCAATCGCGTTGCTCGTCAGCCGTCGGACGATCGTGAAGGCGAAGTCGAGGGCCGGCATCAGAGCCGGGTTCGGTGCTGTCCGCGTCACCAGCTTCCAGGTCGCCGGGTCGTCGCAGACCACATCGGGACGCTGGGCGAGAACGGCGCCTGCCAGGCCACGAAGTTCCAACCCGCCGGTCGCCTCCCAGGGGTCGCCGGGTGGCACCTCGACCAGCCGCACGCTCGCCTTCCAGGTCGGCTTCGTCGTCAGCAGTTCGACCGCCTCCGGTTCGAAGGCCGGGGCCGCGATCACCTCGACGAACAGGCCGGGAGCGAGCAGCAGTTCGGCAGAGCGGCGATCGAATGTCCGGTTGACGGCCACGATCGAGCCGAAGGCGCTGGTCGGATCGGCGGCCATCGCCGTTCCAAGGGCCGTATCGAGCCTCGCCGCCGCCGCCGCCCCGCAGGGATTGGTGTGCTTGACGACCACGGCGGCCGGATCGGAGATCAGTCCGGCGAGCCGGGTGGCAGCGTCGAGGTCGAGCAGGTTGTTGAAGGAGAGCTCCTTGCCGCAGAGCTGTTTCAGTCCGGCAAGCCCGAGCCGGGTGCCACGCGGCGCGTACATCGCCGCCGACTGATGGGGGTTTTCTCCATACCGCAGAGGCAGACGGCGTTCCAAATCGAGAACGATTCGGGCAGGAAGAGGCGGTGCTTCGGCGGCGGAGTCTGGTGCGGCGGAGTCAGAGCGGGCGGCATCGGCGACGAGACCGGCATGTCCGGCCATCCAGCCGGCGATGACGGTGTCGTAGGCCGCCGTGTGCTCGAAGGCACGGGCGGCGAACAGCCGTCGCTGGGCCAGCGTCGTCCCGCCCGCGGCGACCGCCGCGATCAGTTCGTCGTACTGCTCCGGACTCGTCACCACGGCGGTGAAGGCATGGTTCTTGGCGGCGGCGCGAACCAGGCTCGGGCCGCCGATGTCGATCAGTTCGATCGCCTCGGCAGGCCGGCAATCGGGCTTGGAGATCACCTTCTCGAAGGCGTAGAGGTTGACGATCACCGCATCGAACCGCTCGATGCCGTGATCGGCCAGAACCTCGAGATCATCGGGCCGGTCGCCGCGGGCGAGGATGCCGGCGAAGATATGCGGGTGGAGCGTCTTCACCCGCCCGTCGAGCACCTCGGGAAATCCGGTGATCTCCGACACGTCCTCGACGCGAACACCATGGCTGGCAAGCGCCTGGCTGGTGCCACCCGTGCTGGCAACCTTGACGCCCGCGGCCTTGAGCGCCCGGGCGAGACGGTCGATGCCTGTCTTGTCGAAGACGCTGACGAGCACCCGTCGAATCGGCAGCAGATCGACGACGGGCTCTGTGGCTGGATGGGCATGCGGTGTTGGATTCATGGTGACCGATTAGAGCAGCACGATGCCCCCGGACAAGCCATCACGGGGCGGCGGGTAGCTCCACCTCCATGAGCGTGCCCGGCGGCGGCACCCTTCCCTTGACACTCACCGTGCCCCGCAACTGGCCCACGAGCGACTTGACGAGAAACAGCCCAAGCCCCGTCCCCGGCTTGGACCGTTCGAGTTCGCTCCCCAGGCGGACGAAGCGGCGAAAGATGTTGGTCCGCTGCGAGAACGGGATGCCCGGGCCGTTGTCGGCCACGCGGACCAGCAGCCGCCCCTTGGGAGCCGCGACCGCCGTCACCTCCACCCTCGGATCGGGTAGGGCATACTTCACCGCGTTGTCGATCAGGTTGCGAAACACGATCTCGAGATCCGCTTCGCGGCCGAGGACCTTGAGCTCCCCGGCGGCCGGATCGCAGGCGATGACGATGCTCTCCGGTGAGACGCCGTAGCGGTGCAGGGTCTTTTCCCGGACATGCTGCAGCACGGGCTCGATCGCGGTCGCGTCGAGGCCGCGGATGTCCTTTCGTTGGAGCGTCTTGGCGGCATCGAGAAGATGATCGATCAGGGTGTCGAGCCGCTCCACGTCCTGAAGCATGAAGCGGTGGAAATCGGCCTGCTGTTCGGCGGGCACAGCCCGGCGGGTGAGGGTCTGGAGATAGAGCTTGAGCGACGCCAGCGGGCTCTTCAGTTCGTGGGTGACGCTGTCGATGAAGTTGCTCTGCCGCTGCGAGAGGGCGATCGCCTTGACCGTCAGGAAGAGATAGACGATCACCCCCACGAGCACCAGCACGAGCAGCGCCATGCCGACCCCGAGCAGCGCATAGTAAAAGGCGGCGTTCTCGGAACCGAGGGCGGCGGCGATGCTGACGAGCACCCAGCCGACGCCGAGCGCGATGATCGAGCCGATCAGCACCACGCCGAGAAGAATCGGCCAGCCAACCGAGCGGCGGGGTTCCACGGAAAGCTTCCTTCGGGATCGGGTGCAGCCCCTATGCTAACTTTCCCTGAACGACGCCGCCCATGAAATCGATCACAACCGCGACCCAATGAGAAACACGAGATCCGCTCCGTTTCGCAGCCCAGTCAGGCTTGTCGTCGGGGAGATCGACGTCACCTTCAGCTGGATCGGCGATCGCTGGTGCCATCGGGTGACCTGCGGCGCGGCGGGCTGCTGGTCATCGATCGAGGGCCCACGGGCGGAGGAGGCTGATGCCCGCTGGCCCGCCTCGCCCGCGTTCGTGGAACTCTCGCGGCTCGAACTGCCGCAGGGCCCGGCAATTCTGGCGGTTGGGCTCGCGGGAAGGTCGCACTTCTCTGCCGCCGTGAGCGGGGATGCCACGAGGCGAGAATGGGTCAGGTTCGAGATTGCCTGCCGCCTTGTCGAGCCCCCGGTCTGGCTCGGCTCGACCTATCTCGGCCCCGCCGGACAAAAAGCCTTCCTCCCCGAGGATGGCCCGACAACGCCGCCCGCCACGGTCCAGTGGACCTACGCATTCGGCCCCTCAGGACCAGTCGAGGCATGAAACCTGGGTGGTTTGCGGCCCTGCGCCGCAGCCGCCGGCGGCATCTTGCGATCCCCCGGCCGATCGATCAGATTCGTGGGGTCTGACGGCAGGATCCAGGGCTTCGGAACGGCACCATGTTTGACGTCATCGAGCGGCTCAAATCGGAGTGGACCGACAAATACGTCGTGATCGACTCGCCCGCCCCGGAACTGGCCCGCTTCGCCCGGACCACCGGTCAGGTGAAGACGGTCAACATGAACGGCCGCTGCCTCGTCGAGTTTGACCAATACAACAATATCGGTTGGTTCGACATCGACCCGTCGGCCCTGAAGATCGTTCCCAAGCCGCTGCCGAAACCGCCGGAGGAAAAGCCGGCCAAGGCGGCAGCACCCGCCAAGACTGCGGCGAAGCCGGCTGCCGAGAAGCCCGCTGCGGCAAAACCCGCCGCAAAGCCAGCGGCGGCCGGCCGCCCCTCAACCGCCGACATTCTCGCCGCGGCCCGGGCCAAGAGTGGAGCGGCTCCCGCCGCGAAGCCGGCACCGGCCGTTCCGGCGGCTGGAGAGCCCGAGGTCGAGGCACCGGCAGCTGAGGCCGTCGTTGCCACCCCCGAGCCTGCTTCCAAGCCACCGGCCAAGGTGGCGGCCAAGAAGCCGGCTGCGGGCGGTTCGCTCCCCACGACAACGGCTGAAAAGATCGCCTGGTGCCGGGCCCACGACGCCAAGGACTGATCCGCTCGCTTTTCCGAGGGCTGCATGCTGCGACCCGACTGAACGGCTTCACGGGTTTGGATGAACCGGACGACTCATGGAGGATATTCGATGCCCCGCTTCCTGTTTCCGATCCTGATGCTGGGCATCCTCGCGGCAGGCTGCAGCCGCCTTTCGAGCCATCCGCTGGTTGTCGAGGCCAGGGAAGAGGTGATGAAGAATGAACGTGTCGCCGCTGCCTTCGGCAGACCCGTTGCCTGCGCCGATGCCATCACAGGCCGGGCAAATGAGACCGACGGCATCGCTGCAATGCAGTTCCAGGCGAGCGGGCCGAAGGCCGCAGGAACCGTGGTCATCGAGGGAAAGAAACTCGGCGACGCCTGGGGAGTCACGCTGCTCGAGGTTCGCCCGGCGGGCGGGGGCGAACCGCTCTCGTTGACAGCCGACCTCGAGGCCCGCACTGGAACCGACACTCCGAAGTTCGATCCGGCCGCCAGGCCTCCGCAGCCGGCAAACTCGACGGTGCCACCCCCCGGCGACATCGAGATCGCCCTGCCGCCGGGCACGCCCGGCAACTGACCCCGGAATCGGAAAAATTCCCGGCCAAAGATGGGTCGGGAAGTGGCTCAGGCGGTCGAAAAAAACCCCTCAGCATGGCGTTCGAAAACTTCTGGCGCCAAATGTTTGACTCGCGCAAGCGAGGCTCCATAATGTCGAAGTCCTGTTCGACCTGCCATCCGCAGCGGCCGCCCGGCCGTCCCCTCCGCGGTGTGCATGGCGGCTCGGCCGATCCGGCCGCAGTCATGCCGGACATGCATCGTGGCCATGCATCCTGAAGATGCCTGGCAAAAACAGATACCCGGAAATACAAGCCCGGGGGCATTGGGATTGGCCCATTGCCTCGTCGGGTGATGGAATCCAATTTTTTTACAGGAGTTGTTTCGTCCCGATGGCCCGCATCCGCAACGTCTTCGAAATCATCGAGCTCTACGGTCACGACGAGAATTTCGAGCCCCACACCACACCAGAGTTCGTGCCCACGACAGCCCCCGCCGGTTCGAGGCAGAAGCTCGACATTCTCGCGGAGCGGATCCAGAGGGGCATGCCTCTCTGGCACCCCGAGGACTCGACCGAATCCTCGGAGCTGTTGGTCGCTGCCGGCGACGACCGCTAGCGGCCCTTCGCCCGCATTGCGATGCGGGCAACGACGTTTCTCACCGCCCTCCGCGGCCCCTGCCGCGGAGGGCGGTTTCAATATCCCGCTTGGCGGTCTTGGCCTTGAGATGCTCGCGCTTGTCGTGGGTCTTGCGGCCCCGGCCGATGCCCATCAGCAGTTTTACCCGGCCATTCTTGAAGTACATCTTCAAGGGGACCAGAGTCAGGCCCTTCTCGTAGGCCAGACTGGCGAACTTCCTGATTTCCCGGCGGTGGAGGAGGAGTTTTCGCGGCCGCTTCGGCTGATGGTTGAGCTGGTTGGCCTTCTCGTATTCGGGGATGTCGCAGCCGATCAGCCAGACCTCGTCCCCGTCGACCCGTCCGTAGGCCTCGTCGAGCGACATCTTGCCCGCCCTCAGGCTCTTGACCTCGCTGCCGACAAGCGCGATCCCGCATTCGAGCGTGTCGATGATCTCGTACTCGTGGCGGGCACGGCGGTTTTCGGCGACGACCTTCTCGACCGCTGCCTCGTCCGGCTTGGCCTTGCCGGCAGGCTTCGCGGGACTGGATTTAGTCGGCTTTGGGGCGGCCACGGAGCATTCTCGAATATGGGCAGGGAGCGATCGCTGAGATTACACTTTAGGGTTTTGTGATCCCCCAGTGTATGGCTGATCGATCGGCGACGTGGCCCGCCCCGGGCCTGCGATCGCCTGACCTAAGGACGTCCTGATGCCATTGGTTGTTTTTTTTCATCGCGACGGGAGCCTTTCCCCGATTCGATCCTGGGCCGCCCTGGCTCTGCTGCTGGCTGCCGTGGCAAACCCCTGCGGAGCGGCGGATGCGGTTTCCAGCAGCCCGCAACCCGGCTTCATCGCCGGCGATGAGAAACCGGCGGGAGAGGATATGGCCGTCGAGGTGCCGGGCGGATGGATGGTGGCCTACGAGGAGATGATCCCGGGCACGGATGTCTCGTTCACCATGATTCCCGTGCCGGGCGGCAGGTTTCGGATGGGCAGCGCCGCCACCGAGGCCGACCGCAACGCCGACGAGGGACCGCAGTTCGAGGTCAGCATCGAGCCCTTCTGGATGGGCCGCTGCGAGGTCACCTGGGCCGAATACAAGTCGTACATGGCCGCCTGCGAACTCTTTCGGGCCTCGGAGTCGTCGGGCGTGCGGAAGATCACGCCCGAGAATGCGGCCGATGCGGTCACGGCTCCGTCGACCCTCTACGACCCGACGATGACGTTCACCAATGGCGAGGATCCGCTCCAGCCCGCCGTCACCATGACCCAGTTCGCGGCCCGCCAATACACCAAGTGGCTGAGCGGCCTGACGGCCCGGTTCTACCGGCTGCCGACGGAGGCCGAATGGGAATATGCCTGCCGCGCCGGCACGGCCACGCCCTGGAACTCCGGCGCCGAACCGGAATCGCTCGAAGCCGCCGCCTGGTTTGCCGACACCTCCGACGAGACCACCCATCCCGTCGGCGGGAAGGAGGCCAACGCCTTCGGACTCCACGACATGCACGGCAACGCCGCCGAGTGGGTGCTCGATGAACTGGTGACGGGCGGCTATTCGGCCCAGGCCGCACTGCCGCAGCCCGTTTCGACGGCCGCGGCGGCTGTCTGGCCGAAGAACCTCTCCCCCCGCGTGGTCCGCGGCGGCGCCTACTACGACGAGCCCGCCCAGTGCCGCAGCGCCGCCCGTCGCGGCTCCGAGGACATCGCCTGGAAGGACGTCGATCCCAACCTTCCCAAGAGTCCCTGGTGGTACACGGAGGAGCCGGCCCTGGGGGTCGGGATGCGGCTCCTGCGACCGCTGGCAGTGCCCGACCTGGCCGAGCGACGCCGCTGGGGAGACGCCGACATCCAAAGCATCCGGGACGACATCGAGTCGCGGATGCTCGAGGGCCGCGGCTCCCGCGGCATCGTCGATCCGAAACTGCCGGCCGACCTGAAGGCGGAAGGCATCACGAACTGATCCAACCGGTCGCCTTCGGGCGATCTTCCTCACGATCCTCAGGAAGGGTTTCATGCGGTTCCTGAAAACGCTCTGCGTCATCTGGATGATCTGCTTCACGCTCGCATCGGCCGAATGCTTCGGCGACTGGCCCGACTGGCGGGGCCCGCGTCAGGATCGTCACTACGAGGGCCCGCCTCTCGTGACCTCGTTCGATCCCGAGAAGGGAACGAACCTGCTTTGGAAGAACGACGAGGCCGGCGGCATCTCCACGCCGGTGATCATGCGCGACAGGCTCTACACGCTGGTCCGCCACAAGCCAGGCACGAACGAGGAGGCCGAGAAGGTGCTTTGTCTCGACGCGGCCACCGGAAAGAAGCTCTGGGAGAACGTGTTCAACGTCTATCTCTCGGACGTGCCGGCCGAACGGGTCGGCTGGTCGGCGGTGATCGCCGATCCCGAATCCAAGACGGTCTTCGCCCATGGCGTCTGCGGTGTGTTCACGGCGATGGACGCGACGACCGGGAAGACGAAATGGCAACGGTCGCTCCACGAAGAGTTTGGGTTTCTCTCCACCTATGGTGGCCGGACGAATATCCCGGTGGTCTTCGAGGATCTCGTGATCGCCAGCGCCGTGGTCACCGGCTGGGGCGACACGGCGCGACCCGCCCACCGCTTCCTCGGGCTCGACAAGGCCACGGGCGCCGTCCGCTGGATGAACGGCACGAAGGAACTGCCCGAGGACACCACCTACAGCACGCCGTCACTCTCCGATTTCGGCGGGCAGGCCGCGCTCGTCTTCGGCTCGAGCGACGGCAGTGTCTGGAACTTCCAGCCTCGAACGGGCAAGGCCGTCTGGAACTTCAAGCTTTCCCGTCGCGGACTCAACGTCGCCCCGCTGGTGGATGGCGAGAACGTGTTCATCTCCCAGGCGGAGGAAAACCTCGACAACACCTCGATGGGCTCTGTCACCGCCTTCAAGGGAATCGGCTCGGGCGACATCACCGCCAGCCATGCGATCTGGCAGAAGAAGGGCGTGATGGACGGCCGCTCAATGCCGGTGATTCTCGGTGAAAGGCTCTACTGCATCGACGACGGCGCCAAGGTCTACGCATTCAACCGCCAGACGGGTGAACCGGTCGGTCGGCCTCAAAAACTTCTGGGCACGATCGTCCGAGGGAGCCCGCTGGTCGCCGATGGCCGGCTCTACGTCTGCTCGACGAGCGGCTGGCACGTGATCGAGCCGACCGCCGATGGGATGAAGTTCGTGAATCGAATGCGGCTGAACGAAGATGACGAGGTGACGGCATCGCCCGTCGCCAACAACGGGCTCGTCTATCTGACCACCGCCGCGCGGCTGTATTGCCTCGGTGACAAGGCCGCGACGTTATCCTCCTCCGCATCTGTCGGTCCGGCGGTACCACAAAAGGTCTCCGACGCCACCAAGGCCCCGGCCGGTGAGCCCGCCTGGGTGCAGGTCGTGCCGGCCGAGGCCCAGATTGCGGCCGGCGAGACGCTCCCGCTGAAGGTCCGCCTCTTCGACGCGACTGGCAGGTTTGTGAAGGAGTCGCCGGCGGAATTCAGCAGCACGGCAGGCACCGTGGCCCAGAACGGGACCTATACGGCCCCGGCCGGCAGCCACGCCGCCGCGATCGTGACGGCGAAGGTTGGAAACCTCGAAGGCAGGGCCCGGATCCGCTCGATGCCACCCCTGCCCTGGAGCTTCGACTTCGACGAGGTCGCCCTTTCGGCCGACCCGAAGACGGGTGTCATGCGGGGGGAGCCCCCGCTCCCCTGGATCGGGATGCGATACCGGCACCTGGTCCGTGAGGTCGATGGCTCGAAGTGCCTCGTGAAGGTGACGACGATCCCCAAGGGCACGCGAAGCCAGGGCTGGATCGGGCCGATCAGCCTGCACGACTATTTGATTCAGGCAGACTTCCGGGCCCGGGAAACGGGCGTCGAGAAGCCCGGCGATCCGGCCACGCCGGCGGCGAATTCGGCCAGTTCCGATGCCGACGCCTTCGCCAAGAAGTTTGGCAACCCCGCGGCGCTCGAGAAGGCGCGGATGCCCGACATGGGCCTCATCGCCCAGCGGTACACGCTCGACATGATGGGTGCCAGCCAGCAGCTTCAATTGCGATCCTGGCCGCCGCAGGTGGCGACCTACTTCTCGAAGACGATTCCCTTCGCATGGGAGGCCGGCCGCTGGTACACCATGAAACTGGAGGCCCGGACCCGGGAGGGATCGGCCCTGCTCCGCGGCAAGGTCTGGCCGCGGGGCGAAGCCGAACCCGAGGGCTGGACGATCGAGGGCGTCCACGGCACTGGAAACCTGCAGGGGAGTCCGGGCTTCTTCGGCAACTCCAAGGATTCCGAGATCTACATCGACAACGTGAGAGTGGAGGCTGTGCAGTGAACATCAAGCAATCGATTATCGCCCTGGCGACTCTGACCACGCTCGGCGCCTGCGGCCTGTGCAATGTGGCGGAGGCCGCCGACTGGAACCAGTGGGGCGGTTCGCCCGTCCGCAACAACGTCTCCGACGCCAAGAACATTCCAGTCGACTGGGCCCCCGGCGACTTCGACGTCGAGACCGGGGCCTGGAAGCCTGAGACGAGCCGGAACGTCGCCTGGGCGGCGCCGCTCGGCAGCCAGACCTACGGCAACCCGGTGATCGCGGGCGGCAAGGCCTTCGTCGGCACGAACAACGGCAAGGGCTGGCTGAAGCGGTATCCGCCGGCGACCGACCTCGGCTGCCTGCTCGCCTTCGACATCAAGACGGGCTCGTTCCTCTGGCAGGATTCGAGTGAGAAGCTGCCGACAGGCCGGGTGCACGACTGGCCGCTGCAGGGCATCTGCTGCGCGCCGCTCGTCGAGGGTGACCGGCTCTGGTACGTCACCAGCCGCGGCGAGGTGAAGTGCCTCGACACCGAGGGCTTCCGCGACGGCGAGAACGACGGCCCCTTCAGCGGCGAGAAAATCCAGGCGGAGGACGAGGCCGACTGCGTCTGGGTGCTCGACATGATGAAGGATCTCGGCGTCTCGCAGCACAACATGTGCTCATGCAGCGTGACGAGCGCGGGTGACTTCCTCTTCGTGAACACGAGCAACGGGGTCGACGAGGGCCACCTCAACCTTCCCAACCCCGAAGCCCCGAGTTTCCTCTGCCTCGACAAGCGGGACGGAAAACTGCTCTGGGCCGACGGCTCACCCGGTGCCTTCGTGCTCCACGGCCAGTGGTCGAGTCCGGCCTACGCCGAACTCGGCGGCGTGCCGCAGGTGCTCTTCGGCGGCGGCGACGGCTGGCTCTATGCCTTCGACGCCCGCGGTGAAGGCTCTCCTGGCTCGGGTCCGGGCCGGGCGAAGCTCCTCTGGCAGTTCGACTGCAATCCGAAGGAGTCGAAATACACGCTCGGCGGCCGCGCCGACCGCAACCACATCATCGGCACGCCTGTCGTCCACGACGGGCTCGTCTACATCGCCGTCGGCGAGGATCCCGAGCATGGCGAGGGCGTGGGCCATCTCTGGTGCATCGATCCGACGAAGCGGGGCGACGTCTCCAGCGAACTCGCCCTTAGTCTGGCCGACCCCTCCAAGCCACTGCCCCGACGCCGCGAGCAGGCCGTGATCAAGGAGCAGGGGGAGGTTTCGCGGCCGAATCCCAATTCCGCCGCGGTCTGGCACTATCCCGGCTTCGATGTCGATGGCAACGGCAAACTCGACTTCGAAGAGACGATGCACCGCACCTGCGGCACCGTCGCCATCCAGGACGGGCTGCTGTTCGTCGCCGACTTCAGTGGGCTGTTTCACTGTCTCGACCTGAAGACCGGCAAGCCCCACTGGACCCACGACATGCTCGCGGCCAGTTGGGGCTCGCCCCTCGTGGTGGACGGCAAGGTCTACATCGGTGACGAGGACGGCGACATCTC
>CAMDFJ010000013.1 GCA_945897435.1 Candidatus Kuenenia stuttgartensis | reverse complement strand
GATCGCGGCAGTGAAGCGGGCGGTGTCGCGGATGCCGGTCGTCGGCAACGGCGACATCGACTCGGCCGAAACCGCCGTCGCCCGGCTCCACGATCATGGGCTCGACGGCGTGATGATCGCGCGGGAGTGCCTTGCCAAGCCCTGGATCTTCGCCCAGACCAGGGCGTTGCTCCGCGGCGAACCGAAACCTGCCGACCCCTCATTGCCAGAGCAGTACGAGCTCGTGCTGCACCACTACGACCTCGTCTGCCGCAGATTCGGGCCCGACCGGGGCACGATGCTGATGCGGAAATTCGCCTGCTCCTACGCCCAGGGACTGCCGGGTGCCCGGGATTTCCGCGGCCGGGTGTCGAAGGTGCTCTCGCAGGCTGAGTTTCTCGACGTCATGAAAACCAGCTTTCCGGGTCGCGGCCCAGATTATTCGCAGCGCGACTTGTAAATAATGCCTGGCCGGCTATAGAACTGGTGTATGGCCAATGATTTGACACCACCATCCGACGCCCGCGATTCCGACGCCGCCCTGCTTGATCTGCTGCGGGTGGAGGGCCCCTGCGGGATCGGCACAATGGCCGGCGCGATGGGCGTGACTGCGACTGCGGTTCGGCAACGGCTCGAGCGATTGATGCGGTCAGGGCACGTTGCCAGGGAAACCCGCATTCCTGCCGGCGGGACGGCTGGTCGAGGCCGACCGGCGCATGCCTACAGCCTTACCGACAAGGGCCGCCGGACCGGGGGCGACAATTTCCAGGATCTGTCACTCGTCCTCTGGCAGGAAATACGCCAGATCAAGGATCCCTCGGTCAGACGCGGGCTTTTCAGCCGGGTCGGCGCCGCTCTGGCCGACGTCTACCGCGGCCGACTGACCGGCGAGAGTCCGGCCGAGAAACTCGAGAGCGTCGCGGGGATGTTCCGGGAGCGGCGGCTTTCCTGTTCTGTGAAGGCGATTCCCGGCTCCGGCCATCTGCCGGTGCTCACCACATATTCATGCCCGTATCCCGAACTGGCCGAGCAGGACCGCGGCATCTGCGCGACCGAGCGGGAAATGCTCCAGCAACTCGTCGGCAGCACGGTGCAACTCACGGAATGTCGGCTCGATGGAGCAACCTGTTGCCAGTTCACCGTCGTCGGCGGCTGCGATCCTCGACCCGATCTTCCGGCCTCAGCCCCTCCCCAGTCCGCCCCTCCCAAGTCCCAGGCCCCTTGAAAGCCTTTTGAAAACAGTTCTGTTGATGCATCGACAGTGGTGCGGTTTTCTTGCCGTGGCCATCGCGATACGGCCGAATCGACGGTCACCGACCAGCCATTTTCCGACTTCCAATCCCTGATCATCCCCACGAACCTCCCCAACAGATTCTGGAGCCACCCATGACCCAGCCCCTCACCCCGACCAAGCCCTGGATCGAAGGACGGTTCGAGGAAAACCTCGTCCTCACCACGGTCGAGCAGGCGATCAACTGGGCCCGACAGTCGAGCATCTGGCCGATGACCTTCGGCCTTGCCTGCTGCGCCATTGAAATGATGGCTGCCGGCGCGAGCCGCTACGACATGGATCGCTTCGGTGCCGGCGCCTTCCGGGCCACGCCGCGGCAGGCCGACCTGATGATCGTGGCGGGCACGGTGACCTACAAGATGGCCAGCCGCGTGCGCCGCCTCTACAACCTGATGCCCGACCCGAAGTACGTGATCGCGATGGGTGCCTGCACGACCGGCGGCGGACCGTACTTCAAGTGGGGTTATCACGTGGTCAAGGGTGTCGATCTCGTGGTGCCCGTCGACGTCTACGTCCCCGGATGTCCGCCGCGGCCCGAAAGCCTGCTCGAGGGGCTGATGCGAATTCAGGACAAGATCCTCGGCCAGCGGATCGCGAAGCAGGCGGGCGGGATCGGCAAGATCGAGGATGAACTGCCGGTTCCCCACCACTCGGGCTATGTGACCTCGCCGGTCGCCGACGGGAGCCTGGTGTTCGATCATCAGAAGGTACAGGCCTGAACCCCGGACAGGTGACGAATCGCCAGTTCCGTTTCCAACACCCCCAAACTCCAGAGCATCGCTCTCAGATCGGCAACGACCAATGGCTGCGGCAGAAAAACTGATCGTCAACGGACTCCACGTCTCGGTTGACGGCCAGGAAATCCTCAAGGGCGTCGACCTCGAACTCGGCCGTGGCGAGGTGCACGCCCTGATGGGCCCAAACGGCTCCGGCAAGAGCACGCTCGGCTACGCGATCATGGGGCACCCCTCCTATGAGGTCACTGCCGGCACGATCGAGCTTGTCGATTCGGCGGGCGTCCGGCATGACGTGCTCGGAATGGAACCGGACCAGCGGGCCCGGGCCGGGATCTTTCTGGCGTTTCAAAGGCCGATGTCGATCCCCGGCGTCCGCGTGGCCGACTTTCTCAGGCATGCCGTGACCAACGTCCGCAATCCGGATCGCAAGGAGGGTCACGAACTGATGCCGATGCGGGAGTTTCGCGGCGAACTCAAAAACAAGATGGCCGAACTCTCGATGGATCCGGAATTTGCCCGGCGGTACGTCAACGACGGCTTCTCGGGTGGTGAGATGAAGCGGACCGAGATCCTCCAGCTCGCCATGCTGCGGCCAGCGTTCGCGATCCTCGACGAGACCGACAGCGGCCTCGACGCCGACGCCGTCCGACTCGCCAGCCAGAGCATCGCCAAGATCGGCAGCGGTGGCGGGGCCGGCAGCGGCGAGATGGGAATCCTGATCATCACCCACCACGAGCAGCTGCTCGAACACAACATCCCGCTCAAGACTCATGTCATGCTCGGCGGCAGGATCGTCGAGTCCGGCGGTCCGGAACTCGCCATCGAACTCCACAAGAAGGGATACGAACGGATCCGTGCCGCCTATCCGGAGGCTGCGGCCGCCGAGAAGGCGATGGAGGATTCCCGGAGCGAGGCGACTCCGGCCTGATACTGCGGCTCACCCGCTTTCCCGACAACTTCAAAGGAACAGACACCATGGCCACCGGCATCGACGATTCCGCCACGCTCGCCCTCGGCGAGATCAACAAGTACGACTTCCGCACCGAATCTCCGGCCGTGTTCAAGGCCCGCAGGGGTCTCGACGCAGAGATCGTGCTGCAGATCTCGGAGATGAAGCGGGAGCCCGCCTGGATGCGGGACTTCCGGCTCAAGTCGCTGGAGATCTTCCACTCCAAGCCGATGCCCAGTTGGGGAGGCCGGATCGGCGTCGACTTTCAGGACATCTTCTACTACCTCAAGCCGGCCGAGCAGCAGGGCAAGACCTGGGAAGAGGTGCCCGACGCCATCAAGCAGACGTTCGACCGACTCGGCATTCCCGAGGCGGAACGGAAGTTTCTCGCCGGCGTGAAGGCCCAGTTTGAGAGCGAGGTGGTCTACGGCTCGCTCCAGGAGGATCTCGCCAAGAAGGGCGTCATCTTCACCGACACCGACACCGCCGTCCGTGAGCATCCCGACCTGCTGCGGGAATACTTTGGCAAGATCATTCCCCCGACCGACAACAAATTTGCAGCTCTCAACTCGGCTGTCTGGTCGGGCGGGTCGTTCATCTACGTGCCCAAGGGGGTCAAGATCGAATTCCCCCTTCAGGCCTACTTCCGCATCAACGCCGAGAGCATGGGGCAGTTCGAGCGAACGCTGATCGTGGTCGACGAGGGGGCCCAGGTGCATTACGTCGAGGGCTGCACCGCCCCGATGTATTCCACCGAAAGCCTGCACTCGGCCGTCGTCGAGATCGTGGTCAAGAAGCATGGCCGCTGCCGCTACACGACGATTCAGAACTGGGCCAACAATATTTACAACCTCGTCACCAAGCGGGCCATGGCCTACGAAGGGGCGATGATGGAATGGATCGACGGCAACCTCGGCAGCCGTCTGACGATGAAGTATCCGGCCGTCTACATGATGGAACCTGGTGCACGCGGCGAGATTCTCTCGATCGCATTCGCTTCGGCCGGCCAGCATCAGGATGCGGGAGCCAAACTCGTGCATGCCGCGCCGAACACGTTCGGCCGGATCGTCTCCAAGAGCATCTCGAAGAATGGCGGCCGGGCCAGTTATCGCGGCCTGGTCAAGGTCGAACCGGGGGCGAAGAAGAGCCGCTCGAGCGTGGTCTGTGATGCGTTGATTCTGGATGACCGGAGCCGGAGCGACACCTACCCATACATCGAGATCGAGGAGCAGGACGTTTCGATCGGACACGAGGCGAGCGTTTCGAAGATCGGCGAGGAGCAGCTCTTCTACCTGATGAGCCGCGGCCTCTCGGAGGCGGAGGCCAGCACCATGATCGTCGGCGGATTCATCGAGCCGCTCGTCAAGGAACTGCCGATGGAATACGCCGTTGAGATGAACCGACTGATCGAACTCCAGATGGAGGGATCGGTCGGCTGAGCAACGGTCTTTGACTGGCGACCGCCCCTCCTCCGAAACATCCATGACAACAGCAGCGACCGCGCCCCCCCAGCAGATGCCTGCCTTCGACCGGGAAGCCTTCGAACATCTGCTCGGATCGCTCTCCATGCCCGCATGGGCCTTGGAACGCCGACGGGCCGCCTTCGAGGCCTTCTCAAACCTCGCCCTGCCCGATCGTCGCGACGAAAACTGGATGCGGACCGACCTCCGGCTGTTCAAGCCCAAGGCCTGGGGACTGCGACCGGCGGCCGCCCGATCCCAGGACATTCCCCAGGGATTGCTCGCCCCGGAAAGCAGTCCGGGCGGCCCGTCTCCCGACTCGTTCTTCGACGACCCGAACGGCGGCCAGCCGGATGCGGCGATCGCCGGCCGGTTCTCCTCGCTCGACGGGCATGTCGTCCGCGAGGAACTCGACCCCGAGATCGCCAGGCAGGGAGTTCTCTTCGGCTCCGCCGATCGCCTGCTCGCCGAACATGGCAGCCTGATCGAACCGCACTGGTTTTCCGTGATCGACTCCCAGCGCGACTGGTTCTCCTCGCTGCACGGAGCCTTCCATCGGGCGAGCGCCCTGCTCTACGTGCCGGCGGGGGTGAAGATCGCAGCCCCCCTTCATGTCAGCGCCGCGATCAGCGATGGTGGGGTCGACACCTCGCACGTGCTGGTTGTGCTTGGCGAGGGTGCGGAGGCGACGCTGCTCACGGAGACGGCTGGTGGGGGAGCGGCAGGCTCGGCCGGCGGATTCCACTGCGGCGGAACCGAGATCGTTGTCGGCAAGGCCGCCCTGCTGCGGATGGTCAATCTCCAAAACTGGAACAGCGGCGTCTGGCATTTCGCACGCCAGAAGGCGGTCGTGCAGGAGAACGGCCGTCTGCAGTGGACGCTCGGAGCCCTCGGCAGCCGTCTCTCACAGGTCGCCCAGGACGTGGCCCTCGTGGGGAGGCATGCCAACGCCCAGGTCAACGGCGTGATGTTCACCGAGGGCCGGCAGCATCTCGTCTACAACACGCTTCAGCACCACGAGGCCCCCTCCTGCAAGAGCGACCTGCTCTACAAGGGAGCCCTGCAGGATCGATCGAGGCTCGTCTGGCGGGGCATGATCAAGGTCGACAAGGCCGCCCAGAAGACCGACGGCTACCAGCGGAACGACAACCTGATGCTCTCGGAGCATTCGCGGGCCGACTCGATCCCCGGACTGGAGATCGAGGCCGACGATGTCCGCTGCACCCACGGCGCCACCAGCGGCCGGGTCGATGCCGAACAGATCTTCTACGCCCAGGCCCGCGGGCTCTCCGCGGACGAGGCTGCGAGGCTCGTCGTCGCCGGCTTTTTCCAGCAGGTCTTCGACCGAATCACGATCGCCTCGGTCCGCGAGGCGCTCGCCCGGGCAATCGGCAGTCGCATCAGACGGATCTCGTGAGTCAGCCCATGAATTTTCAAGAGTCGAATTCGTTTCATCGGGTCGCCGACATTGGCGAGATTGCCGACCCGGGCAAGACGCTGGTGGACGTCGACGGTGAGATGATCGCGCTGTTCCATGTCGGGGGGCAGTTTCATGCCATCGACGACGTCTGCACCCACGATGGCGGCCCGCTCGTGGATGGTGAACTGATCGACCACAAGATCGCCTGCCCCAGGCATGGCGCGAAGTTTGACATCCGCACCGGGGCCGCGCTCTCGATGCCCGCCGTCCGGGCCACGCGGTCGCACGAGGTCAAGATCGAGGACGGCGGCGTCTGGGTCCGCCTGCGGAACGAGTCCGCTCCGCTCGGCCCTGCGGCCCACACCATCGGCACTGTTCCGGCTGCCCCGTCCGGTGCTTCCCAAAACCCGCTGGCGGACACGGCTTCGACCCCGACGGCAACTCCCACCTCGCCGACTCCAGACCCGATCTCGGCACTGCCGCTCTCCGAGGATGGCATTCGGGAAATGCTCAAACAGGTCAAGGATCCTGAACTGTTTGTCAACATCGTCGATCTGGGACTGATCTACGGGGTCACAATCGCGGCTTCCGCCGAGGCGACGGGCAGGCAGCATGTCTCGATCGACATGACGATGACAAGCCCTGCCTGCCCCGCCGGCCCGCAACTCATCGGCGACACGAAGCGAGTCGTCGGCAGCCATGCCGATGTGGCGGCCGTCGAGGTCAGGATCGTGATGGACCCACCCTGGACGCCCGATCGGATGACCGAGGCCGCCCGGGACCAACTGGGGATTTTCTAGGTTCACGCAAACACACGGCATCCTGCCGTTGTTTGCTTGGCCGGCTCCGCCGGCTGGTTCTGACCCGGCCCTCCGGGCCTGGCGCCGTCTGAAGTGGGACAGGCTTGAGCCTGTTCCACCAGGGCAGGGACCCGAGCACGCACGGCGAAGCGGCCGGTCAGGCACTCTTGTGACGGGCTTCCCGGATCGGGACGACCGGTTCGCTGGCGTCCACGTTCCGCTCGGTGATCACGTAGGAACTGCCCGAATGGTCGGGCAGGTCGAACATCACGTCGAGCATCACGTCCTCGATGATCGACCGTAGGCCTCGGGCCCCGGTCTCCTTTCGCATCGCCTTGCGGGCGATGGAGGAGAGCGCCTCTTCGGTGAACTCCAACTGGCAGCTCTCCATGCTGAACAGTTTTTGATACTGCTTCACGAGGGCGTTCTTCGGATCCTTGAGGACCTTCACCAGCGCCTTCTCGTCGAGCGGCTTGAGCGACGAGATCACCGGGAGTCGGCCCACGAGTTCAGGGATCAGGCCAAATTCGAGGATGTCGTCGGAGTCGACCTGCGGAAGCAGCTCTCCGAGGGTCGCATCCCCCTTGTGGCCACTCGGCTGCCCGAAGCCGATCGTCTTCTTGCCCAGTCGCTTGCCGATGATCTTGTCGATACCGACGAATGTCCCGCCGCAGATGAAGAGGATGTTCGAGGTGTCGATCTGGATGTACTGCTGCTCCGGATGCTTCCGGCCTCCCTGCGGCGGCACGTTTGCCACGGTGCCCTCGAGCATCTTCAGGAGCGCCTGCTGCACGCCCTCTCCGGAAACGTCACGGGTGATCGAGACGTTCTGGCTCGTCTTGCCGATCTTGTCGATCTCGTCGATGTAGAGCACGCCCCTCTGGGCCGCCTCGATGTCGAAGTCGGCCGCGTTGAGCAGTTTCAAGAGAAGGTTCTCGACATCCTCGCCGACGTAGCCCGCCTCGGTGAGGGTGGTGGCGTCGCCGATGGCGAACGGCACGTTCAACACCTTGGCCAGGGTGCGGGCGAGGAGCGTTTTACCGCAGCCCGTCGGGCCGAGCAGGAGGATGTTCGACTTCTCCACCTCGACATCCGATCCCTCGCTGCCGAGTGTCAGTCGCTTGTAGTGGCTGTGGACGGCGACGGCCAGTACCCGCTTGGCATGCTCCTGCCCGATCACGTATTCGTCGAGATGGGCGACGATCTCGCGGGGGGAGGGAATCGAGGCGAACAACTGCTTGCTGGTGCCCCGCCGCCGCTTCTCCTGATCGAGGATCGACTGGCAAAGTTCGATGCACTCGCCGCAGATGTAGACGTCCCCAGGCCCCTCGACGAGCGGCCCCACGTCGCGGTAGCTCTTGCGGCAGAACGAACAGAAGGCGTTCTTCTTGGTGGTGCCACCGGCGCTCCGGCGTCCGAGGTTATTGACGTCTTTCCCTGATGGCATGTCTTTTGGGTGCCTTTCTCCGGACGCCGGCGTTCGCGGTCAGCGTTGCGGTGGAGGATTGTGGGAGCGGGTCTGTATGGGCGAATGAATTTCTGGATGGCCACCCCCGTTGGCAGGGGCATGGCTTGGTACAGAATCGGCGAGCGGTTCGACGAGCGTTCTTATTTTTCGGTATTCCTCGTCGCTCAGCACACCCTTGTCGCGGAGATTTTTGTAGCCCACAAGGGCGTTTTCCCACTGGCCTCTCCCCAAATCGCCACGATCCGCATCGGCGTCGCGGTAATGCGACCGGATTTTGACAATTACAGCGATGCCGGTCGCCACGAAGGCCGCCAGAACTATCGCACTGAACAGGAACGATGACACGTCGGACCTCCGCTGACGAGCTGGAGCCGTGCCCGGAACCGACCGGGGAATCCCTGGCATCCGCCATCCTCGGCGCTGATCCGGGAATTATTGCAGTCACCCCCGGTCAGGGTCCAGAAAAATCCCCCAGACTGCCCTGCCTGTCTCGCCGCAACGCCTCATCGGCGCGGCCGCTGGCTTCACAACCGCGAACCTGCGTCTGATCGGAGGTCTGGGCTGCCTGCGTGAATCCGGTACGTCTTGCTGACAGCGGCCCTCAAACCGGAATCATCCGGACGAACCGGTCGATTCAACCGCATATGGTTTGTTCTCTCACCTCGAAAGATCTCCTCTCGTCGCTCGCCGGCAGGCGAATGGCCGCCTGGCGTCGCCCGTCCGGTCCTTGGGGTGCCTTCGGGGGAATGCTGGCGGCGGTCGTGATCGTGCTGTCGACGTGCCTGGTCTCTGCAGCCGGCGAGGCTGATTCAGGGGCTCCCGGTGGGCATGGCCTCCCCGATCTGGTGCGGACGAAGCAGCAGGTGTTTTCGATCCCGTTCAACATCCCGAAGCCGCAGACACCAGACTCCAAGGCGGAACGGATTCTCCTCAGCGTGTCGAAGGATCTGGGTGCGACCTGGGAACCGGCGGGCGAGGCGGCCCCGACAGCCGGCAGTTTCAGTTACAGGGCCGGGCCGGATGGCGAATACTGGTTTCGTTTGCGGGCGGTCGATTCCAAAGGCCGGATGCGGGGCGGCGCAGGCCCCGACCTGCGGGTGCTCGTCGATGCCGCAGGCCCGAGGATCGCAGCCCGGTGCTGGAAGGGCAAGGATGGCGAGATCGTCTGCCGCTATGCCGCGGTCGACGATTCACTGCGGCTCGATTCGCTGATCTTCGAATACCGCTCCAAGAATGATCCGGCCTGGAAGAAGATCGCAGCCGTCGGCATCCTCTCCCGCGAATCACCGGCCCACCTCGTGGGCGAGGAGATCTGGTGGGCGGGAGAGCAGGTGGAGGCGATCACGGTTCGAATCGCGATCGCCGATTCCTCGGGCAACAAAACGGTTCGGCAGTATTCCCTCGAACCAACCGACCCGCAGGTTGATCAAAACACCCTCGCCCGGGAACTCGGGGTGCCAGGCCTGGCCTCGGAGGACACGCCTTCGATTCCCGACGCAACCCCGCCTTTGCCGTCGCAACCAACGGCATCGACGGTGGCCGGCAGTCCAACGATTCCCGGATGGTCCGCCGAACCCGCGGCATCCTGGCCGGGCGATGCGGCCAACGCCGGCACCGGCAACCGCAGCGTGCTCATCAATCGATCCGACGCACCCTCCGGAAGCCTCGTCAGCCATGCCTCGACCATGCCGCCTGCCACCCAGGATGCGCTGAGGCTTCCAGGCGGTGCATCTTCGCCCCTGCCATCATCACCCCTGATGGATGCCCCTTCCCCGCAGACGGTCGCCGGTCAGCCGCTCGAATACCGCGGCCGTCCCCTGCAGTTGGTGGCGGCAAGGCGGTTTGAATGGGACTACGACTTTCCGGGCGAGGCGGCCGGTGGCGGCCCGATGCGGGTGGAACTCTGGTCCACGCGCGACGGCGGAGTCACATGGCAGAGGACCGCGGTCGACAACGACACGACAAGTCCGATCACTGTCGCACTGCCGGCTGCGGGCCTGTATGGCTTTCGGCTCGAGGTCGTGCCGGATGTGGCCGATACCGGCGGCGGTCCAGCGAGCGGCGAAAAGCCCGATTGCTGGGTCGGCATCGACGACGAACTGCCACTGCCGGAGCTGATCGAAATCAGTCGTCCACAGGATCGCAACGGGGCTGTTCTGATCCGCTACACCGTCCGGGATCAGCTGCTCGTGCCCCGCAGCACGAAGCTCTCGTTCTCGCAAAACCCGGCCGGTCCCTGGACGACGATCGCCGAGTCGCTGGAAAACAGCGGTGAGCATCTCTGGCAGCCGCCACGAGGCGTGCCAGCCCGGGTTTTTGTCCGCATCGAGGCTTCCGATGCGGCCGGCAATCTGGGCAGCGTCACGACCCCTCAGGCGGTCGTGGTTGCCGCCCCGAGGGTGGTCGGCAAACTCGGCGGAGTGCGGGTCGCGCCCACCTCAGCCAGACCCTGAAGCAGCCCTGAAGCAGCCTTCAAACTCTGGCCGGGCCGCGTTCACCGGCTTTGGGCCACGGCCATGGGCCGCAGGCTTCGCGGCAGAATAGAATCCGGCGTCGCAGGGCAATGCCGATCTTGGCCTCGCGGCTTCCCCGGTCCGTTCCCGCCGCAAGTCGCTCCCTCAGATCATGAGCCCGCCGATGGCTGAGTCCAGCAGTGCCCTCGAGATTCTCAAGCGGGCCGACGAATGGTCGCCCGGAAACGCCTCGATGGTGGTGCTTGCCGGCGACGAGCCGTTCCTGGCACAGCAGATGCTCGTGATGCTCCGGGAGCGGCTCTGCCCCGACGAGGCCGATCGGGCATGGGCCTGGCGGGAGTTTGACGGCAACGAGCAGCCCGACCCGAGGGATGTGTTCGACGAGGCTGCCACCGTGCCGCTGTTCGCTGGAGCGACCCGAGCGGCGGTCGTCCGCAATGCCGACCAATTTGTCTCGCAGGCGCGGACCACGCTTGAAACGATCGCCGCAGCCGAAAGACGCGGCCGCGGCCTCGTGATCCTCGAAGTCAAGTCGCTGCCGGCGACCACCCGGCTGGCGAAGGCGGTGGCCAAGCACGGCCTTGTGATCGACACCTCCGTGCCGCAGCGGCACGACCTCGCCGGCTGGATTCGACACTGGGCCCAGGCCCGCCACGGAGTGCAGGTCGCCGTCGCCACCGCCGAACGGCTGCTGGAACGGGTGGCCGGAAATCTGGGGCAGGCGGATCAGGCCCTGGCCCGACTCGCCGCAGCCCTGCCTGCCGGCGGAAAGAAGGCCGTCATTCCGCCCGAGGCCATCGACGATCTCGCCGGCAGCCCGCAGGAACGAACCGCCTGGGGCATGATCGACAGTGCTGCGACAGGCGACGCCCGCACCGCCGTCGCCCAACTCGCCGAACTCCTTGATGGCGGCGAGAGCCCGATCGGGATCGGAGCCCAGGCCGCTGCCGTCCTGCGAAAGCTCTCATCGGCCGCTCGCCTGCTCGCCCTGCCGTCAGAGGCGGGCAGACCTGCAAATGTGGACGAGGCGCTGAAGGAGGCGGGGGTCGCCACCTGGCCCAAGGCAATGGCACAGGCGCGGGAGTCGCTTCTCCAACTGGGGCCTCGGCGAGCCCGCCAACTGCCGGTCTGGCTGCTGGATCTCGACCGCAGCCTGAAGAGCGATGCTTCACGGGGACTGCGCGCGAGGCTGGCCCTTGAGCGGCTGTTCTGCAAGATAGCTCGGGAGCCGGGCGACCGCAGGCCCGGCCGGAGCGACCCACCGCGAGGCGGCAAACCAGGAGCCCAGTCGTGAATCAAGGCCTGAATCCAGTCCCCGATCTGGAGCCTCGAACAAGCCCCAGGGACGTCTGGGACAATCCCCTCGCCACCCGATATGCCTCAGCCGAGATGACCCGGCTCTGGAGCGACAACCATCGTTATCGCCTCTGGCGACAGGCCTGGCTGGCACTCGCCGAAGCCGAGGCCGAACTGGGCCTGCCGATCTCGCCGACACAGCTCGCGGAGATGCGGGCCCATCTCGAGCCGATCGATTTCGCCAAGGCGGCCGAATACGAGAAGAAGATGCGTCACGACGTGTTTGCCCATCTCCACACCTTCGGCGACGCCTGCCCGACGGCCCGGCCGATCCTGCATCTCGGGGCGACGAGCGCCTACGTCACGGACAACACGGATCTGGTGATGATGCGGGAGTCGCTCGATCTGATCGCCAGCCGGCTTGCGACCGTCATCGAGCGGCTCGCAGCCAAGGCGATGGCCACCCGCGACATCGTCTGCCTCGGACTGACGCACCTGCAGCCGGCCCAGCCGACGACGATCGGCAAGCGGATCTGCCTCTGGATCCACGACCTGCTCATCGATCTCGACGAAGTGCTCCATCGCCGAAGACTGCTGCGGGCCCGCGGCGTCAAGGGCACGACGGGCACCCAGGCGAGCTTCCTCGAACTCTTCGCCGGCGACCATGCCAAGGTTCGGGCGCTCGACTCGCTCGTGTCTCGTAAGCTTGGATTCGACGCCTCTTACGACGTCAGCGGCCAGACCTACACCCGCAAGATCGATTCCCAGGTGGTCGCCACCCTGGCAGGCGTCTCGGAATCGACACACAAGGCCGGCAACGACCTGCGGCTCAGCGCCGCCTCGGGCGAACTCGAGGAGCCGTTCGAGCAGGATCAGGTCGGATCTTCCGCGATGCCCTACAAGCGAAACCCGATGCGGGCCGAGCGGATGTGCGGGCTGGCGCGATTCGTGATGGGGCTCGCCGCCACCGCCGGGCAGACCGCGGCTGTGCAGTGGTTCGAACGAACGCTCGACGACTCCGCCCCGCGCCGGCTCGTGCTGCCGCAGGCGTTTCTCGCCACCGATGCCCAGCTCGTGCTCTACACGAATATCGCCGGCGGCCTCGTCGTGCTCCCCGGCGGCATCCGGCGAAACCTCGACGCCCACCTCCCCTTCCTCGCCAGCGAGCGGATCCTGATGGCGGGCACGACAGCGGGGGGTGATCGACAGACGCTGCACGAGGCCATCCGCACCCACAGCCATGCCGCCACCGCGGGAATGCGGGAGGGGAGGCCGAACGACCTCGTCGAGCGGCTGGCGGCCGACCCGCTCTTCGCGGGCATCGACCTGAAGCAGGCGATGGACGTTCACGGCCTGGCCGGTCGGGCCTCGGCCCAGGTGGAGGAGTTCCTCGCCGGCCCCGTCCACGAGGCCCTTCAGGCCCATCCCACCCGAGCCGCCGAGTCGGCACTCAAGGTCTGACGGCCCATCGCCGCGTGTGTGCATGAAGCAGCCACACCCGGCTTCGGGGCGGCAAAAGTCTTGTCGTTGTGGCCCTCGAAGACTTTTGTCCGAACGCTCCTCGAGCATTCGCCGACCCCTTCGCATCCCTGTCCGATGTGGGACAGGCTTCAGCCTGTCAAAGCATCGCTGACGCCCTCAGACCCTGTCCTGATGGCGGGACTTGCTGCGGCCGCTGCGGCAGTCGAGGCAGATGCCGCTGATGATCAGTCGGTGCCCTTGGGCCCGAAACTGATGGCTGGCCGCGACGGCATCCCGCATCCGGATCAAATCCTCGCTGGAAAACTCGATCAGCTTCTGGCAGGAGGTGCAGTAGAGGTGATCGTGCTGTGGATAGCCGTAGTCGTGCTCGTAGACCGCCCTGCCTCCGAGCACCATCTTCCTGAGCAGGCCGGCATCGACCATCTCGCCGAGGGTGCGATAGACGGTGGGGCGGCTCGCCGCGGCCCCCTCGGGCGTCTGTCGCAGTTCAGCCAGCAACTGCTCCGCGTCGAAGTGTTCGTGGCGACCGCAGACGTGCTCGACGATCATCCGTCGCTGGCGGGTGATCCTCTTACCGCGGGCCTGAAGAAACTCCTCGAACCTCGCCGATGGCGTCAGGGCCACGTCGACCGAACCGAGCGAAAAGTCGGGCGCCAGCGACATCGCTGTCATTCCTCGCAGCCGCGGGATTATCGAAACCATTCTAGCCTCACGATCCCGAAGCCCCAAAAAAACACGCGGCCTGACCGGTCAGGTCAGGCCGCGATGAAGAGTTTCTTCAGGCCCGGAAAATCAGTTCGGGCAGGCTCTCGGTCAGCCGAGCCGATCGAGCAGGCGGTCGAGGGCCAGATCCAACTTCTCGGGCGTCTCGTACGAACCGTCCGCGATTGCGGCCCGGATCGCATTGACCCGATCGAAGCGGATGTCGGACGCCGAATCGGCGGCACGCACCGCGTCGACCGACAGCGTGACGGAATCGTGCACCTCGGCGATGCCCTGCTGGGCGGCCGCCTGGGCTGCCTTGGCCGACTCCACACCCTTGACCCCGCCGAGCGCCTGGGCGCCGTGTGTCGAAAAGACTCCGAAGATGTTCATACTTGCACTCCTTTCAGACCCCGATGCGAATCCGTCCCCCGCTCACGCCGACTCCTACGGAGCCGAATGCCGAAGGGTTCGTTTGGTTCTTGCGGATGTCGCCTGCAGTCTGTGTTCGATCCAATTGTTGCCGCGCTTCCGCGTTCCGGCGACACCAGTCGCCCGACAGCTCATGGCCAGCCTCATCCGGTCATGTCGCCGCGACAGATTTCTTATCATCGGCATCCGGCCATCCGGAACTTCAACGAAATTTTTGGCTTCCTGTTTTGACCATTGTGACACCACCAGGCCGCCCCATCCCGCCCAGTCGGCCGCAGGTCCCGCAATTTACATGGCGAATTCCGGGCGGCGCCGCTCGAGCTGGTTCTGGAGTCGCTCCACGATCGCGCTGTGCATCTGGCTGACACGGCTTTCAGAGAGGTCGAGCGTGGCCCCGATCTCCTTCATCGTGAGTTCCTCGTAGTAATAGAGGATGATGATCAGCCGCTCGTTGCGATTGAGCCCCTTTGTCACCAGTCGCATCAGGTCGGCCTTCTGAATCCGACGGGTGGGGTCTTCACCCTTCTTGTCCTCGAGGATGTCGATCTCGCGGACGTCCTTCGAACTGTCGGTCTCGCACCACTTCTTGTTGAGGCTGACGAGGCTGGCGGCGTTGGCTTCGATCAGCAGTTTTTCGAAGTCTTCCCGGGATAGCTGCATGTGCTCGGCGACCTCGTCATCGGAGGGCGCCCGGCCATACTTCGCCTCGAGCGTCTTCACAGCCTCGTTGAGCTTGCTGGCCTTGGACCGCACCAGCCGCGGCACCCAGTCCATCGTCCGCAGCTCATCGAGCATTGCCCCGCGGATTCGCGGCACGCAGTAGGTCTCAAACTTGACCCCGCGTGACATGTCGAAGGCATCGATCGCATCCATCAGGCCGAAGGTGCCGGCCGACGTCAGATCGTCGAGTTCGACCCCCTCCGGAAGCCGCGACCAGATCCTTTCGCCGTTGTATTTCACGAGCGGCAGATAGACCTCGATCAGCCGGTTCCTCAAATCCTCGTTGGATTGGTCCGCCTTGAACTGCTTCCAGATTTCCTGCACTTCGTCGGCAGAGGGTTGATACGCCACGCGATCCTCCTTGAAAGGGCCACACACATCACCGCCGAGCCTTGGGACATCGTCCTGGCACCGGCCGGGTCTTGAATCTTTTTTCGGGCGCCCGCGCACCCTGTCGTTTCAGAAAACCTTTTCACAAACCTCACCCGCCACCGGGAATCATCTTTCCGTGATCCTGTTCCTGATCGGGCAGTCAGGCCGCCCGTGCCAGCTCCGCGGCGCCGATCGTCGCAAACACCTCCACCCCGTCCTCGAGAGCCAATTCTTCGGCGGCAAGGACCCGCAGGTCGGGCAACTGTCGGGAAACCGCATCGCGAACCCGACGGCGGACGTCTGCTGCCACCACCAGAAGCGGCGTTTCTCCCCGCTCGAGTCGCGGCCTGCAGGCCCGGCGGATTTCGGCACCGACCTTCGCTCCCCGGCCCCCCGCCTCGAGCAGGGCCATGGCTGCATCGTCTGAAATTCGAACGATCACCAGGGCCCCGTTGGCATCACGCAATCTTCTGCAGATGCTCCGAATCATCCCCCGTCGGACAGATTCGGCGAGCGTCGCCGGATCGGAACCGTCTGCGGCATGATCGGCCATCCGCTCGAGCAGATCGGCCAGCGGGCGAACCGGAACGCCGTCCTGGAGGAGGCACTGGAGCGTGCGATGAATCTTGGAAATTGGAAGCAGATCGGGCACGACCTGGGCCACCAGGGCCGGCTGGGCGGCCCGCAACGATTCGATCAGCCGGGACGTGCCATCCCGCGTGAGCAGGACGTCGGCCCGCCTGCGAGCCGCCACCTCGACAGCCCGCAGGATCTGATCGACGTCGGAGCCCTTGGCCCGTTCCCTTGCCACCTCGCTCTCGTCGACCGTTTCCGCGGCGATCGTGACGCGATAGCCTCGTTCGGGCAGCGAGAGGTCGTCGCGGAAGGCGATGCTCGGCACCACGATGCCAAGATCGGCGGCAATCTCCGACCGCAGCGACTGGACGCGGCCCAGCAGCGGTGACTCCGCCGAGGCGACGAGGCGGAGCAGTCCGCGGCCGAGATGGACGACGATCCGGTCGTCGGTGATCAGGTCGCCGAGCCGTTCCGGAGCGACGGCACCGCCGGCCTTCGGGGATTGGTCCGGAGTCGGTCGATTTCGCATCGTCCAGGCTCCGGCCAGGGCCGCCGCCGACATCACGGCCAGCGGGATGAACGGCATGCCTGTCAGGGAGAGGACACCGAGAAACACCGCTGTGATCAGGAGCACATGAGGCCGCGCCGTGAACTGACGCCCCAGTTCGGCCGAGAGATCGACCGACTGGCTCGACCTGGAAATGAGCAATCCCGTCGCCACGGCGATCAGGAGCGAGGGCACGGCGGTCACCAGACCGTCACCGATCGTCAGCCGCGAATAGACATCGATCGCCTTGGCCGGCGACATGCCGTTCTGGAGGACTCCGATCGCCAGTCCGCCGAACAGGTTGACCATTGTGATGATCACGCTGGCAACGGCCTCACCGCGGACAAACCGACTGGCACCGTCCATGCCGGCGAAGAAATCGGCCTGACGCTGCAGTTCGAGCCGCAGGGCACGGGCCTGATCCCGATCGATCGTCCCGGCGCCGAGATCGGCGTCGATCGCCATCTGCCGGCCCGGCAGGCCGTCGAGCGCAAACCGTGCCGCCACCTCACTGGTACGGGTGGCACCGGCCGTGATGACCACGAACTGCACCACGGAGATGATCGCAAAGATGACCGCCCCGACGACGAGGTTGTTGGCCGACACGAATGCCGCGAACGCCTCGACCACCTCGCCCGCGGCGGAGGCGCCGTCGATGGCGGCCCGCGAGAGGACGAGCCTGGTCGTCGAGACATTGAGCACCAGACGGATCAGGGTCGCGCCGAGCAGAAAGGTCGGAAAGATGCTCATTTCGAGCGGTGTCCGCGCGGCCAGCGAGGCCAGCAGGGCGAGCACCGACACGGTCAGGTTCGCGGCCAAAAGCAGATCGACGATCGGGGCCGGCACCGGCGCAAGGACCACGAGCAGGGCCACGAGAATGGCGCCCGGGACGAGGTAGTCGAGCAGATGGGCTGACACACCGCGGGCTGGCGACCCGCTGGCCCTGACCGACTGAGGCATGGATGCTTCCGGAACGAGGATCTGACGGAACGTGGGGCGGACGATAGCGGTCGGCCTGCGGCCGGTCCAGACCGTTGGCGGCAGGAGGAAATGGCTACAATCCTCCGATTCCTGCAGGTCCCTTGCCTGCCGGACACGTCAGGAACAGCCTCATGCGATTCGAGCGATTCGGACTGGCCTTCGACTATCCGGAAAACTGGACGATCGATATCGACGACTCGTCGGGCGACCTGGCCGCAGTGACCGTCTATTCGCCGGACGGAGGTTTCTGGTCTGTCAGCGGCCATGCCCCCGGCGGCGATCCGAAAACCCTCTCGCTGGCGGTGGTCGAGCAGATGCGGAGCGAGTATCGGGACCTCGACAGCGAGCAGGCCGCGGAAAGCGTCGCCGGGCAGGAGCTCTCCGGGTTCGATCTCAACTTTTACTGCCTCGACCTCACCAACACGGCGCAGGTCCGCACGCTTGCCACGCGGTCGGCGATCTATCTCCTCATCTGCCAGGCGGAGGACCGTGACTGGGGCCGCATTTCCCATGTCTTCGCGGCGATGACAGCCAGTTTTGTGACCGCCGTCGGCATGCCGGACAGACGGTCCGCCGGCAGATCCCCGACCTGATCTTCCCGACCGCGGCAGTTCCCGCGTTCCACGCCCCGCCTGCTACAATTCCCGCGTCATCCCCTTCCTCCGCAGGTTTCCCGTGCACGCCTGGTTTCCACACCTTCTCGGCATGATTCCGCCGGCAGCTGATGCGACGATCCACTCGATCCACTGGGCAGCGTTCGCGGTCTTCGTCATCGTCATGCTGACGCTCGATCTGACGGTCTTCCACAAGCACGCCAAGGAACCGTCGCTGCGGGAGAGCGGATTCTGGACCTGCTTCTGGTCGGCCCTGGCGCTCAGCTTCAACGGGCTGGTCTGGTGGTGGCTGGGGGGCAAGGCGGCGATCGAGTTTCTGACGGGATATCTCGTCGAATGGTCGCTCTCGATGGACAACGTGTTCGTCTTCGCGGTTGTGTTTGGCTATTTCAAAGTGCCGCTGAAATACCAGTATCGGGTGCTCTTCTGGGGCATTCTCGGGGCCGTTCTGATGCGGCTCACCTTCGTCCTTCTGGGGGCCGAGCTCGTCGAACGGTACACCTGGGTGCTCTGGGTGTTTGGCGCGTTCCTCGTCTACACCGGTCTCAAACTGGCCTTCGGACAGGACGATCATGAGCCGGGCGACGGATTTCTGGTCCGGACGATCCGCAGACTGATCCCGGTCTCCTCGCAGCCTGCCGGCGACAGGTTCTTCGTCCGCGAGCAGGGACGGCTGATGGCCACGCCGTTGTTCCTCGTGCTGCTGATCATCGAGAGCACCGACGTGCTCTTCGCCGTGGACAGCGTTCCGGCCATCCTCGGCGTGGTCACACCTGGCACCCACTACATGCGATTCATCGCCTTCACATCCAACGTGTTCGCGATCCTCGGCCTGCGGGCGCTCTATTTCCTGCTCGCCGGCGTGATGGACATGTTCCGATTTCTCAACTACGGTCTCTCCGCCGTGCTGATCTTCGTTGGCACGAAGATGATCGCCGAGGCCGCCAAGCACAACGAGTGGATCGCGTCTCTGGGCGGCTGGGATGCCCACGCCAAGGGCCATCTGGTTCACCCAGCCGTCTCGCTGCTCGTGATCGTGGGACTGATCGGCACGAGCGTGGCCGCATCGCTGATGTTCCCCGAGGCCAAACATGGCGTCGAGGTCGCGGGCGACTCGGCAGAAACCGACCAGCGGTCATAGCGACCCGACGACGCATTCCGCCCGGGCCTCCCCGTTTCTCTTGCGGCAGCCGCAGGCCGAGCCCTACCCTTCGGGGGAAGAGGCTCACCCGGCCGTTGCCCGACGTGTCGCCCCGATCGATCCCAGCGCCCGCGAGGTCCATTCCCATGCCGCTCCAGCGTCGAACCGGTCGAAACCATACTCAGCCCCGGATCGGCCTCGAGCCGCTCGAATGCCGGCGGATGCTTTCCGCAACGGTCTCCCGCGGCGTTCTCTCGATCCAGGGCACGGCCGCGGACGATGTCATCGAGATCCGCCGCGCCGTCGACGACTCGGGCCAGCTTGAGATCGTCGAAAACGGCACGGTCACCAGCTCCCGCAGCATCAACTCGATCCGGCAGATCCGGATCGACGGCCGTTCCGGCGATGATGAGATTCTGGTCAATCAGGACAACGGCCCGATCACGATTCCAACGCAGATCAAGGGCGGCAGGGGCGACGATCTGCTCCGCGGCGGCGCCGGTAGGAATCAGCTCGACGGCGGTGCCGGCAGGAACGCCTTCGAATCGAGTGGGGGCATCGATCGGGTCGCCAATGCCGTCAGGGCCGACAGGCTGCGGAAGCTGGGATCGGCCCAGGCATTCCGCGACTACATGACGCGGGCTGCCCAGGCCCGCTCCGAATTCGGGGGCTGGGTCGATGGGATCGCCGTCGACGGCCGCATCTTCCCTCTGGCCGGAACCACCGACGCCATGGCTGCGACCAGTGGCGTGGCTGCGTCGGGCGGCGCCGGAGCGGCCGCCGATGCGTCCCAGACCAACACCCAGATCGCGGGCGTCGACGAGGGGGATCTGATCGAGAACGACGGCCGCCACCTCTATATCCTTTCCCGCAACGAATTGCTGATCGTCGACGCAAACTCCCCGGATACGCCGGAAGTCGTGTCGCGAACCACGGTCGACGGCTGGCCGATCGCCGAATATCTCCATGGCGGCCGTCTCACGGTGCTTTCGAGCGTCTGGGATCCGGCCCCGCTCAACCAGGCCGGCATGCCGCTGCTGCGGCATCGTGGCGGCGGCCGGGTGCAGGCGACCGTCTACGATGTGGCCGATCCGGCCTCGCCGCGGATCGTGTCGAGCACGGCCGTCGACGGGAGCTACACCGATTCGCGAATGGTCGATGGCAGGCTGACACTCGTCGTTCAGAACGACCTGCTCGAGGGCTACTGGGGCTTTCCCCGGGCGCTCGGCATGCCGCAGGACGGCCGGATCGCGGTCGCGGACGGGCCCGTCTCCGACGCGGCGCTCGTCCGCATGATCCGCCGCTCGTCATTCGACCGGATGCTGCCGAGCTGGACGACCACGACCCGGGATGCCGCAGGACGGCAGCGGGTGACATCGGGGCTCGTCTCGCTGCCGAAGGACGTGCTCCTGCCGGCGAGCGGCGACGAGGCCAATCTGACCTCGATCCTGACGATCGACACCGGCACAGCCCGTCCGGCGATCGGCGGAGCGGCATCCGCGATCGGCGGCTACACGACCACGATCCACATGAACGCCAACGATCTTTATCTCTTCAGCCCGCGTTGGCGATCGATGTCGGGCGACCGCACCGACGTGCAGCGGTTCACGATCACGGCCGCAGCGCCGCGGCTCGTCTCGTCGGGGAGCTTCTCGGGCCAGCTGCTCAATCAGTTCTCGGCCGACACCGACGGCGAGGAGTTGCGGGTGGCCGTCACGGTGACCGACGCGACTCCGGCCATGGCACCGATCGATATCACTGGCAATCAGGAGACGATCGAACCGCTCCCCTGGCAGATCTCCCGATCGAATGCGGTGTACGTTCTCGCCACCCAGGGAGACACCCTGAACCTGATCGGAAAGGTCACAGACATCGCTCCCGGCGAATCGATCATGTCGGCCCGGTTCGTGGGCGACACCGCCTACATGGTCACGTTCCTGCAGGTCGATCCGCTCTACACGATCGACCTCTCGGTCCCGACGGCCCCGCGAGTGGCGGGCGAGTTGAAGGTTCCGGGATTCTCCCGGTATCTCCAACCCGTCGGGGAAGGCTATCTGCTCGGCATCGGCCGGGATGCGGATCCCGACACCGGACGCACCCTCGGCCTCAAGGTGTCGCTGTTCGACGTCCGCGATCCAGCGGCTCCGACGGAGGTCGACACGATCCTGATTGACCAGCCTGAGAACAGTTGGAGCTGGTCGGAGGCCGAATGGAACCACCATGCCCTCGGCTTCTTCCCGGAGCTCGGCCTGGTCGTCCTGCCCGTGAGCGGCAGCCGCCCGGCGACGACGGAAACCCCGGATGAATTCGGCTTCACTCCCTGGGTCAACGAATACACAGCCTATGTCCTCCAGATCGATGCGACGGGCATCGCTGAACTGGGCAGAATCGATCACGACTCGCCGCTGCTGCGGACGACCCGGATCGGAAGCGTGATCCATTCGATCGCCGATCGCGACCTGCAGGCGGTGGAACGTGTTCCCAGCGGGCTCCTCCCGCGGGGCAGCGTGGAACTGCAGCCTGCCTACTCCGAGGATCCGGGCACGATCGTCTACGCGATCTGACCGAGGGCCCGGCCGACCGAGGCCGCCGACTCGACGGCTGTCGTTCGCCAGGCATGCGACTGCCTTGGCAGTTCGACATGGACTCCGCCCTGATAGCCGATCTCCGCGAGCAGTCGGAGCATGGCGGCCAGGTCGACGTCCCCCTGGCCGAGCGGGAGATGCTCGTGGCGGCAGGCGAGCATGTCGTCGAGGTGGACGTTGACGATCCGTCCGGCGACGGCCTGCAGATGGTCGCGGACCGGCCACTCCCCCATGCACTCCATGTGGCCGAGGTCGATCGTCAGGTCGGGCTCTGGCCCGCCTGCCAGCCGCTCGCAGAGCAGCCTGTAGCGGGCGATCGTGTCGATGAACATCCCCGGCTCGGGCTCGAATCCCAGGCGGATGCCCCGGCTGCGGGCATGCTCGAGCACGGGAGCGAGGCCGCCGGCGAGCCGCCGCCAGAGCGTTTCCTCGTCGGCCGAGTCGCGGACCAGGCCCGACCAGAGCGAGACACTTGTCGCCCCCAGTTCGACTGCGACGTCGATGGCCCGCCGCAGAAAATCGACCCGCCGAAGCCGATCCTCGGCCGCGGCGGAAACGAGCGTCGGCTCGTGCTTCAGCCGCGGGTCGAGCAGGTGCCTGGCGCCCGTCTCGACGACAGAGGCCATCCCGCAGGCGGCAAGCGCCGTCCGCCAGCGTTCGATGTCAGCTGACAGCGACACATCGAACGGGTTCAGCAGGCTGTGATCGAGCGTGATGGCCAGCGACCCGTATCCCATCTCCTCGAGCGCCGGCAGGGCCTCGATCGGATCGATGTCGGAGATGCTGTTGGTGCTGTAACCCAGCCGCATGCTGCGTTCCCGGAGGCGACCAGAATCAGGTGGGCGGCACCAGCTGCCGGCCGATGACGAACGGCACGAGCAGGGACAGCACGACGACGGCCCAGGACTCACCGCAGGCGGCCAGTACGAGGACGGCGTCGAGCGTGATGATCGACATGATGCAGTTGCCCACGGCGGCCTGCACGCGGAACGGCGACGGATCGAGGGCCGCGAGGAGATTTCGGCCGAGAATCGAGGCTGAGAGCATGCCCCAGAGGGCAAACCATGACGTCAGCCGCCCCTCCCGGAGCCAGGTCGCGCCGCTCCCCGCGGCGGCCATCAGCCAGGTCTGCGCCGCGGCGATGGCAAGCCCGGCAGCGATCACGAGCGTCGCGGCGACGAGCATGCGTCCCCTGCTCCGATCCGCCTCGTTCCGGGCGAAGAGCGTCACGCCGGCCACATAGAGCCCCATCCCGATCGGCAGCAGCCAGTGGTACGGCTGCGACGGGCCGCCGGCCGCAGTCATTCCGAGCAGCCAGTTGAGCGACCGGCATGAGCCCATCACGGCCGGCCCGAACGGGGTCGATTTCGCATGCCGGTCGTAGATCCAGACCGCAGCGGTGAGCAGAGCCCCGACGAGCGCCACCGCGGGATGGCCGGAGACGAACGCCGCCAGACAGCTGCAGACGCCTGCGACGGCGAGCAGCCCCTGGCCGACCGCGGCCGCCAGCCGAACGTCGATCGCGCCCGACGGAAGAGGCCGCTCGGGCCGTTCCCTGCGGTCGAGTTCGAGGTCGAACACGTCGTTGAGCACCATCCCGGCGGCGTAGAAGGCGATGCCCGCCGCCAGCGCCCAGAGGATGGCGGCAGGCGGCCAGTCGACGACCCGCGGCTGGGAGACGACCAGGCCACCGGCCAGCACGTCGGCCGCCGCCGTGGCATGGTTCGGGATCCGCAGCAGCCGCAACCACCCGAGCAGCGTCCTCATCGGTCACCCGACCTCGAGGCCCGCCCGCGAAGCCGACGCAAGCAGGTGGGTTCGGGCCGCGACCGCGGCCTCGTCGGGCCGGTCGCGATAGGGGTAGAGTTCGACGGTCACCCAGAGCCCCGGGCTGTGCTCTGCGATTGCCTGCAGCACGGCATCGAAGTCGATCGCCCCCTCACCGGGCACGAGATGGTGATGAACCCGGGTCGCCGCGATGTCTTCGACATGGTAGTGCCGCGTGTGTGCCTTCATCCGCGGCACCCACTCGGCCGGATCCTCGCCCACGCAGTAGGCATGACCGACGTCGAAGTTGAGGCCGAGCGCGGGATGGTTCACCCGCTCGGCGAATTCGAGGTACTGCCCGAATCGCTCGATCAGCAGTCCGGGCTCCGGCTCGATGAGCAGCGTCACACCACAGTCGGCCGCCACGTCGAGGCAGGGCATGATCTCGTCGTAGAAGATGGCGGTCGCCTCCTCCCGGCTCTGGCCGGGTGCCAGTTCCCCACCCGGCTCGGTCGAGATCGAGTGTGCGCCGAGGTCGGCCGCGAGCCTCAGTGCCCGCTTCGTGTGTTCGCGGCGGATGGCCCGGTAGTGGCGGTCGGGGTCGGTCCAGCCTGGATGCCAGTAGGGCTGCCGCGGATCGGCGACGGCGTTCATCATGAAGGCGTTGATGTTGGAGATCATCAGGCCGTGCCGGTCGAGGGCGGCCCGGATCGCCTGCTTCTGGACTCCGAGCAGGCCGGCAGGCCAGGCATGGGGCACGTCGGCCAGCAGTTCGATGCCGCGGTAGCCGGCGGCGGCAATTCTCTCGATCGCAGACTCGACAGGCACGTCGAGATAGGCATTGGAGCTGAACGCGAGTCGCAGCGGCATGGGCTTCTCCAAGATTGAAACTATAGCCTCGGCCTCAACTCGAGGCCGAGCGATACTTTGCCAGGGCCGTCTGGAAGACCAGCCGCGAGGCGGCGAGCGATGCGGCGGCGGCCACGACCGCCCCGGCAACCGGCCACCAGCCCGAGGCGGTGAGCGGCAGGGCGATCACCCTGGCAGGCACGTTGACCACGAGCAGGATCGGGATCACGAACGTGCAGAGGGCGCGGAGCGGCCCACCCCAGGGGCCATCGTAGATCTCGGCCGGGTAGCGGGAAAAGTTGGTCAGGTAAAACCAGAAGTCGTAGAGGCTCTGGTTGCGGCCGAGCAGGATCGTGGCGGCGGCGAGCATGATCACGAGACTGTAGAGGATCGCCACGCCGCAGAGGATCAGGAGCGGATAGAGAAGCCAGGCCACGACCGGAGGCGAGTGCTCCATCCTGCCGCAGGCCCAGGCGAGCAGGCCGACTCCGACGAACCCGTTGGCGAAGGCGGAAAAATCGACGCGGTGCATCGAGAGCAGAAACTGGGCATCGAGGGGCTGCACGAGGACGCCGTCGAGACCGCCTGTCCGCACCATCTCCGTCAGTTCCTCGGCGCTCGGCATGAAGAGGGCCTGCACGATCGAGTTGATGATCAGGCCCGTCGCCACGAAGGCGAAGAACGGCTCCCGGGTCCAGCCTGTATCCCTGCCGATCTCGGGCGTGAACTGGAAGACGAGCAGGTAGAAGGCGAGGTTCATCGACATCCAGCCGATGCTCGTCAGGCACTCGAGCAGGAAGTTCGCCCGGAAGGTCATGTCGCGGACGAGGCAGGCCTGGGCGAACGTCATGAAGATGCTCAGGTATCTCTTCACGTCAGCCTCCGAACCCGCTGTACCGCCGGGTTCCCCTCAACCAGGCGACCCGACAGGCAGCCGCCATCACCACCACCCAGGCGGCCTCGATCAGCAGCGCCCGCCCCAGATCGGGGCCGCGGATTTTCCCCAGCCAGACGGCCGCCGGAAAGTAGGCGGTGTATTCGAAGGGCAGCCAGCGGACGAGATCCGCCAGGCTCGTGCCGGGGATGCCGGTGGCGACGTCGGCCAGCATGTCGAGCGGAAACATGTGGCCCGAAAGCAGGTACTGCAGAAGCATGTAGGCGAAGACGATGCTCGAGACCTCGAGCATCCAGAAGCCGAGCATGCCGAGCGTCGCCTCCATGAAGAAGCCGAGCAGAAAGGAGAGTAGGAGCGAGACCGCGAAGGCGGCCAGCGTGACCGCGTCGGGAAGCGGGGGAAAGAATCCGCGACAGGCGTAGAACACGGCGGCGAAGGGGAGCACCGCAACGGCGTAGTAGACGAGCTTGTGGGCCACCCGTGCCGCGAGCAGGAACGAGATGTAGTCGACCGGCTGGACGAGATACTTTTTGATCGAGCCGTCGCGAACGCTCCGGGCGATGCCGCTGGCCAGCCCCGGCATGCTGGAGAAGGCCCGGGTGACCATCGTCAGCAGGTAGTAGGCGACGATGTCATTTCGCGAATAGCCGGCAATGTCGCCGCGGTTGGTCGCGGAGAAGACGGCCGTCCAGAGGAAGACCTGGGTCACGATCGGCAGAAATCGCAGCAGCGTCCCGAGGACGAAGTCACCCCGGTAGGCGAGCCGTTCCTCGAGGGAGATCGAGAGCATCGTCCACCAGGTCCAGAGGCCAGCGAAGGGGCGAACCGGACGATCCGCAAGACTGCTCACGAGGAAGTTCCTCCGGCGGCGCCCGCCCGAAAGAGCTCGGCCACGATCTCCTCCAGCGGCACATCCTCCACCGACACGTCCCGCACGGACTGGCCGCGGAGGATCTCGGGCAGCGCGTCGGCGATCCGCTGCCTGTCGATCCGCAGTGTCACCTGCGGGCCGCTGACCGTATAGGGAAAGCCGAGCCGATCGAGCCGCTCCTGCGATGGCGTCTCCTCGAGGTCGAGCGTCACGATCTTGTGGCTTGTGAACCGGTCGACGATCTGCTCCAGCGAGCCGTCGTAGAGAATGCTGCCGCCGGTGATCACGACCGCCCGCCGGCAGAGTGCCGCCACGTCCTTCATGTAGTGGGTCGTGAGCAGGATCGTCATCTGCCGCTCGGCCTGGATGTGGGAGAGGAAGCCGTGAAGGGCGTGCTGGGCGACGACGTCGAGCCCGATCGTCGGCTCGTCGAGGAACAGCACCTCCGGTTCGTGGAGCAGGGCAGCCACCAGTTCCAGCTTCATCCGCTCTCCGAGCGACAGATCGCGAACCGGCTGGAGGATGAGCTGTCGCACGCCGAGCAGGTCGACCAGCTCGTCGCGGGTCCGCTCGAATCGGGCAGGATCGATCCGGTAGATCTCCTTGTGGAGCCGGAAACTCTCGGCGGCCGGCAGGTCCCACCAGAGCTGGTTCCGCTGCCCCATCACCAGGGCGAACCGGCGGCGGAAGTCGTCGGCCCGCTCCCAGGGAACGTGCCCGAGCACCCGGGCCGTGCCCCGGGTCGGGGTGATGATGCCGGAGAGGAGTTTCAGAAACGTCGTCTTGCCCGCGCCGTTGGGACCGAGCAGGGCGACGAATTCGCCGCGGCCGATCGAGAGGCTCAGGTCCTTGACCGCCCCCACCACCCGGCTCGGCCGATGAAACAGCCCCCGGACACTCGCCAGCAGCCCCTCGGGCTTGTCGTAGACGCGATACTCCTTGGCCAGGCCGTCGACGTCGATCACCGGGGCGGGGCCGGCACTGGTGTTGTGCATGTGGCGAGTATAGGGGAAAACACTGACTTCCACGGGAGTTGGCATGCATCGGATCGGCCTCGGACACGACACCCACCGGCTCGGCCCCGGCGATGGCCTCGTGCTCGGGGGCATCACGATCCCGCACGACAGGCAGGCGCTCGGTCACAGCGATGCCGACGTGCTCCTGCATGCGATCACCGACGCGGTGCTCGGCGCCGCGGCGCTCGGCGACATCGGCGAGATGTTTCCCGACACCGATCCGGCCAACAAGGGGCGGGATTCGGCCGGGATGCTGGCGGCCGCAGCCGACCGCCTGGCCGCCGCGGGCTGGCGGATCGTGAACCTGGATTGCGTGATTTTCGCCCAGCGGCCCAAAATCCTGCCGCATCGGGAGCGGATGCGGGAGCGGATCGCCGCCATCCTCGACCTGGGCATCGAAGCCGTCTGGCTCAAGGCCAAGACGGGCGAGGGCGTCGGCCCGATCGGCAGCGAGCAGGCGATCGCAGCCGAATGCGTGGTCCTGATCGAACGCAACTGAAAAACGCACCCCAAAACGCACCCCTGGAGACGAATGGCCCATGGCGACGACCCAGACCAAACCGACGACGGCCGAGGCCTCCGACAGGCTGCCCGCGATCGAGGTCTACAGCACGCTCACCAAGAAGAAGACTCCGCTCGTCACCGTGAAGCCGGGCGAGGTGGGGATGTATCTCTGCGGGCCGACGGTCTACAAGCCGAGCCACATCGGCCATATGGTCGGCCCGGTGATCTTCGACACCGTCAAGCGTCACCTCGTCTATTCGGGCTGGAAGGTGACCTGGGTGGTCAACATCACCGACGTCGACGACAAGATCATCGCCGAGAGCGCCCTTCGCGGCACCACGATGGCGAAACTCGCCGAGGAGATGACGGCCGACTACCTGGAGAATCTGGCGACCCTCGGCGTGGCGGGCATCGACGAGATGCCGAAGGCGACCGACCACATCGGCACGATCATCGCATTCATCGAGGGGCTGATCGCCAAGGGCTGCGCCTACGCCAGCGACGGCGACGTCTACTTCGACGTCACGAAAGACGCCGACTACGGCAAGCTCACCAACCGCTCCGTCGAGCAGACGCAGGGCGAGGGCGGCTCGACGGCCGAGCGGAAGCGGTCGGCGGCCGACTTCGCGCTCTGGAAGAAGGCGAAGCCGGGTGAGCCGGCCTGGGACAGCCCCTGGGGTCCGGGCCGACCGGGCTGGCACATCGAGTGCTCGGCGATGAGCAAGGCGATCCTCGGGCCCCACTTCGACATCCATGGCGGCGGCCTTGATCTCGTCTTTCCGCATCATGAAAACGAGATCGCCCAGAGCGAATCGCTGCACGACTGCCCGATGGCCACGTTCTGGATGCACAACGGCCTGATGCAGGCGGCCGGCGCGGCGGGCAAGGTGGGCGGCCGGCCGCGCGGCTCTGGCGACGGCATCGACGAGGCGGCGGCCCAGGCAGCCACCAAGATCTCGAAATCGACCGGCGCCGAGCCGTTCAAGAACCTTCTCGCCCGGCACCAGCCGGAGGCGATCCGCATGCTCCTGCTCTCGACCCACTACCGCAGTCCGATCCACTTCGGTGAGGAACCGCTCGGCGAGAGTGCCCGGGCGATGGAGGCCTTCGAGCGGCTCTTCACCCGGTTCGAGCGGGTGACCGGCAATGCGTTCCATCCCCTGCCCTGCCGCAGCCGCCGCGAGGGCGATGCGGCCGTGGACAGGGCGGGCGAAGAGGTGAGGTCGCTGCGGGAAAAGTTTCTGGCCGCGATGGACGACGACTTCAACACCGCGATCGCGATCGCCAGCCTGTTCGACTTCGTCCGCGTCGTGAATAAGTTCATCGACCAGCATTCGCTGGAATCGAAGAAGCCCGCCGCCGAACTGGCGACGCTCGAGGCGATGATGCTCGTGCTCAGGGAACTGACCGGCGTGCTCGGCCTGTTCCTCGAGCCACCGCGGGCAAAGGCCGGCGGAGCCGACGAGGCCCTCGTCGGAAAACTGATGGAACTCGTCATCGAGATCCGGGCCAACGCCCGCAAGACGAAGGACTTTGCCACGGCCGACCTGGTGCGAAACAAGCTCACCGAGGCGGGCATCGTGCTGGAGGACCGGCCCGACGGAACGGGCTGGAGCAGGAAGTGAACGGGCTCCTCAATCCCCAGCGGTTCTTCGAGGTCACGAACACGGTCGCACTTCTGGCCTGGATCGGGCTCGTGGCCTTTCCTGCCCGCCGGTTCGTGTCGCACCTGCTCTGCCCGATCCTCGTGCCGGGGCTGCTCGCGGCCTGCTACGCGGCCGTGATCGGCTGGAAGCTCGCGAGCGGCGGGCCGCCGCCGGGGGACCTGACGACGCTCGCCGGCCTGCGGTCGGCCTTCGCCGACGACTGGGTCTTTGCCGCCGCCTGGACCCACTATCTGGTGTTCGACATGGTGGTGGGGGCCTGGATCGCCCGCGATGCCGTGCGACTCGGGATTCCCTGGCCGCTCCGCACGCTCGCTCTCATACTCACCTTCCTGGCCGGGCCGGTGGGGTTTCTCCTCCACCTCCTGATCCGGGGCATCCTCCGCCGCAGGTTCCTCGCAGAAGAAAGGCCAATCTCATGAATCGCTTCTCCGTCCTCGCCGTCGCGGCCCGACTTTTTTGCATGCTTGTCATGGCGACCCTCTGGGGCACCCGTGCCCTGGGTGAGATCCCCCCCTCGGCCGACCTGCCGGCAATCTTCAACGGCAGCGACCTCGCCGGCTGGAAGGTCGTGGGCGGGCCCTATTGGAAGGTGGTCGATGGGGCGATCGTGGGTGAGAACGACGCCGAGAAGAAGGGCTCGATGCTCTACACGGAAAAGCCCTACGGCGATCTGGTCATCGAGGGTGAGGTGCGGTTCAGCGGTGAGATCGACAGCGGCATCATGGTGCGGAAGCCCGAACTGCAGGTGCAGATCGGCGTCTCGCGGAGCCTCAAGAAGGACATGACCTGCTCCTTCTACAACGGGAAGTATCCGGAAGAGGCCCAGGCCCCGAAGGCCGCCGAACTGCTCAGGCCCGGCGAGTGGAATCGGATCCGCCTCGAAGCCAAGGGAGACACGTTCACCGTCTGGCTCAACGGCCAGAAGGTGTCGCAGTACACGAGCGAGAAGTACCGCGAGCCGGCCCCGATCGGTCTCCAGATCCACCCCGGCCTCGTGATGAAGGTCGAGTTTCGCGACCTTCGGGCCAAGGCCCTCTGAGGCTCAGGGCAGCTGGATCGCGACCGGGTCGCTCAGACTGCCGGACTGGGCCGCCATCTCGCGGATGTCCTGGGTGATCTTCATCGAGCAGTACTTCGGCCCGCACATGCTGCAGAAGTGGGCGCTCTTGAAGGTCTCCTGCGGCAGCGTCTGGTCGTGATACTTTCGGGCCGTCTCCGGATCGAGGGCCAGCCGAAACTGCTCGTTCCAGTCGAAGGCGAAGCGGGCCCGGGAGAGGGCATCGTCGCGGACGCGGGCGTTTTTCCGATGCCGGGCCAGATCGGCGGCGTGGGCGGCGATCTTGTAGGCGATCACCCCCTGCTTCACATCCTCCGCATCGGGGAGGCCGAGGTGTTCCTTCGGGGTCACGTAGCAGAGCATCGCCGCGCCGCTCCAGCCGGCGAGCGCGGCGCCGATGGCGCTTGTGATGTGGTCGTAGCCCGGGGCGATGTCCGTCACCAGCGGTCCGAGCACGTAGAAGGGGGCCTCGTCGCACTCCTCCATCTGCCGCTTGACGTTCATGTCGATCTGGTCCATCGGCACGTGGCCCGGTCCCTCGACCATCACCTGGCAGCCCTTCGCCCAGGCCCGCCGGGTGAGATCGCCGAGCACGTGCAGTTCGGCGAACTGGGCCTCATCGCTGGCGTCGGCGATGCTGCCGGGCCTGAGCCCGTCGCCGAGGCTCCAGGTCACGTCGTAGGCCCGGAAGATGTCGCAGAGATCCTCGAAGTGGGTGTAGAGCGGATTCTGCTGGCGGTGGGTCATCATCCAGCGGGCGATCAGCGAGCCGCCGCGGCTCACGATCCCGGTGATCCGGTTCATCGTCAGGCCGAGATGCTCCTGGAGCAGGCCGGCATGGACGGTCATGTAGTCCACCCCCTGCCTTGCCTGCTTCTCGCACATGTCGAGAAAGTGCTGGGGCCGCATGTCGTCGATGTCGCCGCCGAGTTCCTCGAGCATCTGGTAGATCGGCACGGTGCCGATCGGCACCGGCGAGGCGTCGATGATCGCCTGTCGGATCGTGTCGATGTCCTTGCCCGTCGAGAGGTCCATCACGGTGTCGGCCCCGTAGTGGACCGCCATGTGGAGTTTCTGGAGTTCCGTGGCCTCGTCGCTGGTGACCGCCGAGTTGCCGATGTTGGCATTGATCTTCGTGAGGGCGGCGATGCCGATCGCCATCGGCTCGAGCGACTTCTCGAGGTGCACCGTGTTGGCGGGGATCACCATCCGGCCCCGGGCCACCTCGCTTCGGATCAGCTCCTCGGGAAGGTCCTCCCGCTGGGCGACGAAGGCCATTTCCGGGGTGATCTCGTTGTTGCGGGCCCGTTCGAACTGGGTCATGGGATTCGTCCTCTCGGTCGGTGGTGAGGTGCTCTACGGTAGCAGATCGGACAGGGTGGGTGGAGGCAGGTGTCCGATCCGGGAAAAGGTCGGGGATGACCTATCCCACTGAGACCTCTAGAGCGTCTTCAGATATTCGAGCACCGCCGCCTTCTGATCCTCGTCGAGCGCGTCGGGAAAATCGTGTCCGGACGCCGACTTGCCGGGCCTGCCGGTATCGAAGAAGGTCCGACGCTCGGCGGTCGTCAGCTTCCCGGTCGGAAGCGATTCGAGGGCCTCGACCTCGAGGCCGACGCGGACACGGTCGTAGCCCGTCGGCGATCTCCGCCAGACAGCCGGCCGCTCGGCCGGACGGAGCAGGTGCCAGAGGGTCGGCACGGAGCCGTTGTGGAGGTAGGGAGCGCTGGCCCAGATCCCGTCGAGCGGCGGTGCCACATAGCCGTCGGGCGAGACACGGTCCGCGAGCCGCCCGGCATCGCGGCCGTGGTGCCCAAACCAGCTGCCATTGAGATCCTTCCGCTCCTTGGCGGTGAGCGAATCGAAGCGGACCCGATCGGTGCCGATCTCGTCGATCGGAACGACCTTTTCGGGGTAGACGCGATCCTGGCCGTAACTGCCGTGGCAGCCGGCGCAGTGGGAGGCGAACAGGCCTCGGCCCTTCTCCGCCAGCCTCGCATCGACCGGTCCGGGCCAGGGCGGCGGCCGAAGCGACGAGATCCAGGCATCGATGTCGCGGAAGTCGTCCTCCCAGGCGGCAAACTTCTCCGGTCCGTTCTCCTTCACGAGCAGGAACTGCATCAGCATCCGGTGACTCTTGGGGGCGAAGCCGTCGGCGTAGAGCCCCTGCCTCGTTCGGTAGTGCCACCAGGCGGGGGCGTCCATGTCGTGGTGCACGAGATCGAACCGCGGCGGCCGCTGGACGATGTTCAGGTCGCGGTCGCGATGCCGCATCAGGGCGACGCCGAAGATCACGGCGTTGGTCGTGCCGACGGTCGTGCCCAGCGGCAGCAGCAGCGATCCCATGTCCATGTGGCCGAACGGCTTCCGCTGCCGGACCTTCACCAGGCGGACCTCCTCGGTGAGCGTCTCCAGGGCGTAGTTGGAATTGGCCAGACCGGGAATCACCCGGCCCTCGACCTGTCCCTGATGGCAGGCCAGACAGCTCATCGTCCAGCTGCCATCGGGGCCGACGACATACTGCATCGAGCGGGAGGGGTCGTCGGGATGGGGAGTCAGGCCGTATCGCTCCATCGCCATCCGCCGACGTTCGGCGACTTCGGCCCCCTCCGCCCGGCTTCGGAGCGGCTCTGGCCAGGTCGTCCAGAGATCGTCGAATACCTGCTGGTCGAAATCGGCCGGCAGATAGGGCTTCGTCAGGAGCAGCTGCCGGCCACGCTCGATCTGCTCCTCGATTCCATTCCCGAAGACCGACCCCGATATCAGGCAGACCAGGACCGCCAGCCCGATGACCGCGTCCCGGAGCGGCCGGCCTCGGCCGCGGGCTGCGGTGGCCGAGCGAGGCCGATCGATTCGGCGACGAGGGCCCGACCTGGGTTCGATTCGGGATGCATTCATGTCATACTGGCGGAATCCCGCCTTTGGCCCGTGCGCGGCAGCAGATGCTCCCGCAGTATAGGCCCCTCCCCACAGCCGTCTGCCCTCATGGTCGTTGCCAATCCGATCCTGCTCCCGGAACTCCGCGTGATGCTCGCCGAGGGCGACGCTGCCGGCCTGCGGGAAGTTGCGGCGGAACTGCACCCGGCCACGGTGGCGGAGTTTTCCGAGGGACTCGACGACCGGGAACTCTGGCAGATGCTCGATGCGGTGCCAGTCGAGCGGCAGGCGGAGATCTTTCCCTACTACCCGATGCCGCGGCAGGTCGAGCTGGTGATGGCGGCCGACCGGCAGCACCTCGGGCCGCTCATCGAGTGGATGGCCGCCGACAACCGCGACGACCTGCTGCGGGAACTCGACCCGGATTTCGTCGAGGAGATCCTGCCGCTGGTCGCCAAGGCCGAGCGTCACGACATCCGCATGCTCCTCTCCTGCCCGGAGGATTCAGCCGGCGGCCTGATGACGACCGAATATGCCTCGCTGCCCGCCGACATCACGGCCGGCGAGGCGGTCACCCGGCTGCGGTCGCAGGCACCAGACAGCGAGTCGATCTACTACATCTACGTGCTCGACGCCGACCGCAAACTGCTCGGCTTCGTCTCGCTCCGCGACCTGATCCTGGCCAGGCCGACGGCCCTGGTTTCCGACATCATGCAGCGGGACGTGATCCGCGTCCGGCTCGACGAACCGCGGGAGGAGGTGGTCCAGAAACTGGCCCGCTTCGACTTCATCGCCATCCCGGTCGTCGACGACCGCGACCGGCTCGTGGGCATCATCACCCACGACGACGTCCTCGACGCCGTGCGTCAGGATGCCACCGATGACGCCCAGCGGATCGCCGCCGTCTCGCCGCTGGGCGAGAGCTACCTCGACGCCGCGATCGTTTCGATGACCTGGAAGCGTGGTGTCTGGCTCACGATCCTGTTCGGCACGGCCGCCGTGACCGCGATGGTGCTGGCCCGCTCGCCGATCTCACACCCCTGGCTCGTGGCCTTCATCCCGCTCGTGATCGCCAGTGGCGGCAACTCCGGCAATCAGTCGGCGACGCTCGTGATCACGGCCCTCTCGACGGGCGACTGCAAACTCTCCGACTGGCCGCGGATCCTGAAACGGGAGTTCGCCCTCGGACTGCTGCTCGGCGCACTGCTCGCCGTGCCCGGCTACCTGCTGGGACTCGTCTACGCCCCCTCGCCGATCGACGCGCTCGTCATCCCGTTCACGATCCTCAGCGTGGTGATTCTCGGCACGCTCGTCGGCTCCGGCCTGCCGCTGCTCTTCCGCTCGCTCGGGCTCGACCCGGCCCTGATGAGCAATCCGTTCGTGTCGTCGATCGTCGACATCGTCGGGATCGTGCTCTACACCGCGATCGCCGTGCTCGTCCTCGAGTGACAAGGCCTCCGCTCCCGGGTGATCGCGGAAGGCCATCCACGTGCTGCCCGATGTGGGACAGGCTTCAGCCTGGCGCGGCTGCTTCACGCAAAACCCGGACATAGTGTCCGGTTTTGCTTGGCGACCTCCGGTCGCTGTTGCTAACCCGGCTGGCTGCTTCACGGAAAATCTCGGCATCGTGCCGAATTTTCCTTGGCCGGCTCCGCCG
>CAMDFJ010000012.1 GCA_945897435.1 Candidatus Kuenenia stuttgartensis | reverse complement strand
CGGTCTTTGGCGACGGCCGTGCCATCGATGGGATCCGCCGGCTCGTCCTCGATGAAAAGGCTGATACCGGCATCCGCCTGTCGGCGCTCGAAACGCTCGTGCGGCAGGGGGAGGAGGGCCTTCGCGGCATCTGCCTCGGCCTGCTCGGCGATCAGCGTTTCAATCTGTTGGCCGCCGAAGGTCTCTCGCGAAGTGACGACGCGGACGTGGCGCAGGCGCTCGTCGCGGCCTACGGCCGGTTTCGCCCGCCGTTCCGCCCCAAGCTCATCGGCATCCTGGCCTCGCGGCGGACCTTCGCCGCCGCCCTTCTTGACGCCGTGGCTGATGGAAAAATTCCCCGCGATGTGATCACCGCCTATGACCTGAGGCAGATCCGTTCGCTCGGCGATGCCCGGCTCGACGCCCGTATCGAAGGCGAATGGGGTGGCGTCGCCGAGACATCGGCCGAGAAGCGACGGCGGATCGACTCGCTCAAGGAGTCGCTGTCTCCCGAGACCATCGCGGCGGCCGACACATCCCAGGGCCGCAGGCTCTTCGATGCATCCTGCGGCCGGTGCCACAAACTCTTCGGCGCAGGGGAGTCGATCGGTCCCGATCTCACCGGCGGCAACCGAGCCAACATCGATTATCTGCTCGAAAACATCGTCGATCCCAGCGGCGTGGTGAGTCGGGACTATCGGATGTCGATCATCGCGCTCGCCGACGGTCGGGTGCTGAGTGGCCTCGTGACGGCCCGTGACGATCGCACGCTGACGCTCGTCACGCCGACCGACCGCCATCTGTTCGCCGCCGAGGACATCGACGAGGTGACGATCACGCAGCAGTCGCCGATGCCGGAGGGAATGCTCGATCAGCTCTCCCCCGAGGCGATCCGCGACCTGATCGGCTACCTGATGCAGCCCGCGCAGGTGCCGCTGCCGGAGGCGGCGAATCGGCATTGAAAGCCACCATCATGCATCCATGCACGTTCAGGAATAGCGTTCTTGGAAGCCGGCTTCCGCGGCTGGTTGCGGCCCTGCAGGCATTCGCGGTCGCAGTCGGCGGAGGGATCTGTAGTGCCGCAGATCCTTCCACCCTGAAGCCCAACGTGATCGTCGTCTTCGTGGACGATCTGGGATGGCGGGATCTCTCCTGTCAGGGGAGCGAGGTTTTCCAGACGCCGCAGATCGACCGGCTGGTGGCGGGAGGCATGCGATTCACCCACGGCTATTCCGCCTGCACGGTCTGCTCGCCGTCGCGGGCGGCGCTGCTGACCGGCCAGTCGCCGGCCCGGCTTCGCCTCACCGACTGGATCCCCGGACATGCACGCCCCTTCGCCCGGCTGCAGATCCCCGATTGGCGTAGATCGCTGCCGCTCGATCTGGTCACGTTGCCGGAGCGGCTGCGGGCGGCGGGCTACGCCACCGCCAGCATCGGCAAGTGGCATCTCGGAGGGACGGGATCCTCGCCCGAGGATCATGGCTTCGACCAGAACATCGCCGGCACCGACCGCGGCCAGCCGCCGAGCTATTTCTCCCCGTACCGCATTCCCACGCTCAGGGACGGGCCGATCGGCGAATATCTGACCGACCGGGAGGCCGCCGAGGCGGTCCGGTTTCTCGAGGACCACCGCGAGAAACCGTTCTTCCTCTATCTGCCTCACCACTGCGTGCATACGCCGATCCAGGCCAAGGCCGACGTTCAGGCCCGATATGCCTCGCGTCGAGGCGAGGCCGCACCGAAGAACCCTGGCTACGCGGCGATGGTGGAGAGCATCGACGACGCCATGGGGAGGATTCTCGACGCCTGCGAATCACTCGGCATCCGCGACCGCACCGCGATCATCTTCACCAGCGACAACGGCGGCCTCGTACAGGTGACCGACAATCGTCCGCTCCGGGCCGGCAAGGGTTCGGCCTACGAGGCGGGGGTCCGCGTGCCCTTCATTATGTCGTGGCCGGGCGTGACGAGGCCCGGCACCACGAGCGACCTGCCGGTGATCACCACCGACATCCCGGCGACGATCCTCGACCTCACAGGCGTCGGCGAGGAGCCCGGCCAGCCGGTCGACGGCAGGAGCCTGGCCGGCGTGCTCCGCGGAGGCGGTCTCGATCGGGAGGCGCTCTACTGGCACTATCCCCACTATCACCCCGGTGGCGCCACTCCCCACAGCGTCATTCGCCACGGCCGCTGGCGGCTCGTGCACTTCTACGAGGACGGCCGGGACGAGCTCTACGACCTCGACGCCGATCCGGGCGAGACGCACGACCTGGCCGGTTCACAGCCGGCGACGGTGTCCGACCTGCGCCGCAGGCTCGATGCCTGGCTGGCATCGAGCGTCGCACAAATGCCCTCCCAAAACCCGGATCACGATCCTGCACGGTCGAACCAGCCGAAGTGAGTGCGGCCCTCGCAGTCGGACCCGGCAGGAATCGGCTGCCCTCACTCAGGCACGCCAACGCCCCCGGCCAGCCGCAGCGTTTCTTCGAACGACCGCAGGCCGGCGGTCGCGCCCATCGCCGTCACGCAGCAGGCGGCCGTGGCGGCGCCGAGACGGCCGGCCTGTGCGAGTGGCATGCCCCGCAGCAGTCCTGCGATGAGCCCGGCGAGCAGCGAGTCGCCGGCGCCCGTGGTGTCGGCAACGGGCCCGGGCGCGGGCACGCAGGGGATGTCGAGAAACTCGCCTGCCGATCCACTCAGGAGCGTGCCCCTCGACCCGAGCTTCACGCCGACGATTCCTCCCGCTCCATGCCGGCGGTAGCAGGCGATGATCTCACGGGGATCGTTGAGGCCGGTCTGGTGCCTCGCCTCGTCGAGGCTCGGCACGTAGAGGTCGACATATCGCAGCGCCGGCGCGAGCGTCTCGAGCGTGCCGCCGGAGCCGCCGGTTTCCAGGGCCACCGCGGCCCCCGCCGCCCTCACGGCAGCGACCGCCATGTCGAGCATCGGTTCGAGGCTGGGCAGCAGGCCGAAGTATCCGATCAACGCCATGCGGCTGCGGCCGAAGTCGGCCGCATGCCGCCGAATGAACGCGAGATCGAGCGACTGCGGGGCTCCGACATGGTGCGCGAAGCTGCGCTCGCCGCTCGGGTCGATGAGGACGGCCGTCGTGCTCGTGGCGAGCGACGGATGAACCTCGACGGCGGCGGTGCCGATCTCCTCGCTGCCGAGCCGCGACCGCACGACGCCGCCCCAGAAGTCGTCGCCGACGATGCTGGCCGCGTCCACCGTCAGCCCGAGCCGACGCATCGCGATCCCGGAGTTGCAGACGATCCCGCCAGTGGTCACGTCGATCGGATCGACCTCGAACAGCCGACCGCCACCGATCGGTTCTGTGAGGCCGACGGGCCTGACGAGAATATCGACGGTGCAGGTGCCGCAGACGATGCAATCAGAGGGTCCGGCCGACACCATGCAATCCTCGCGATCGAAAACGGGCCCCACGGGAGTCAGTATGACCTGCGAGTTCCCGACCGGAACAGCAGGCCATGCGGCGGCTGATGCCGCCGTGGCGGTCAGGAGGATGCAGGTCGGTTCATTTCACGATCCCGTCAGCCACGGAACTCGAACTTGTATCGCCCCGGCATCGGCACGGGGTAGAGGCCGTCGGCACCTCGCTGCAGCGGTGCGGGGGAATCGTCGGTCAGATCGGCGACCCCTGCGGTGAGGTCGTCGGGGCAGTTCATGATCTCCTCGAACGTGACCGTCCGGCCGGTGTGAGCCGCGATACGTCCCATGGCGGTGACGAGGCTCGCCTCGGCGCCGCGGACGGCCTCGTTGTATTTCGCGTCGGAATGGATCGCCGCCATCAGGTGCTCCCACTCCAGGCGGTAGGGGTTGTTCTCGGGCTGCTCTGCGGTCCAGAGGATGTTGTCCTTGGCCATCTGCTGGTTCTTGTAGATCGTCGATTTGGCCGGCGCATGGCCGCTGCCGGAGATCGTGAAGGCGCCCTTCGACCCCTGGCCGAAGACCCCAAACTTCTGCTCGCAGTCTTTCATCGTCCGGCCGGAATAGAAAAACTTCGTGCCGTCGGCAAAGGTGTATTCGACACCGTAGCTGTCGAAGTTCTGGTCGTCGAGCCGACCGCGAAAATGCCGGCCGCCGGTCGCCTCGGCCTTCACCGGCCAGGCGTTCTTCATCCAGCAGACCTCGTCGACGTGGTGCACGTAGAAATCGCTGAACACACCCCCGCTGGCCCAGAGAAAGCTGTGGAACCGCTTGGCCTGCCAGTAGAGATCACGCATGCCCTCGGGCGGGCCGGGATAGAGGTCCATTGGCTGCACAGGCCCATGCTCACGGTAGCCGTGGAATGCGATCAGTTCGCCCGCCTCGCCGCTCTGTAGCCGATGGTAAAGCTCGCGGCGGGCCTCACTGTGGCGGCACATCAGCCCCACACCGACCTTGAGGTTCTTGGCCTCCGCCTTGGCTGCCAGTTCGATGATCCGCCTGGTGCTCGGACCGTCGATCGAAACCGGCTTCTCGAGAAACGTGTGAACACCCTTCTCGACGGCATAGGCGAAGTGGGCCGCTCGGAAGCCGACCGGAGTCGCGCAGATCGCGATGTCGCCGGGTCGGAGGCAGTCGATGGCGGCCTTGTAGGCGTTGATGCCCACGAAGCACCGTTCGTCTGGAACATCGACTCGCTCCTTGAACTGCTCTCCAAGGCCCCGGCGGCGGGAGTTGATCGATTCGAGAAAGAGGTCGGCCATCGCCACGAGCCTGAGGTTCGCGCCCGGCACGGAGAGGGCGTCTGCGGCGGCACCGCCCCCCCGCCCTCCGCAGCCGATCAGGGCGAAGCGGATCTCGTCGCTCCCAGCCGCGTGGACGGCGGGCATCGTGCCGGCGAGGGCGACAAGCGACGTGGCCGTCGCGGCCCGGCTGGTGGTGCTGAGGAAATCGCGGCGGGTCGTGGCATTGCCGATGGAAAGCGGGACGGCTGCTGGCATCGGATCGTCTCCAGACGAGGAAGGGGCAGTATGAAAGGGACCCCCGGCTCCTGGGTAGTGTTGGCCACAACGCTGCCCGCGGAAGACGCCGTGCCGGTCAGCGGCGATGTCTCCTGCGGCACGCAAGAGTGGCCAGTGCGGCCGCGAGCGCGACGAGCGTACCGGGTTCGGGCACCGGCACGACCGGGCCCAGGCCCAGCGATGGAGCGACGCTCCCGGCGAATACGGGAAACGACATCCCACCGGCCGCGAGCAGGGCGCCGAGCGTGTCGAACGCCTCGCCACCACCCCCTTCCGGCAGCGTTTCGTAAAACGAGACGCTGAACCGTCCGTTGATCAGGTCGATCAGCATCTCGTCGGCCTGATTGAAAAGGTTCATTCCCAGGATGCCGTCGAGGCCCGGTACGCCGATGTCGTACACGTAGACCGGCACGTCCAGGAACCGGAGGGTGTCGTCCGCCTCCGATCCATCGATCGCTGCACCCACGACAAGCTCTCCGAGCGTAAAACCAGGAATCGCCACAGGTTCGCCGGCGGCTCCCTTCACAGAGATCGTCGTCTCGGGATTGCCGAGGTCGAGGCCCAGGCCGGCGGCCAGCCCCGTGGAGATGAGCGATACCTGGGCGCCGGTGTCGAAGAGCATGCTGCCAGCCGTCACCAGCGCGGAGCCGCCCGCCATCCCGAGGCCGACCCCGGCGACCGTGGGGTTTGGCACGACCGTGATGTCGGATCCCTCGTTCCCGTAGTTGTCGAGGCCCAGCGGGATCAGCGGAATGACGGTCGGCTGCGTGCTGCCGGCCTTCGCGGCCAGCGTCTGCCCGGGCGACACGAGATCGAACGTCGGAATGAAAAGCTGTCCTGTCAGCCCGAGTGACGACCCGAAGTCGATCCCCGAAAACGACACATGAGCAGCCGAGCCGCCCGGAAAGGCGACGCTGGGCTTGTGGATCGGCGTGCCCGAGAGCGTGGGGAGATTCGGGCTGCCGTCGAGAGAACCGACAAAAGCCTGGATGCCGGGGACGGCCCGGGCGGGCGACGTGGAGGTGCCGACATCGAATTCAAGCGTGTCGAGATCGACATTGATGGAAAAATCCTGAAAGCCACCCACGAGAACCGTGCCCGGTTGGGACACGTCGCCGATCACGAGGCCGTTGATCCCCTGGCCCCCGGCCCCACCCGGATTGAGATGTGGCTGGGGAAAATACTCATTGGCGTAGGCAGCGAACGAGATCACCGCCGCCCCTGTGTCGTAGATGCCGAGATCGAGCACTGCAGTCGTGCCGCTCGTGTACGTCTGCACCGTGAGGATCTGCTGGCCCACGGTATCGATGCTCGGATCGAGTGTGCGGGTGATCTCGATGGCCGTCGCCACGGAGGCGAGCCAGACTGCAACGATGCTGGCAAGGAGGAGGCTCGAAGACCGGCTCATCGGAACCCTCGAGGCGGACAAAGGGCGATTCCCAGAAAGCAGACCGCGAGCGTCCTCCGGCCCCACGACCGGAACTCGTCAGGGGATCCAGTTCCCCGGCCCCATTGTAAGGATCGGTAACCACGCAGGGGCTGTCAACTGCAGCGAACGCATCAGGTTCTTATCGGCCCGACTGCGTTCGGAGGCTGGCGGGTGAACTTCAAGCGGGTGCATCGGATCTGGAGGCAAGGGCACATGTAGGTGCTATAGAAGCAGCTGAAACGCCGGCGATTTGTGCTGTGTCTTTTGGACGGCAACGCCCGCGGTAGCATTCGGCTCAGGAGTCTCCATGCAGCAGAAAACGCTCGACCTGAAACTCGCCCGGATCACGTCCGATCCCGGCTGCCGCGACTTCATCCTTGCCGACGCCAAGGATGCCGACATGGCGTTTGGGCTGGCCGCGGCCGGGCTCGCCCCTGGTGGCGAGCCCGTGAAGGGCCCCTTCCGCACGATCGCCGACTACCGGGAAAGTATCCGGGCTCTCGTGACGCAGGGCCTCGTCGACATCATGCTGATGAGCGCAAGCACGAGCGAGCAACTCTCGATCGAGGAGGATATTTTTAGCGGCACGGCCGTGACCCCCGCCGTGCGCATGAACGACACGACCGACATCTGGCTCGCCGCCGGCACGGGCAGTTACAGCCGGCAGCCCGCCCTGCCCTTCTCGACGACGACGATCCCGCAGGCCCAGTGCGGCCGCATCGATCGCTCCCACGAAGATCGCAGCCGCGGTGCGAATCTCGGACTCTTCTCGCTCACGCTCAACGACGATGCCCTGCTCGATCGCGCCATGCTCGAGGCCTACAAGACGTTTCGGATCGAGGCGGAACGGGCCGGCTTCCGGCACTTCCTCGAGGTATTTTTTCCGAACGCGCTCGACCGGGTGCCGGGGCGGCCGGCGGGTGACAAGCCGAAAGACGTGGCCCGTTTCCTCGCCGACCACGTCGCGCGGTGTCTCGCCGGCGTACCGCGGGCCGGCCGGCCGATCTTCCTCAAGATTCCGTATCTGGGGCCCGAGGTTACCGAGCAGCTGGCCGCCTACGACCGCTCGGTGGTCGTAGGCATACTCGGCGGCGGCGCGGGCACGACGCACGATGCCTTCGGACTCGTTGCCGACGCGAAGCGGCACGGCGCCCGCGTCGCCCTCTTCGGCCGCAAGATCAACGCAGCGGAGCATCAACTCGAGTTCGTGAAGTTTCTCCGTGCGGTGGCCGATGAAACCATTTCCTCGGAGGAGGCCGTCAAGGCCTACCACGGCGAATTGGCGAAGCTCGGCATCCATCCCCACCGCCCACTCGAAGCGGACCTCGCCCGCGGTCCCACCGGGTCTGCCTACGGCGGTTGAAGCGCGACCATTCGGGCAGCGTCAGGACCGGAAGGCCGGACGCCCCAGCCGCCGGTTGGCTTCGTCGAGGATCTCCGGCGTGCGGCTCGCACCGCAGCGGCTCGCACCGAGCGCGCGGACCCTGAGCAGCGTGTCCAGATCGCGGACGCCACCAGCCGCCTTGACCTGCACGTGCGCCGGAGAATGCCTCCGCATCAGGGCCAGATCCTCCATCGTGACACCGCCAGAGCCGTAACCAGTGGAGGTCTTCACCCAGTCGACGCCGAGTTCGCCGCAGATTTCGCAGAGGCGGATCTTCTGCTCGTCGTTCAAGTAGCAGTTTTCGAAGATCACCTTGACCTTCTGCCCGGCGGCATGCGTGGCCTCGGTCACGGCGCGGATCTCCGCACGGACGTACTCCCAGTGGCCGCTGAGCACCTCCGAGATGTTGACCACCATGTCGAGTTCCTGGCCGCCATCCTCGAGGGCCTGGAGCGTCTCGGCCAGCTTGATCGCCGTCACGCCACCGCCGTGGGGAAAGCCGATCGTTGTGCTCGCCTTCACGGTCGATCCGGCAAGAAGGTCGGCGCAGCGCCTGAGGGCGAACGGCATGATGCAGACGCTTGCCACATCGTAGGCACGGGCCAGTCGGCAGCCGGACTCCAGCTCGGCCGCCTGGAGCGTCGGATTGAGGAGCGAGTGGTCGATCATCTTGGCGATGTCGGAGTAGACGAACGCCGATGCCGAATCGTGAGACATGGGACGGTACCTCGATGCAGGCATCTCGAGAAGCGGATCAGAGAGCCTTGTGGCTAGGGCTGGCTCGGACGTCGAACCAGGAAATTTCGCAGGAATGTGTGGGACTGCCTCAGCGCCGCCTGCCTGCCGGCGAGCGAATCCTCGAAGGCTCGATCCTCGACCTCGACGCACACCGGGCCGCGGTAGCCGATCCTGTGGAGCATGGCGAAGAACCGGCTCCAGGGCACGTCGCCGAGACCGGGCAGCACGGGTGCATGATATTCAAGCGGCGAGGCGAGGATGCCGACCGCGTCGAGCCGATCGCGATCGATTCGGGCATCCTTGGCATGCACGTGGTGAATGCGATCGGCAAATTCAAGCAGTGGGTGCACGCAGTCCATCTGCTGCCAGACGAGGTGGGAAGGATCGTAGTTGAGGCCGAATCGGCGGCTGGGAATGTCGCTGAACATGCGCCGCCAGATCGCCGGCGAACTGGCGAGGTTCTTGCCCCCCGGCCATTCGTCCCTGGAGAACAGCATCGGGCAATTCTCAATGCCGATGTTCACTCCCTGCTCCTCCGCCAGATCGACAAGGGGTCGCCAGACTTCCAGAAAACGTGGCCAGTTGTCGTCGACCGATCGGGTCCAGTCGCGACCCACGAATGTGTTCACCTGGCCGACGCCGAGCAGTGCAGCCGCCCGGATCACCTGGCCAAGATGACGGACGGCCGTCGCAGACTCGGTCGCCTGAGGCGCGAGCGGATTGGGATAGTAGCCGAGCCCGCTGATGCCGATACCCGCGGCGGCGGCGAGCGACCGCACTCTCTCGGCGTCGGCCGGGGTGAATTCCCCGACATCGAGATGCGTCACGCCGGCATACCGCCGATCGGCCACCGACGGCGGCCAGCACATCAGTTCGACACAGTCATAGCCGATGTCCGCCGCCGTGCGGAGGACCTGCTCCAGCGACAGATCCGGCAGGATCGCGCTGACAAAACCCAATCGCATTCCGTCCTCGCCCATGACTCAACCTCAAATAATGAAACCGCGAAACCCACGGATGATCCTCATGCCGTCGCGCCGAGTCCGGGACGGTCGGCGAGGCAGCCGGTGTGCATCGAGCCGTCGGTCACCCGGAAGATTCCCGGCAGCCGGTCCTCCCAGCCGCGGCTCGCCTCCGGCACGTACTGCCGGGCGTTGGCCTCGATCCCCGCCACGCCCGGCACCCAGGCGGCGATTCCGGCCGAGTGCACCAGGGAGGCACCCGGGCAGGTGAGGTCCTGCACGCAGACAAACATGCCGTAACGCTTCGCCGCCGCCGCCATCAGGAGCGCGTGCGACTGGCCCTTGCAGGCCTTGAGTGCCACGCCCGTATAGCCCAGGTCGCGGGCCAGGAGGAGTGTTTCCAGATCGGTGAGCGACTCGTCGATCACCACGGGGCGGAGCTTGGCCGCCAGATGCATGTCGTTGCGGGGCGGTGCGGCGAGGTCGCGGGCCGTCGGCTGTTCGACATAGAGGATGCTCTCGAGACAACGCGGCGAGGCCTCCTTCACCCGGTTCAGGTATTCGAGGACGTATGCCACATCGGGGCAGCGTTCGTTGAAGTCGACGCAATATCGCCAGCCCGTTTCGGGCCGGGACTGGCGGGCGATCCGATCGACGGCGAGCGTGCGGTCGACATCCCAGTCGAGCGACTCGCCCTGCAGTTTGATCTTGATGTTCCAGAGGCCGTTGAAGGCGATCCATTCTGCAAGCGTCCGCGGCAGCCCATCGTCGGGAACGGCGGCCGCATCGGCCTCGGCGGCGGTCAACGGATCGCTGCCGCCGACGGAGTGGAAGAGCGGCACGCTGTCTGCCGGTCGCGGCCTGACGATCTCCCGGAGATCGACGCCCCTGAACTCCTCGCCGAGATATCTGGAGAGATCGTGGCCGACCAGATCGGGCGCGAGTGAGAGAAAACTGCTCCGCTCGAGGGCCTTGCCACAGGCGTCGTGAAGGGCCGCGTCGAACGGGCTCGCCGTCACGAGCACCGCGAGCTTCGGGATCGGCATCTGCAATCCGAGACGCTCCGACTCGGTCCGGGCCGCCGCGAGGAAGTCGGGTTCGAGCAGGTGCCAGAGCTCGAGGGGATGGCCGGCTTCGTCGCAGCCGGCGACGATGGCCGCAAGTCTCGTGGCCAGCGACTTCATGGCCCCGAGCGTCGTCTCGTAGGGCAGGTCGCGGGCGGGGAACGACCAGACATTTCCGAGCGGCATCGAGCCCAAGCCCGTAATCCTCCGGCCGGCCGGCGTCTCGACGTCGATCTCGACGTCGAGCAGCGTGACGCGGTCGACCGGCGTTCCGCCGAATTTGTAGGGCATCCGGTAGCGATGCTCGGAGAATCTGGTTCGAACATCCTTCACCCTGAGCTTCACCGGCTCTCCCCCGACTGCCGGTCGGCCAACCGCGACCGCCCCCAGGACGCCGGCCGCCGTCAGGCAAAACCGCCTTCTCGATCGGGTGATGGACATGGAGACTTCACCTTTGTGATGGGACGGCAGGAATGCAGTGCATGGGCATTCGCTGAGATTCGCCGATCTGTCTGGGGAGGTCAGTGTAACCGTTGCCGGCGAGAGGCAGGCGGGCAAGGAGCCGCCGTTAGGTGATTGCCGGTGGCTCGGTCTCGAGATCGTCCTCGGTCGCTGCGGCCGTCGCCAGCGACCTCGGCGGCCAGAAAGCCAGCGCGAGGACGACCGCCGCAGCCAGTGCCATGAAGGTGGGCACGAGAAACAACTGCCGGTAGTCGATGCCGTCGGTCCCCTTGAGGCTCTGCTGGAGCGGAATGAAGAGCCACTTGGCGGCGAGGTCGCCGAGGCCGAGCACGAGCAGATTGAACAGGCTCTGGGCACTGCTCCGAACGTCCTTCGGAAAGGCGGCATCGATGAAGATGTAGAGCGTGGCGAAGAAGAAGGCGTAGCAGATGCCATGGAGCACCTGGACCGCGATAATCACCGCCTGGCTCTGCGGAAAGAGCGCGAACACGGCGAATCTGGCGGCATGGCCGAGGATTCCGAGAATCATCGTCGTCTTCCAGCCGAGCCTCGCGAGCACCGTGCCCAGCACCGCCATCGTGGCGATCTCGGCCACCTGGCCGATGCTCATCACCGGCATGATCCACTTCGGCTCCAGGCCCACCGCCTTGCTGCCGAGGAAGTCGCCCGCCATCACGAAGTAGCCGTTGTGGATCACGGCGTCGATGAAGGTCACCAGGAAAAGGACCGCCAGATAGGGCTTGGCGAGGAACCGCGCCGCCTTCATCCAGGCAAAACTGCCGTCGCCAGGTTTGGCCGGCTTGGGCGGAGTGTGTGGCAGGAAGAGGCTGTAGGCGGCCAGCGCCAGCGACAGTCCACCGGCGATCAGGAAGATGGTCCGGCTCGCGGCCACCGCCTCGGCCCCGGTCTTGCCCTCGAGAATGAAGTACAGCGGCCAGGCGACGAGGATCCAGCCGATCGTGCCACCCATCCGCACGATCCCGAACTCCTTCTGGGCATCCTTCATGTGGGCGAAGGCGAGTGAGTTGGAGACGGAGATCGTCGGCACGTAGAACAGCGAGTGCAGGAGCATGAGGCCGAAGAAGACCGGGAAATCCTTGGCCCAGTACATCCCGAGCATCGCCAATCCGCCGATCAGATGGCTGGCCGCCATGAACCGCTCCGCCGCGAAGGTCCGGTCGGCAAACTGGCTGGAAAAGAAGATGCCGACGATCGAGGCGATCGCGAAGGCGCTCCCCACCCAGGCGATCTGCGACGGCGAGAAGCCGAGGCCGCCATCGGCCGGCGAGGCCCCCATGTAGCCCCAGATCAGCGGCAGCCAGGCGCCCCAGATCGCAAACTCGAGAACCATCATCAGCCAGAGGCGAAAGGTGGGTGCCGGCGTAGGAGCGGACGGGGAGTGGCTCATGGATGACCTCCGTGGAAAAGTGACGTGTCAGTTGTTCGCGTTCGAGAGTTCTCGGATCCGGATGTTGCGGAAGTGGACCTCGTCGCCGTGGCCGAGGAAGCCGACATGGCCCTTCTCCCTCGCGAGGCCCGGATGCTTGCGGCCATCGGGCGTCGGCTGTCCGTCACGAAACGCCGTCAGGTCGGCAGCGAGGATCTTCCTGTCGTTCACGATCACCGTCAGCTGGCTGCCCCGGACGGTGACCTGCTCCTCGTTCCACTGACCGACCGGCTTCAGACAGCCGCGTTCCGCCGCCACGACGCCATAGACCGAGCCGTGCATCTGCCAGGGCTTGAGGCCGGCATACTTCGGATGGCCGTCGTCGAGGATCTGGAGCTCGATCCCCTCGAAGGCCGCGTCTCCCTCGGGCGGAGCCCGGAGGCCGAGGCCGTTGTTGGCGCCCGGCGTGAGTCTGAAGTCGAACCGGAGCTCGAAGTCGCCGTATTCGGCCGTTGTCAGCAGGTTGCCGCCGACGCCGGGCCTCGAGCGAATCTCGCCGTCGACAACCTGATGACCGTCGAGTGCTCCCTGCCAGCCGGCCAGCGTTTTTCCGTCGAAGAGCGGGACGAACCCATCCTCGGATGCGACCGCTGTGGTTTCGGAATCGGGATGCACTTCCCTGATTTTCAGCCGGCGGAATTCCACCGGGGCCCCTTCCGATTCGAGGCAGAGATACCCGGTTGCCGGGGTGCAGTCGGAACCGCCCGAGACTTCGTGGCCGTTCACCCAGAGCCGAACCTCCCCCTTGAACGCACGGATGAAGTAGTGATTCCACTCGGGTGTGCCGAGGGAGTGCCGTGCCTTGGGGAAACTCCGGGATCCCCGCGGGGCCGTCGGCTGGAAGGGCTTCATCGTGGAGGAGCCCACCGGAAAGACGTCGCCATCGGTCGTGAACCAGTCAGCCTTCTTGCCGGTCGACTTCTCGTATTTCGCCGTGTAGCCGTGGTCGAGCACCTGCACCTCGATGCCGCCGGGGGGCAACTGGCCGGGCTTGATCGAATCGAGGGCCTCCATCGGAGCCCAGAGAAACACGCCCGAGTTGCCGCCGTCGGAGAGGTGCCGCCATTCGACCGACATCTCGAAGTCGGTGACCGGCTCCTTCGTGCGAATCACGCCCACGGGCTGGCCTGAGCAGGTCACCCGATCCGGCGTCCAGGTCCAGGTGTCGGCGGCACAGTTGACGTTCGTGAAGTCGGCCTCGCCGAGATCCCGCCAGCCGGGAGCCGCGAGGTCGAAACTGCCGAGATCCCGGATGAACACGTTGCGAACGTGCATCGGCGCACCGTGGGTCTGGATCTGGATCGGGCCGCGTGCGGGCAGCGGCTGCCCCTTCTGGAAGTAGTTGGCCAGCGGGCAGTCGCTGACGACGACCTGGCCGTTGAGCACCACGGTCGCACGGTCGCCCTTCATCGTGATCCGCATGCTGTTCCACTCGCCGATCGGCCGGTCGGCCTTCACCATCGGCCACTTGCCTGGCGAATCGGCGGGGTTGTTCCAGAGGCCGCCGGAACCCTTCTCGCAGCCGTGCTTGAAATCCCGCTCGCAGGCCGGATCCCAGATCTGCACCTGCGGGTTGCCACGAAGATAGATGCCGCTGTCGGCACACGAGGCCGGCAGCATCCATTCGAGCATCAGTTCGAAGTCGCCGAATTCGCGGTCGGTCGTCAGAAACACCCCCTGGCCGTCGCTGACGATCAGGCCGTTCTCCACCGTCCAGTGCCGCCGCATGTCGGCGTCCCAGTCGGCCTGCCGCTTCGCCCGTTCCTCGGGTGTGCCCTCGGCCTCCTTCGCGGGATCGAAGTGCGGCCGGCCCCGCCAGCCGGCCAGATCGCGACCGTTGAACAGGGCCGTCCAGCCGGCCGGAACCTCCGTTTGGGCGACCGCCAGGGGCGCCGCCATGACGACGAAGCAGGCCCCGAGTACAAACCGACGCCAGTGAATCATTGAAACTCCTTCAACTGATAGCGAGGGGTCGACAGCGAGGGGTTGCCCATGCCCCGAGAGCCGGCGTTGCTGACGAGCGCAGCCATGGATGGCGAAGCGACGTCAGCATCGAGTGAGCGAAGGCCAGGATGGCCGCAGCGAACGTCCGGCGACGGGGCGTGGGCAACCCCGGCCTTTATAAGACGCCAGTATTCCGAGGCATGACAGGCTGAAGCCTGTCCCACTTCTGACGGGGCGTGGGCAACCCCGAGCCACGTGAGAATCGATCGAGCCCTCATGGTAGCCGCACCGGCTGCCCACCCTGAGCGGCGCTCCTGTCGGCCGCGAAGATCACGTCGAACGTCTTCGCCGCCTCCGCCAGGCTCGTCAGCGGCATGTCGCGGCCCTCGTCGAGAGCGTCGAAAAAGGCCTGGAACTGCGCCTGGTAAGGATGGTCGCTGACGTCGCCCGAGTCGAGCATCTTCATCGAGAGCCGGCTCCAGTGCCCCCTGTCGGCCTTGAGCTTCATCGAATGGAAGCGATCGTCGAGCAGGCTCCCCTCGCTGCCGACCAGATGCGTGTGGAAGTAGTAGGGCTGCAGGCAGTCGACGATCGCCGCCGTCTTGCCGATCGCTCCACCCTTGAAGTGCAGGATCGTGACGCTCGAGGTGTCGTACTCGTAGGGGGTGAAGAACGGGCTCGACGACTTTGTGCTCAGGCTCGACACCATCTCGACCTCCTGGCCCATCAGCATCAGGAGCGCATCGAGGGCATGGCAGCCCGCGGTGAGCAGCGCGCTGCCCCCCTCCTTCCTTCCGGTGTTCCAGCGGTACTGGCCATACCAGGGACCGATGCCGTGGTAGTAGTCGACCTCGCCGTAGTGCAGCCGGCCCAGCAGACCCTCGTCGAGAAGGGCCTTCGTCACCTGAAACTGGTTCGAAAAACGGCACTCGAAGCAGATGCAGCCCTTCACGCCGCTGGCCGCCGCGGCGGCCACGATCTCGCGAACCTCCTCGGGTGTGTTGGCCATCGGCTTCTCGAGGATCAGGTGCTTTCCGGCCCGGGCCGCCGCCACGGCCTGATCCCGATGCTGGCTCGGATAGCTCGTGATATCGACCACATGGAGGTCGGGATCGGCGAGCATGGCGTCGAGTTCGCTGTAGACCCTGATCGAGCCGCCATGCCTGGCGGACAGCTCGGCCGAATCGAGCGGCCGCGACGACCAGACGGCCGCAACCCTTCCCTGGCTGGTGGCGTTGATCGCCGCGATGTGGGCCGTCGCCGCCCAGCCATACCCAATGACACCGACGTTGTATCTCTTCGACATGATGTCCTTCGTGGTCGCGATCAGAAGCCGTGCCGCACAAACCCCTCGATGGCCTCGTACTCCGGCAGGCCGAGCTTGTCGTAGATCCGGGCCGTTTCCCGGTTGCGGTCCTCCGCCCGCTGCCAGAATTCCCGCGGATCGCTCGCCCCCGGAAAGAGGGCCCGGTCCTTCTGGCTCTCATGCTTGAAGATCGCCATCCGCTTCCGCTCGACCTCGTCCGGCGAGAGCGGAACGGCCATCTCGATCTCGTGCGGCTCCCATTCCTGCCAGGCGCCGCGGTAGAGCCAGAGCTGGCAGTCCCCCGCCCAGGGCCGATTCTTGACCTCGGCGAGCGCCGCCAGGATCACGGCGAGGCAGACTCGATGGGTGCCATGGGGATCGGAGAGGTCGCCGGCCGCATAAACCTGCTGCGGCCTGACCCTCTCGAGGAGATCGACCGTGATCGCGACGTCCTCCGGACCGATCGGCTTCTTGCGAACCCTGCCGGTCTCGTAGAAGGGCAGGTCGAGGAAGTGGATGTTGTCGGCCCTGACGCCGGAGTATCTCGCCCCAGCCCGTGCCTCCGTGCGACGGATCAATCCCTTGACGGTCTGGAGTTCGGGAATGTCGACGGCGCCGGCCGACTTTGCCTTGAGAAACTGCCGGATGCTGTCGGCGATGCCCGAGGTCTTCGTGCCCACTCCGAAGGCCTTGCAGAACTCCTCGACAAAATCGACGTGCCGGTCGGCCGATTCGTCCCAGACGGCGATGTTGCCGCTCGTCTGGTAGGCGACGTGCACGTCGTGCCCCTGCTCGCAGAGCCGGATGAAGGTGCCGCCCATGCTGATCACGTCGTCGTCGGGATGCGGGCTGAACACCACCACCCGCTTCGGAAACGCATCCGCACTGCCGCCGCCGGGTTTGCCACCCGGCCAGCCCGTGATCGTTCCCTGCATCGACCGAAAGACCTCGATGTTGATGTCGTAGGCGCGGCCGCGGCAGGAGAGAAGGTCCTGCAGGGAATGCTCGTTGTAGTCCTCGTCGGTGAGCTTGAGGATCGGCTTGCCGAGATGAAGCGAGAGCCAGATCACCGCCTTCTTTGTCAGCTGCGGCGTCCATTCGAGCCCCATCGAATCGAGCGGACCCACCACCCACGGCGACTCGAACCTCGAGAGCCTTGCCGCGGCGGCACGATCGAGCACGAACCGGGCGTCGGGGTGCTGCTGCAGGGCGCTCGCCGACACATGGCTGCAGGCCGGATCCTCGACGGCCTTGCGGACGATCGGCGCCTTGTGCTCGCCGAAGGCGAGCAGCAGCACCCGACGGGCGGCGAGGATCGACCCCACGCCCATCGTGATCGCCTGACGGGGCACGTTCCACTCGCCGAAGAAGTCGCTGGCGGCATCGCCGCGGGTCACGCTGTCGAGCGTGATCAGTCGGGTGCGGCTCTCCAGCGTGCTGCCCGGCTCATTGAAGCCGATGTGGCCGGTACGGCCGATGCCGAGAATCTGCAGGTCGATGCCGCCGGCCGCGGCGATCTTCTCCTCGTAGGCAACGCAGGCGGCGTGGATTCCCTCCCGGGGGAGCCTGCCGTCGGGGATGTGGATGGCGTCGGCCGGGATGTCGAGATGATCGAAGAGGTGCTCCCGCATGAAGCGGTGGTAGCTCTGCAGCGCGTCGGGCGGCATCGGCCAGTACTCGTCGAGATTGAAGCTCACGACCGTCTTGAACGAGACCCCCTCCTCGCGGTGCAGCCGAATCAGCTCGTCATAGACGCCCACGGGCGTGCTCCCTGTCGCCAGGCCGAGCACCGTTCGCTTCCCGGCGGCGGCCCGCTGTTGCACGAGATCGGCGATCTCGCGAGCCACCGCCCGGCTGGCCTCCGCCGAAAGGTCGTAGACCGTGACCGGAATCCGCTCGACGGTGGTCACATGGGGCAGCGGCCCGCGGTAGATCGGCGTCGAGCCCGCTGTCGAGGCGGCGGATGCAGACATCAAGAGATCTCCTGCTGACGGTGTCGGGCTGCGGACTGCCGGGTGGCTCAGACGAGTTTCGTCCTGCCGGGAATCGCGAACTGGGGCCTGGGAAGTGTCGAATCCCAGGCCAGATCCTTGGGAAACAGGTTCAGACTAGACTCCTCGGTGGCGAACTTCCAAGTGACCTTCTGGCCCGAGTAGGCCGCCATCCTGCCGAGCACCGCCATCATCGAACTGTCGGCCATCTGCCTGAGTTCGACGATCGGCTTGCCGGCACGGATCGAATCGACGAGGTCCTTGTGCTCCTGCCGGTAGGCATCGGCGATGCTGCCGGCCATTTCCCAGATCTTCTTCCCGGCACGGTCGAAGATCCTGGAACCGGCGTTGCCCCCTCCGATCTGGCACTCCCCCTGTGTGCCGCGGATCACGTTGCCCACGTCCGCGGCGGCTCCGGGAATCTGCCGGCACATGAACGACACCACCCGATTGCCGGGATACTCGTAGTCGAGGCTCATACTGTCCCACATCTCGCTGTCGTCGGGCCGCGTGAACCGGCCTCCCGAGCCGAAGGCCGAGATCGGATTCCCGCCCATCACCCAGTTCATGGTGTCGAGATTGTGGACCGCCTGCTCGACGATCTGGTCGCCACTGAGCCAGATGAAGTGCATCCAGTTGGTGAGCTGGTATTCGGCGTCGCTCATCCCTTCCTTCCGGGGCCGGTACCAGATTCCCCCGGCGCAGTAGCGTGCGCTGGCCGAGACCAGGTCGCCGATCGCCCCCTGACGAATCTGTTCGATCGCCCCGAGATAGTTCACCTGGCGGCGGTACTGGGTGCCGGCGACGATCGCCGTGCCGTTCGCCAGGGCTTTGTCGTGGGCCTCGAGACAGATCCGGTAGCCGGCCGGATCGACGCAGGCCGGCTTCTCGGCAAACACGTGCTTGCCCGCCGCGACCGCCTCCGTGAGATAGGAGGGCCTGAAGCCGGGCGGCGTCGTGATCAGCACGATGTCGACCGAAGGATCATCGAGCACCCGCCTCCAGCCATCGAGGCCGGCGGCGATCGAGTCGGTGGCCGCCACCTTGTCCGGGTGGGCCTCCCGCATGGCCTTCCAGAGGGCGGCACACTTGGGTGCGAAGAGGTCGGCCGTGGCGACGAGCCGCACGCCCTCGTTGATCGTGAGCGAATCATTGATCGCACCGCTGCCCCGGCCGCCGCAGCCGATCACTCCGAGCCGAAGTTCGCGGGTCTCCTCGGTGGCCGCCAGAGAGGAATGCACCATCAGGGTCGCGGCCCCTGCAGCTCCGGAGACGAAGCAGCGCCGCGATAGGGCTCCGCTCACCCCGTCAGGCCGGCCTCCAGCCGGCAACGATCGCTTCTCCGACATGCGTTGGTTCCCCCTTGGGTGCAAAGACCCAAAAAGTATGCCAGACCCACGGCATGTGGACCATGTTTCGCAATCTGGGTGGAGGCGTCCTGCGGTCCGAGGCGAGTCAGGTCGATTCCACCCTCCGGTCGCGGACCGCCACGAGTTCGGCAGGAACCGGCTGAATTTCCGGCTGGCAACGGCGGCCCGGGATCGCCAGAATCCCCGCCCCCATTCCCAGCCCCTGCCCCGAAGCCTGACCGATTCAATGGAAGCGACCAGCCGTCCCAGTCTTGGTATTTCGGCGATAGCCCTGCACCAGCCTCCCTGGGAGCTCGAGAACGACTGGTTTGGCCAGACGATGCCGCGGAAGTTTTCCCATCACACCGGGATCGAGGCCCGGGGAATCTCGCACGACGACGAGGTCACGATGGGTCTGCACGCGGTCCGTCAGCTCCAGCGGGAGACGGGCTGCAACCTGGCCGACTGCCGCGGGCTGGTCTTCGTGTCGCCATCCTTCATCCCGGCCTCGGTGGCCCGCAGGCATCTCACTCCCGAGCAGATCGCGGCTGAGCGGCCGGGCCGCGCCGCCCGCCAGCTGGCCCGCGGCCTCGGAATGCGGCACTGCCGCTCGATCGGCCTGAATTGGTTTTGCTGTGGCTACAGCCGGGCATTTGACCTCGTCTGCCGCCGCTGGGCGCCGCGGCTCACCCTCCGCCCCGACGACTATCTGCTCGTCGTTGCCTCCAGCCGGATCAGCCGGATCACCGACTTCGGCTGTCGGCAGACCGGCGGCCTCTTCGGCGATATGGCGGCTGCCACCCTGCTCTCCCCCTCGACGAGCCGGAGACATCCGGTCCATTTCGAGATCCTCCATGCAGCCGCTGAAAAGCAGCCGGTCGAGCGGCCGGCCTTCGACTTCCACGTCCGCAGGCAGGTTCCGGTTCCATCCGCGGGTGGCGGAATCGACCACGCCGACGAGCGGCTGGTCTATTCGCTCGACGGGATGGCGATCGCCGAAATCGCGCCGCGGGCCATGGCGGGTGCCGTCGCCAAGGCGCTCGGCGAATCGGGGCTTTCGGGAGACGATGTGAACTTCGTGGTGCCCCATCAGGCAGGATCGGGAATCGTCCGGTTCACCGGCATGAAGCTCGACGAATACGGCATCCGCGGCGAACTCATCAACGGTCTGACCCGGCGCACGGGCAATGTCAGCGCCTGCTCCGTGCCCCACGCCCTGAAGTCGACCTGGTCGCAGCTATCGGGCCTCATCGCCTGCCCCACGGCGGCGGTCGGCAGTCCCGGCCGGCCCGAGGTGCTTCAGGGCTGCATCCTGCTGCGGTCCACGCCCGCCCACGACCGACCGGCAAAGGTCGCCGCCTGAAGGAATGGCATCCGGCGAGGCTTGCCCTCTCTGGATCGACTACGGCGGCTCACCTGGTAGATCGATACGGGCGTTCGAACTGCTGGTCAGCGGCCGGCCGACGAAGCCCGCGTCGCTGGCCCGCACAAGGAGATAGGTGTTGCGGCCGTCGGCGACGGTCACGTCCTGCAGGATTGGATCACCGAGCGGCCGTCCTCCATGGTCGAGGACGGTCAGTCCGAGCGGGAGCGTGCCGACCGGCAGTTCGAGCCTCAGCACCTGAATCCTGTCTGGCAGCAGGCTCCAGCAGCGGGTGTCGGCGGCCTCCGAAGCCTCCCAGGCCACGCCCGCCAGATCGAGCGCCGCCGACGGCAGCCCGTGCCGCATGCCGAGGCCCTGCTTCACGCCGTGGATCGTTCCCTTCTTCACCACCCGGCGAACGACCGCCCGGGCCAACTGGTAGGGAAGCATCGCCTCCTGCTGCCGAAGGGCCATCTGCGAGACGCTCGTGATCGTTTCGGTCTGGCCGGCGGACCAGTCGCCGACCCCCACCCGCACCGTCCCGGCGATGCCCGGCGCTGCGACGATCCTCGGCACCCGGATCGGGGCCACCGTCGGAGGCAGGCTGCTCTGCATCTGGGCACTGAGGATCCGATCCGCGATCAGAAGGGATGCGCTCGTAGGCTGTTCCTCGGCCTCGGCCTTGAACGGCCCCTGCCCGACGAGCGCGAGGACGTGGACCACGCCGTGGCCGGGGCGGGAATGGGTGCCGGCGCTTGCCCGGGCCAGATGAAACGGCCCCTGTTGGAAGTCGGGCTGCCAGGTCGTCACGAGCCGGAAGTTGCGGGCGGCGTCGTCGTAATCGCGGTGGGTCTCCTCGCGGAGAATGCCACGGAGGTAGGGGGCGAGGGCCACCTGCTGATAGGCCGCCTTCGGGTTCGTGCCGTCGGGCTCTGCCGCCGCCGCCACGATGCTCCGCTGCTTGTCGATCACCTGCAGGCTGTAGGCCTCGGCGTCGTCGCCGTCCTGGACGAGATTTGAAACCGCGAGCATCGCCCGCAGGAGCACCCTCTCGTAGTCCTCGCCCGCATAGGTTCGTGACTGATCGTCGCCAAGCATCGACCAGGCCGTCTCGAGCTGGCTTTCCTCCTCGACCCGATCGAGGCCGTCGCGTGCCTGCCGGAGCATCCGCTCGGAGTCGGCCGGTCGGCCGGCCGCGAGCGCCACCATCGCCCGATCGAGCAGCAGCAGGTCGTCCTCCGACCCCGATTCGGCCTCGGCGACGATCAGCCTCTCGGCCTCGGCCAGATCCCCCTGCTGAAACGCCGTCCGCACCGGCTGAAGGCGGACCATGTGGGTCGCGCATCCCGTCAGGAACAGGGCGGCGGCGATCAAGGAACCCGAAAGGCGTGCGGGCAGCCCGGTCATGGGGAGTGGGAATGCGCGGCCCGCCAGCGGCCGAGGCGGCTGTGGTGGTAGCCCTTGCTCAGTTCGGCCGACTGCTTGTCGTAGTTGCCGGTGCCGACCTCGACGAGTTCGAGCGTGAGCAGGTAGTCCCGCTGGTAGTCGCGGTTCTGCTGGGTGGTGCCGGACGTGATCGTGGCGTAGAGGAGGTAGTCGATCGGCTGCCCCTGCTGCTCCATGTGGTCGGCGAACGTCCGCATCTGCTGGGGAACGAGAAGCTGGTCGGGCCGCAGGCGGGTGTCGCGGAGGCCGGCATCGACGAACCGGCGGTTGACCGACTGGAACACCTGCGACTCGAGGATCCGGGCGTCGATCGCCTGATAGATCTGCTCCTTGAAGTCGCCGATCTCCTCGGCGCTCTTGTTCTCGACGCCGACGAAGCAGACCCGCCGCATCGGCGGCGGCATCGATTCGGCCCCGTCCACGGCCGAAACCTGCTGCACGGCCGACTCCGCGTGGCGGGCCAGCAGTTTTGCCACGGCCTCGTTGACCAGGGGAGTGAACGTCTCCTGACCGGCCTGGTGGCTGCCGATCATGCCTTCCTCGCCCGGCGTCATCAGGCGGGCAAACTGCATGCTGCGGCAGCCCGCGGCCCCGAGGGCCAGAAGAGGGAGCGGCAATTGCACGATCCCGCGCAGGAAAAAGCTCCGACGATCCATCCGAATCGGGCGGTCCACGCGACCCATGGCAAGGCTCCCTCGTTGGCGAAACGCCAGCCGACACTACCACGCCGTGTGGTGGCCGACGAGAGCAAAGGACCGCTGGAAAACAGCATCTTTTTCATCGCCACCACGATCCTCAGCCGGAGAAATCTGCCCCGCCGGGCCGTGGCTGGCGTGTCTGGCGGACCCAGCCCTGATCGCGGGCGGACCGTCGAGGGCGATCGCCATGTCGACGAGCGGATCGACCTGCCGCCCGCAGGGCCGACCGCCCCCTGTGGCGGCAGAGGTCGTCGCGGTACGATTCCCGTTCCCAATCCCTCGGATCGACCGCCACTGCCAATGTTCGAACCCGTTCGCGGCCAGCCCGATTTCCCTTCCCTCGAGGCCTCGATCGCCGCCTGGTGGAGGGAGCAAGGGATCTATCAAAAGTCGCTCGACCGCCGCCGCGGGGCGAAGCGTTTCGTGTTTTTCGAGGGCCCGCCGACCGCCAATGGGCTCCCCCATCCCGGCCACTGTCTGACCCGAACGATCAAGGATCTCTATCCCCGCTACCGCACGATGCGGGGCCAATATTGCGAGCGCAAGGCCGGCTGGGACACCCATGGCCTGCCCGTCGAGGTCGAGGTCTGCAAGGAACTTGGCATCCATTCCAAGGCCGAGATCGAGGCCTACGGCATCGAGCCCTTCATCCACAGGTGCCAGGAGAGCGTCTGGCGGTACATGAAGGAGTGGGAGACGCTCACCGAGAGGATCGGCTTCTGGATCGATCTCTCCGAGGCCTACGTCACCTACCACCAGTCGTACGTCGAGAGCGTCTGGTGGGCGCTGGCCGAACTCTTCGACAAGGGGCTGCTCTACCAGGGGCACAAGATCGTCTGGTGGTGGGCCCAGGGGGGCACGGCCCTCTCCAGCGGCGAGGTCGGCCAGGGCTACAAGGAGGTCGCCGACCCGAGCGTCTACGTGGCGTTTCCGCTGCTCGACGACCAGGGCAGGCCGACGAGCCGCAGCCTCGTCGCCTGGACGACGACCCCCTGGACGCTCCCCTCGAACCAGTTCGCGGCCGTCAAGGCAGACCTCACCTATGTCGTCGTCCGCGAGGTTGGGGCCGCCGACGCGACCGACTATGTCGTCGCAGAACCGCTCGCCGCCGGACTCGCCGAGAAGCTGAAAAAGGAATTCGAGATCGTCGAGCGGTTGCCCGGCTCAGAGCTTGTCGGCCGCTCCTACCTGCCGCCTTTCGACACCTTCCGCCCGGCCGGGCCTCCCGCCACGGCTTTGCTCGCCTCGGGCAGGCCAGAGCCGGTCGCCTGGCGGGTCGTGGCGGCCGATTTCGTGACCACCGATTCCGGCACCGGCATCGTTCACATCGCGCCGGCCTTCGGTGAGGTCGACTACACCGTGCTCGTCGCCGAGCAGGCCCGGTTCGCCCCCGGAGAGGGTCCTTCGCTGATCAACGCCGTCGCCCCCGATGGCAGTTTCACCGACATCTTCGGCATGGGCAGCGGCCGGTTCGTGAAGGACTGCGACCGCGACATCAGCCGCGATCTTCGCTCCCGCGGCCTGCTCGTCCATCAGGAGCAGTACGTCCACGATTATCCGTTCTGCTGGCGGGCCGACAGCGATCCGCTGATCCAGTACCCGCGGCAGAGCTGGTTCATCCGCACGAGCCAGTTCCGCGAGGAGATGCTCGCCAACAATGCCCGGATCGACTGGCTGCCCGAGCACATCAAGGAGGGCCGGTTCGGCAACTTCCTCGAGACCAACGTCGACTGGGCGCTGTCCCGAGAGCGCTACTGGGGCACGCCGCTGCCGATCTGGGTCTGCGAGCAGAGCGGGAGGGCCGAGGCGGTGCGGTCGTACGCCGATCTTCTCGCCAAGCCGGGCGTGCAGGGAACCGACCGGTTTGCCAGGGCCAAGGCGAGCAATCCCGGTCTCTCCGATGACCTCAAGGTGCACAAGCCCTACATCGATGCTGTCACCTACGACTCGCCGTTCGCTCCCGGGGCCCGGATGCGGCGGGTGACCGAGGTGATCGACTGCTGGTTCGACTCCGGGGCGATGCCGTTCGCCCAGTGGGGCTGGCCGCACTCGGGCGCGGCCGATTTCGAGGCACAGTTTCCGGCCGACTTCATCTCCGAGGCGATCGACCAGACCCGCGGCTGGTTCTACAGCCAGCTTGCGATCAGCACGCTGCTCTTCGGATCGGCTGGCCGTCCCTATCCGCACCCCTTCAAAACCTGCATCGTTCTCGGCCACATGCTCGGCGAGGACGGCCAGAAGATGAGCAAGAGCAAGCGGAACTACCGCGAGCCGGCAGAGATCTTCGACAGGTACGGGGCCGACGCCCTGCGCTGGTTCTTCCTTGCCGGGCAGGCTCCATGGACGAGCATCCGCTACAGCGAGCGTGCCATCAAGGAGAGCGTTCCTGAGTTTCTGCTCCGGCTCTGGAACGTCTACTCATTCTTCGTGATCTACGCCCGGATCGACGGCTTCGATCCCGGTTCCCTGCTCGCCGAGCCAGGCATGCTCGACCATGCCGATCTGGCCTTGGCCCGGGGCTGGCGGGCGGTCGAGGATCGCGGTGAACTCGACCGCTGGATGCTCTCCGAGCTGAACGCCGTCGCGTCCGCAATGACGTCGAAGATGGATGCCTACGATCACTTCGGTGCAGCCCAGCAGCTCTCCACCCTCGTCGATGCGGTCAGCAACTGGTTCGTCCGCCGGAGCCGTGATCGCTTCTGGGCCTCCGGACGGGCCGACGGCGGCCCCGAAACCAACGCCGAAAAGCTCGATGCCTACTGGACGCTCTACGAGACGCTGCTCACGATCGCCAGGCTGGCCGCCCCGTTCGTGCCCTTCACCAGCGAGGCGATCTGGCGGAATCTGGCCGGGGCGGCCTTTTCCGGCCGGGCCCCGGAGAGCGTTCACCTCACCGACTATCCCAGCGGGAACGTGGCGCTCGTCGATCGGGACCTCGTCAGGCGAATGGCCGTGGTGCGAGACGTGGCCTCGCTCGGCCGGGCGGCCAGGTCCGCGGAGAAGCTCAAGGTTCGCCAGCCGCTCTCGAAGGTGGAAGTGATCCTCGCCGACCCGCGGGCGGATGACGCCGCCTGGCTCGAGGCCCACGCCGATCTCGTCTGCGACGAACTCAACGTCAAGCAGTTCGAGGTCTGCGGCGAGCCCGACCGCTACATCACCCGGGCTGTTCTCCCGGACCTCAAGAAGCTCGGCCCAAAACTCGGCAAGGATCTGCCCAGGGCCCGCGACGCGCTCGCCAGGATGGATGCGACGGCTCTTCTCCATGCGCTTGCGACAGCGGGCCGCGCCGAGGTGCCCCTCGCGGGCGGCGGCATCGCCGTCGTCGAGAACGAGGACGTGCTCGTGCGGACGACCGCAAAGCCGGGCTGGGCGGCGGCGGAGGGCCCGCGGGCGGTCGTCGTGATCGCGAAGGAACTGACCCCGGAACTGATTGCCGAGGGCCTCGTCCGCGAGGTGGTCCATGCCGTCCAGACGCAGCGGAAGGCGCTCGACCTCGAATTCACAGATCGGATCGAGCTTGGATTCGAGACCGACTCAGCGCTGCTCCGGGCCGCGCTCGAGACACACCTCGACTCGCTGGCCGGGGAGACCCTGGCCACGAGCGTGACCTTCGGCCCGATTGCCGGCGGCGCGATCGAGGCCCTCGATATCGAAGGACATCCGCTGCGGATTCATCTGAGGAAGTAGGCTGGGGGAAAGGGCGAGTGTTTTCGTGACAGGCTGAAGCCTGTCCCACTTCGGACAAGACGACAGGCTGAAGCCTGTCCCACTTCGGACGGGGCACTCCCGCTTCAGATCATGCCGTCGCCACTCCGTCTCGCCGTGCTCCTTTCGGGCTCGGGCCGGACGCTCGAAAACCTGGTCGAATGGATCGCCGCGGGCAGGCTCGATGCGACCGTCGAGATCGTGGTCTCGAGCCGAGGAAATGTTCGCGGCGTCGATGTCGCCCGCCGGGCCGGGATCCCGCTCCATGTGCTCCCGCGGGGAACCGCAGCGATCGCCTCCTGGAGCAACGCGATCTTCAATGCCTGTCGGGCGGTCGAGGCCGATCTCGTCGTGATGGCCGGTTTTCTCCAGCTGATCGAGATTCCGTCCGACTTCAGCGGCCGAGTGATCAACATCCATCCTGCCCTGCTGCCGGCCTTCGGCGGCAAGGGGTTTCACGGGATGCACGTCCACCGGGCGGTGCTCGACCGTGGCTGCACCGTTTCCGGCTGCACGGTGCATCTGGTCGACAACGAGTATGATCATGGGCGGATTCTGCTCCAGAGGACGGTGCCCGTGCTGCGGGACGACTCTCCCGAGTCGCTCGCCACCCGGGTGTTTGCAGCTGAATGCCAGGCCCTTCCCGAGGCAGTCCGCCTGATCGCATCCGGCTTCCTTTCCTGACCCAGATCTCCACCGCATCCTTCCGACACCCCGCTCCGAAAGGACAGCCATGACCGGCATCCACAGCATGAACGGTTCGAACGGGACGCCCCACCCCCACCGCTCGCTTGGAAACGTGATCGCCGACTCGTTGCAGCTCTCGCTCGGTTACGCGGAGCGACTGCTGGTCAACGTGCCCGAGCCCCGCTTCGGAAGGTTTGCCGTGGTCGGCGGCCAGATCGTCGAATCAAACCACCCCGCCTTCATCTACGGGCATCTGAGCCTCTACGCCCCGAGGATCCTCCGGCTGATCGGCCATCCTTCTCCCGGCGTGCCGGATGACTTCGAGCGGGTCTTTTCCAAGGATGCCAGATGCATCGACGATTCAGACGGAGATCTCTATCCCCCCAAGGACGAGGTCGTGGCCTTCTTCACCGAGGGCTATCGAATGGTGACCGGAGCGCTCCGCAGCACGCACGACGACGTCTTCGATCAGCCCAACCCTGCCGAGGGCAAGATGAAGGAATTGTTTCCCACGATCGGCTCGGCCCAGGGCTTCTACTGCGGTGGCCACATGATGATGCATCTCGGACAGATGAGCGCCTGGCGGCGGATGGAAGGCCTTGGTTCCGCCTGACACCTCTCCCGCATCAGGACGACGATTCGATCCCGTCGAGGTGGCTCACTCGCTCACAGGCCGGTCGGCGGTCGGGTTGATCACGAGCTCGCCGATCTTGATGTCGTGCTGCTTGTCCCGGATCAGTTCGAGCAGGTCGGGAGGGAGTTTTTCGCTCCAGCCGTGCCAGGGTGCCAAAACGGCTCCGCCACGGGCCAGCGACGAGAAATCGAGGTAGCTCTCGCCGGAGATCATCCCCGCGGCCGCCATGCTGACGGCATGATCGACGAGTGGCACCATGCTCCAGACCGGTCCGGTGATCACCGCATCGGGGCCCTCGCCAGTCTGATCGACGAGATTGCCGAAGGCGAGCACTCCCTTCTCCCGGGCGGCGGCGATCGCGCCCTCCCGTTCCGCCCAGATGAGGTCTGCCCCGGCCTCGATCTGGGCCAGCGCCGCCTGCTTCGCCTTGGGCGGGTCATACCATGATTCGATGAACGTCACCTTCACCTTGGCGGCGGAATTCGTGTCTTTGACACCCCGGATGTAGGCGTTGATCGCCCGATGCACCTGGGTGTCGCTCCGGCCGGCCACCACCCCCACGATCCCGGTCTTGGTCAGTTTTCCAGCGATGACGCCGCAGAGATAGGCAGGCTCCGAAAGGTTGCTGTCGAAGACCGAGAGATTCGGCGGCACCGGCCCTGCGGATGTTCCGACGACGAATGCGATTCCGGGATTGGACGCCGCCACGGCCTTGATGGCGTCGAGCGAGTCGGCCCCGTCGGCGAAGACAAGATCGGGACGGCGGCCCAGTCCCGCCTGAAGCCCCGATGTCATGGCATCCGGGCTGCCGAGGTTGTCCTGCCAGGAGTAGCTGATTCGGCCCAGTTTCTCCTCATGCTGGAGCGCCCCATGGATCACCATGTTCCAGGGCTCCTCCAGCGGAGTGGCATAGGCCGCGAAGACCACCGGCTTCTTGGCCGGGGCCGGCGGCTGGGCGAGGGATTCGACCGTCATCGAAAGCAGCAGGGCAAACGTCGCGAGCAACCGAAGCATGATGAATCCTCCGAGGAACAGTGACTCAAATACCGTAGCCGAACCCCGCCGCCTTGCCCATGCCGGCTTGGGCTCAGGATCGGCCTCCACCTATCGGTTGCGGAACGCCTCCCAGAATGCCGCGGCAGGCCAGTCTGCCCGTGTCTCGACCTCCACCTGCCCGGCCCCCTGCCTGCCAGCCTCGACAACGGCCTGCGAGGCGAGCATCGTGCCGATTCCGGAGCGACGATGCTTGGGATCGACCAGCAACAGACCGATTGAAAACCGGCGGTCGTCGCCGCCCGACGGCCTCTTCCCGTTGCGGGACTCGGCGATCACGAGCGTTACCAGTCCGGCCGGCTGCTGCCTGAGCCCCTGGCCGGCCACAAATGCCATCCAGGCAAGCACCTGCCTGCCCCGTCGCGAGACGATCTCGGCACTGGGATTCGCCGGACAATAGCCCTTCGCCAAACCGCCCCCGACCGAGCGGCAGGCTCTGGCCAGCGTTTCAATGGCCTCAGGAATGTCGGATTGTGTCAGAGCACGGACGCAGATCTGACTGGAATCGGCCCTATTTTCGGCATAGGCGGTGATCTGAAGACTGTGACGGAGAACGGTCACGGAGTGCTCGCCTGAGAAATTATGCCGCAATCATGAGGCATTCATGGCTGAAAACAGGAGGTAGAGTTTACCGGATCGCCAGACTCATCCAAGCGACTTGGTTGAACGAAAGTCCATGCGGTATAGGGACTTGCGTAAAAAACCGCCAGGATTCCGTCAATTTCAGTCATTGATGGACTGGTATCAATCGGTTTAAGATAGACATCCGTCAGCGTGCAAGCATAATGATGCTCGGAAAAGGTAATCTTCCGTGCAAAACCACGAACGGCGAAGCCGACTCCTCGACATGATCCGCATCCGCGGCTTTGCCGCGATCGACGAACTCGTACGGGAACTGGGCGTCTCTGAATCGACGGTCCGCCGGGATCTCGACGCCCTCGAAGAGCACGGCTCGGCCCGACGAACCCACGGCGGAGTCCTCTATTCCGGCGGCATCCCCAGGCTTCCGGAGTTTGACGAGCGGCAGCCGACCAACTGGGCGGCCAAGCGGGCCATTGCGGCCAGGGCCGCGGCGGTGATCCACGACGGCGAAACGGTGCTCCTCGACGGTGGCACGACCACCTACGAAGTCGCCCGCCTGCTCGTCGGCCGCTCGCTGCAGATCGTCACCAACAGCCTGCCCGTCGCCAATCTTTTTGCGTCGGCGGCCCGCACCGATGTCGTGCTCCTCGGCGGCTATGTCTCACCGCGGACCGGTGTCTGCCTCGGCCCCTATGCCAACGAACTGCTCGGCCGGCTGCATGTCACCACGACAGTCCTCTCCGCAGCGGGGATCACGGCCGAGGGGCTGTTCAACGCCCATCTGCTGCTCGCCGAGACCGAGCAGGCGATGCTCAAGGCGGCCGGCCGGGTGATCGTCGTGGCCGACAGTTCCAAGTTTGGCCACAAGAGCCTGACCTTCGTCTCGGCACTCGATGCCATCGATCTTTTCGTTTCCGACGACGGACTCTCGGCGGATTGGCGGGAGACGATCCGCTCGGCCGACGCCGACCTCGTGATTGCCGAGACACCCAGCATCCCGGCAGCGGTTTCATGAATCGCCCCATGACCCTTTGAAACCATCGCCCGTTGAAAAGATGACCACAGCCACACTTCCTTCTCCGCAGTTTGCGATTCCCGGACATGCGATACCCGGCCTCGACCGCTCCGGCGTCGAGCGGATCGTCCGCGAGATCGTCCTCCGCTCCCGGGGCATCCCGCCGTCGCAGGCGGCAGCCGCCGGACGGAACGGAGAATCTCTGCGTGGCGTCGAGCCCAAGCTGGTCGTCAGCATCTCGGCCCGCCACTGCCACCTTACCGACGAGCACGTCGAGAAGCTGTTCGGCCCCGGCCGCAGGCTGACCCCGATGAAGGATCTCTATCAGGACGGCTTCTACGCCGCCGAGGAGACCGTGATGGTGGTCGGGCCGAAGCGGAAGATGCTGCCCACGGTTCGGGTGCTCGGGCCGACCCGCAAGGCCTCCCAGGTGGAACTCGCCTTCACAGACGGCATCTCGCTCGGCATCGACCTGCCGGTTCGGGCCAGCGGCAAGATCGCCGGCACCCCCGGCTGCGTCCTCGTCGGCCCGGCGGGTGCCGTCGAGCTCGGCGAGGGCGTGATCCGCGCCGAGCGGCACGTTCACATGAACCATGCCGACGCGGCCCACTTCGGCGTCCGCGATGGCGACCGGATGAGCCTCGTCATCAAGGGGAGCTGCGGCCTCGTGCTTCGCGACCTGCTCGTGCGGGCCGATGCCACGAGCAAACTCGAGGTCCACATCGACACCGACGAGGGGAATGCGGCCGATCTCGACCACGCCGAGGGCGTGGAACTCGTGAGGCAGACCTAGGACGGCCCGGCGGCTGCCGGAGACACCAGTGATGGCGAAGAAACCAGCCGCAAAAAAATCAGCGGCCAGAAAAAAGGCGGCCCAAAAGACCGCTCCGGAAAAAGCTGCATCGAGGAAATCGCAGTCACGAAACAAGACCGTCTCTCCGGCGCGCGCCGGTGCGGTCGGCGGGGATGGCCCCGCCAGGAATGGTTGGTTGTTTGACACAGGAGCGAAGCAACAGATGGCGAAAAACGTCGAAGCCCTCGGCATGATCGAGGTGAAGGGATTCGTCACCCTCGTCGAGGCGGTGGACGCGATGATGAAGGCGGCAAACGTCACCTTCATCGGTTGGGACAAGATCGGCAGCGGACTCGTGACGGCGTTCGTCTCGGGTGACGTTGCCGCGGTGAAGGCGGCGACCGACGCGGGTGCGGCGGCCGGCGGCCGGATCGGCGATGTCGTCAGCGTGCAGGTGATCGCCCGTCCTCACGAGGACATCGGGATCGTGCTGCCCGCCAATGTCTGACGGGCTGCTGCAGCCGTGGAGACACAACTGGACCTGTTTTTGAACTCGGTTTTTCCCACTTTTACAGATCGAACCCACTCGGAAGGAACAGACATGAACACTGCGATCGGATTGCTCGAGACCAAGGGACTCGTCGGCCTCGTCGAGGCGACGGATGCGATGGCCAAGGCGGCCAACGTGAAGATTCTGAAGCGGATCAGCATCGGCAATGCCTACGTGGCGACCGTCGTCCAGGGCGACGTCGGCAGCGTGCGGGCGGCAGTCGAGGCTGGTGCGACGGCGGCACAGCAGGTCGGCGAACTCGTGGCCAGCCACGTGATCCCCCGTCCTGCCGACAGCCTCGTGGCCGCGTTTTTCAGCTGAGGAAGGCGGCGCGAGCCCGTCAAGAACCATGAAAGTCCTCGTAGCCAATCTCGGATCGACGAGTTTCAAGTACCGTCTCTTCGACCTGCCGGAAACGGCCGGCGCGGAGGGGGGCCTGGAACTCGCCAAGGGTGGTGTCGAACGGGTCGGCGCGGCCGAGAGCCGGGTCTACGCGTCGTTGCCAGCCGCTCCCGGGGCCACGACCGTAGGCCGTTCGATCGAGACCGTCATGCCCGTGCCCGATCACGCCGTCGCCCTGCAGGCCGCGGTCGATCAGTTGACGGGCGCCGACGGACCCCTCGAGAGCATCGACGAGGTGGCGGCGGTGGGATTCAAGGCGGTGCATGGCGGCCGCGTGAGCGGGGTCGTCCGGGTCACGGCCGACGTGCTCGCGGCGATGGAGGAGATGTCACTCGTGGCACCGGCCCACAACCCGCCCTACGTGCGGGCGATGCGGCTGCTGGGGGAGAGGCTGCCACGGGTTCCGCTGGTGGCGGCGTTCGAGACGGGATTCCATGCCACGATCCCGGACCGCAACGCCCTCTATGCCGTTCCGACCGAATGGGCCGGGCGACATCTCGTGCGCCGCTGGGGCTTCCACGGGGCGAGTCACCGCTTCGTCTCGGAACGGCTGGCAACGCTCGTGCCGATGCGTCAGCAGAGACCGCTTCGGGCGATCTCCTGCCACCTCGGCGGATCGAGCAGCGTCTGCTGGATCAGGGACGGAAGGAGCGTGGGAACGTCGATGGGGATGAGCCCGCAGTCGGGCCTGCCCCAGAACAACCGGGCCGGCGACTTCGATCCGTTCGCCCTCGTCCACGTGGCGAAGGCGACGGGGAAGGGTTTCGAGGAGCTGCTGGCCGAGCTTTCCAGCGGCAGCGGGCTGGCGGGAATGTCGGGAACGTCGGGCGACATGCGGGACCTCGAGGAGGCGGCCGCCGCCGGCAATCCGCGGGCCCGGACGGCGATCGATGTCTACGTGGCCTCGATTCGCCACTGGCTCGGAGCCGGGATCGTGGAACTTGGCGGGCTCGACTGCATCGGCTTCGCGGGGGGCATCGGCGAGAACTCGCCGCTGACCCGGGCCGCGGTGCTCGCCGGATTGGAGGATCTCGGGATCGCGATCGACCCCATGGCCAACGCGGCCAAGGGATCGGCGGAGCGGTCGATCGGAAGCCCCTCGGCGAAGGTCGCCGTCTGGGTCATTCCGACAAACGAGGAACTGATCGTGGCCCGGCAGGCCCGCGACCTGCTCGCGGGCGGAACCCCAGAGAGGAGCGCTGGCTGATGTTCGTCGCACTGGTGACCGGATCCGTGGTGGCCACGCAGAAGACCGAGTCGATGACCGGCCACAAACTGCTCGTCGTCGAACCCTACCGGCTCGACGAGAAGTCGCGGGACAGGCTCGTCTCGACAGGCCGCACCTTCATCGCCGTCGACACCCTCGGCGCCGGCGAAGGGCAGTTCGTCCTCGTCACCCAGGGCTCGAGCGCCCGGCTGACCCCCGAAACCAAGACCCTCCCGATCGACGCCGTCGTCATCGGGCTCGTCGACACCGTCCGGATCGAAGGCCAGGAAGTCTTCAACAGGAAGTAATCATCCATGTCCAGCGCCACAGCCCCCGAGATCGCCGAGATCGTCCGCCAGGTGATCGCCGAACTGAAGACGGCGGCCGCCCCAGGGTCGAATCGAGCCGCGAACCAGCCCCGCCCAGCCGGATCGTTTTCCGGCTCCCACGGCATCTTCGCCGGTGTCGACGATGCCGTCCGGGCAGCCCAGGAGGCCTTCGAGCAGCTCGAGCGGCTCGGCGTGGAGGGTCGGCGGAAGGCGATCGCCCACATCCGCCGGATCTCGATCGAGGACGCCGAGGAACTCGGCAGGATGGAGTTTGCCGAGACGAAGGTCGGCCGGCTCGTCCACAAGATCGAGAAGCTCAAGGTGCTCGGCGAGAAGGTGCCGGGCGTGGAGTTCATGCAGAGCGAGGTCTTCAGCGGCGATCACGGACTGGCCGTGATCGAGCACGCCCCGTTCGGCGTCATCGGCGCGATCACACCGGTGACCCACTCCCTGCCGACGATCGCCTGCAACGCGATCAACATGATCGCCGGCGGCAACACCGTCGTCGTCAACCCGCATCCCAGCGGCAAAAAGGTGGCGGCCGAGGGCGTTCGCCGGTTCAACCAGGCGATCCATCGCGACATCGGCATCGACAATCTGGTCTGCCTCGTCGCCGAGCCGACGCTTGAAACGGCGGCCGAACTCTTCAACCACCGGGGCGTGAAGCTGATCTGCGTGACCGGAGGGCCGGCCGTGGCCCGGGCCGCGATGCAGTCGAGCAAGCGGGCGATCGTCGCCGGCCCAGGCAATCCGCCCGTCGTGGTCGACGAGACCGCCGACCTCGACAACGCCGCCCGCTCGATCATCGCCGGCGCGGCCTACGACAACAATCTGCTCTGCATCGGCGAGAAGCAGGTGTTCGTCGTTGAGAGCGTGTTCGACGCGATGATGGCCGCGATGGAGCGGGCCGGGGCCCTGCGGCTTCACGCCCGCCAGGTCGAGACGCTGACCCAGAAGGCGATCGTGATGGTCGGTGAGGGGGCCCACCGCCACTGGGCGCCCTGCAAGGACTTCATTGGCCAGGATGCCGCCGTGCTCGCCCGGGCGGCCGGCGCCGACGCCCGGGACGATCTCGAACTCGTCTTCGGCGAAACCGCCAACGACAACCCCTTCGTGCCGACCGAGCAGATGATGCCCTTCGTGCCGTTCGTCCGCTGCAAGGACGTCGACCATGCGATCCAACTGGCCCACGAGAGCGAGCACGGCTTCCGCCACACCGCGATCATCCACTCCAACAACGTCCGCACCATGACGCGGATGGGACGGCTTCTCGACACGACGCTGTTCGTCAAGAACGGCCCCAGCGTGGCCGGCCTCGGTCTCGGCGGCGAGGGCTACCTCTCGTTCTCGATCGCCACCCCGACCGGTGAGGGCGTGACCACGCCGCTCACCTTCACCCGGCAGCGTCGCTGCACGCTGGTGGACGATCTCCGCATCCTCGGCAGCCCCACATAGCACAGGCTTCGGCCGAAGAACGCCTCAAGAAACATCATGCAACTCGCCCGCGTCATCGGAACGGTCACGTCGACGGTGAAACACCCGTCGCTCCAGGGCGCCAAGCTGCTGCTCGTCCAGCCGCTGCTCGCCGACGGCCGTTCCCCGGATGGCGACCCACAGATCTCGATCGACGTCGTCTCGGCCGGCCCCGGCGACACGGTGATGATCACCAGCGACGGCCGGCTCCTGCGGGAGCGGCTCAAGAGCGACACCACGCCCGCCCGCTGGAGCGCGGTGGCGATCGTCGATCCGCCCCTCCCAGCCTGACCGCACCCGGTCGCAGACCAGACCCAGACTCCACCTCGAGCAACGCCATGGCCTCCGCCCCCATCAGCCCAGACATCGTCCGCAGCATCGTGGCCGAGGTGCTCGCCCGGATTCAGTCCGGGCAGGTGGCTTCCGCTGCCGGCAGCCCGGCTGCCAGGGCTCCGACTCAGGTTGCCGGCCAGGTCACCTCTTCCCAGGCGGCCGCGGCCCAGTCTTCCGGAAACGACGGCCCGGTGATCACGGATCGGGTGATCACGCTCGCCTTGCTCGAGCGACTCAGCCCTGGCACACGCCGTCTGACGGTGCCGGCCGCGGCCGTGATCACGCCCTCGGCCAGGGAGTTTGCAGTCGATGCCGGGATCGAGATTCTGCGGGCGACCGTTGCAAATGGATCGGCGGCGGCCCGGCCGCTCGTCATCGCCCGGGCCGACTGCCCCTCCGACCTCGCCGGCCGGGCCGCTGGAATCCCCCGGGCCGTGCCCGGAACCCAGCAGCTTCCCGCGGCCGGCCTCGGGGCCGCGATCGACGCCTTTGCAACCCACGTGCCCCGCGACGGCGCCCGCTGCCTGCTGCTCACGATCCGGCCCGCCGCGGCCGTGATCCTCGCCAACCGGCAGCCGAGTCTGCGGGCGATCACGGGCCGCGATACCACGACCGTCATGGCCGCCATCGACGCCTGCGCAGCGAATGTCGTCGCGATCGACCCCAGGGATTTCTCGGCCGTGAGCCTCGAACGGCTGGCCGTCGAGTTTGCGAAGCGGAACACCGGCAGCGTGCCGGCCGAACTCGACTCCGCACCGACCCCCTGCGGCTGCCAGGGCCACAGCCACTGATCCAGCGGCCGCCCGCCTCACCCAAGCCCAGACAAACCCCATGCGACTCGCCAGAACGATCGGCACACTGACGCTCGTCGAACCGTTGCCCGCGGTCCGCGGCGGCGTGTTTCGGATCATCGTGCCGCTCTCGGCCAGCGATCTCGAAACGGGCCTGGCCAACGCCGAGCCGCTCGTCGCCTGGGATCCACTCGGCTGCGGCGACGGGATGCTTGTCGCCTTCAGCGAGGGGGGCGAGGCGGCCCAGCCGTTTCATCCGCTCGACAGGCCGGTCGATGCCTACATCGCCGCCATCATCGACCGTGTCGATCTCGCCCGCCCGTCACGACCCGCAGGCCCGTCAGAACCGGCCCCGGCGACACGATCTTCATCCAAGGCAAACCGACCGCGACCGAAAACCTGATTCATAATCGTCAAGGAGAACGACACCCATGGCACCCATCCAGGCAGGAAAGATGACCACCGCGAACAAGCCACTCAACCAGCTCAAGGAAGAGATCTGCGACATCGGCCGCCGGATCTACAACAAGGGCTTCGCCGCCGGCAACGACGGCAACATCTCGTTTCGCCTCGGCCCCAACGAGGTTCTCTGCACCCCGACGATGATCTCCAAGGGCTTCATGAAGCCCTCCGACCTTTGCATCGTCGACATGGAGGGGAACCAGATCGGCGGCAACCGCAAGCGGTCGAGCGAGATCCTGCTCCACCTCACGATCATGAAGGAACGGCCCGACATCAATTCGGTCGTCCACTGCCACCCGCCCCACGCCACAGCCTTCGCCGTGGCCCGCGAGCCGATCCCGCAGTGCGTGCTCCCGGAGGTCGAGGTGTTTCTCGGCGACGTGCCGATCACCCGCTACGAGACCCCCGGCGGCCAGAAGTTCGCCGACACCGTCAAGCCGTTCGTCAAGCAGTCGAACGTCGTGATCCTCGCCAATCACGGCACCGTAAGCTTCGGCGAAACGGTCGAGAAGGCCTACTGGTGGACCGAGATCCTCGACGCCTACTGCCGGATTCTGATGCTCGCCAAGGACCTCGGCCGGGTCACCTTCCTGTCCAAGCAGGAGACGCAGGAACTGCTCGAACTCAAGCAGAAGTGGGGCTACAGCGACCCGCGGCTCGAAAAGGGAATCGAGAACTGCGACATCTGCGCCAACGACGTGTTTCGGGCCAGTTGGAGCACGACGGGGGTCGACCGCAAGGCCTTCGACGCCCCGCCGCCGATGGCCGTCCCCGCCGCCTCGACGAGCCCCGCAGCCGGGACCGGGCTCGATCAGGAGGCCCTCGTCAGGGTGGTCACGGAAACCGTCTGCAGGCAGCTGGGAATCAAGATGTCTGCCTGACACGGCCCCCGTTCCCTCCTCACTCGCGCACAAGGAACTCCTCATGAAGGTTGGAATCATCGGTGGCGGCGGCATCGTCGGCTCGTCGGCGGGCTTCGCCCTCCAACTCGGCGGCATCGTTCACGAGATCGTGATCGTCGATGCCAATGCCGATCTGGCCGACGGCCAGGCCCTCGACATGCTCCACGGCACGGCGGCGATCGCCGACCAGTCGATCCACGCCGGCGGCTACGAGCAGCTGGCCGATGCCGATTGCATCTGCATCACCGCGGGCCTGCGGCGCAAGCCCGACGAGAGCCGGCTGGCCCTGATCAACCGCAACGTCGAGCTCTTTCGCACGATCCTGGCGTCGATCAAGGCGAAGGGGCTGCGGCGGGATGCCACGGTGCTCGTGGTCTCGAATCCTGTCGACATCCTCACCTACCTCGCCGAGAAGGAGCTCGGCCTTCCCAAGGGGCACGTGATCGGCCTCGGTACGCTGCTCGACACGCTCCGCTTCCGCAGTCTCCTGGCCATGAACCTGAAATGCCCCGCCACGCAGGTTCAGGCGATGATCCTCGGCGAACACGGCGACAGCATGGTGCCGGTCTGGAGCAGCGCCAGCGTCGCCGGTCTGCCGCTG
>CAMDFJ010000011.1 GCA_945897435.1 Candidatus Kuenenia stuttgartensis | reverse complement strand
TGGCCAGAGGCATCGATGCGGCCGCCCACCGCGGCGCCCTTGCGGCTGGCGGCCGCACGATCGGGGTGCTCGGCAGCGGCGTGCTCAACGTCTATCCTCCCGAGCACGACGACCTTGCCCATGATGTCGTCAGGCAGGGCGCGATCATCGGCGAACTACCGCCGCTTGCCGAACCGCTGCCGGGAACGTTTCCGCAGCGAAACCGGATCGTCTCCGGGATGTCGCTCGGGACGGTGGTGGTACAGGCCTCGGAGAGATCCGGAGCGTTGATCACGGCCCGGCTGGCAGCCGAACAGGGCCGCGAGGTGTTTGCGGTGCCGGGGCCGATCGACTGCCGGATGTCGCGTGGATGTCACGCCCTGATTCGCGACGGCGCCAGACTCGTACAAAATATCGACGATATCCTGGAGGAATTGGGGCCTCTCTTCGAAACGACGACGACGGCCGACGGCCAAACGGTGAGCACGCCCGCCGAGATGCAGCTTGACGACCTGGAGCGCCGAGTTTTTCAGGCCGTGGGCAGCAGTGCAACCGGCATCGACGACATCTTGGAGCGGCTGGATCTCGCAGCCTCCCAGGTGCTCGCGGCGATCAGCGTTTTGGAAACTCGGCGACTGATCCGCAGGTTGCCGGGCAGCCGGGTCGAGCGAATCTGAGCCCAACGGGCCGTTCTGGCACGCCGGTTGCCTCTCAAGTGGGTAGTGGGCCCGCCCATCCGGCCCACGGATGCCTCGGGGGAAGCTTTCCGAAAGGAATTATCGCCATGATTCCCAAAGTCCTGATTCACGATCTGTTCAAGAATGCGCCGGTGGGTGCCGCAAAATGCTCCGGTGCCAGGCAGAATCGCCTGCGAAGGAAGGCTTCCCAGCGACTGCTCGACGGCTCCGTTGGGGTCGAGCATCTCGAGCCACGGGCCCTGATGGCGGCCGACGGCCAGCACATGCGGGTCGGGATGAACCTCGAGAACGTCGTCGACTGGTCGCCTGCCTGGACGTTCACCGATGTCTTTCAGGCGTCCCGCGGGTGGATCACCCACGAGTTGAACACCGCGACCGGGGCGATGACGTGGGATGTCGGCGGAACGAATCCAGTCCGTGTCGATGCCAACGGAAACCCCGCAATCCTCACCAGCCGGGTCAACGCCAGCGGCCAGACACTCCGGCAGATGGCGGGTACGCTCATGTTCCGCGACATCGACGGCGCCTATCCCGGCGGCACCTACCGCGCCGAATGGGACGGCACGGGCGTGGTGTCGTTCGGCTTCGACGCCCAGGCGATCGCCTCTGGCCGCACCGCCGACGGCCGCAATTTCGCCGACCTGCAGGTCAATCCGAGCGGCAGTGGCATCTCCATGAGGGTCGAGCAGACGAGCCCGACCGATCCGGTTCGTGGTTTCCACATCTGGATGCCGACCTGGAATGGCCAGAGCTTCGCCGGCCAGCGCTGGCAGCCCGGCGCGGATGTGACACCTTTCCACCCGCTCTACTTGCAACGGCTCCAGCCCTTCGGCACGCTCCGCTTCATGGGCATGCAGGAGACCAACACGTCAGATATTCGTACCTGGGCCGACCGCCGCGACGCCAACGACATCCGCCAGGGCTCCGGCAGCGAGGGCTCGCCGAGCGAACCACTGGCAAACGGCATGTCGGTTGAATACATGGTGCAGCTTGCCAATGACCTCGACGCCGATGCGTGGTTCAATATGCCGCACATGGCCGACGATACGTTCGTCCGCAACTTTGCGACCTACGTGCGCGATCACCTCGAACCCGGTCGCAAGGCCTACGTCGAATGGTCCAACGAGATCTGGAACTTCGCCTGGGGCTTCGAGGCCTCGCGATGGGTGATGGAGCAGACGCGGTTGCCGCAGAATGCCGGGCTCGACAACTGGCAGGTCGCCGGCCGCGAGGCGAAGCGAGATCTCGACATCTGGTCGGACGTCTTCTCTGGACAGACCAATCGTCTTGTGCGAGTGGCCGCCGGCTGGGCGGCCAACGACTGGGTGACCAATCGGGTGGTCGAGAGTATGGGGGGGTCGTTCGATGCGATCGCGATCGCACCCTATTTCAACCCCAACGACGATCAGCGGGCGTCCTACACGGCGGCCACCACCGTCGACACGATCCTGGCCGACACGCGGGCGGCCGTCGCCGAATCGGTCGGCTGGGTCCGAAACCACCAAACCCTCGCCAACACCTGGACGACGACACTCGGCCGCGACATCCAACTCTGCGCCTACGAGGGCGGCCCGCATATGGACGGCCGCAACGCCCCCTACCAGAACGCCTTCTATGCGGCAGTCAACGATCCGCGGATGGGCGACATCCAGCGAGACTACCTCCGGGCCCTCGACGCCGAGGGCATGGATCTCTACGTCGACTTCCAGTTTACGGGCCAGTCGGGCGCAACCCCGTGGGGAGACTTCGCCAAACTCCATCGGATGGACGAACCGCTCGAAACCGCCTATCGCTACAACGCCGTGGTCGCGGCCGCAGACGGCTCGCTCTGGTCATCGACGCCCGCCCCTGCCCTCCCCGTGGTGACGGTCTCTGCTGCAGATGGTGCTGCCGCCGAGGCAGGCCGCGATTCGGGGACGATCCGGTTCATCCGCTCGGGAGGCGACCTGACCACCCCGCTCAGCGTGAACTATGTGGTTGGCGGCACTGCGACGGCCGGCGGCGACTACGAGCGGCTTTCGGGCGCGGTAACGTTTGCCGCCGGCGCAACGACCGCGGACGTGACGATCCTGCCGATCGACGACATCACCGTGGAACGGCCGGAAAGCGTGACGGTCACACTCAGCGCGGGCACGGATTATGCACCGGGCTCCACCCTCCAGTGTGAGGTCACGATCAGCAGTGACGATGTCGCGGTTGTGCCGACCGTGGGCATCGCCTCGGCCGCGGTCATGGAAGGCAATGGCGGCAGGCGGCTGATCGCGTTCACGCTCTCCCTGTCGACGGTGACGACGGAGACAGTGACGGTGCGGTGGTCGACCGTCAATGGAAGCGCCACGGCGGGTCGCGACTACATCGCCATGTCTGGCGTCGCCACGTTCCGGCCGGGCCAGCGGACTGCAACGGCGAATGTCTGGGTGCTCGGCGACCGGGTGAAGGAGGGAAACGAAACGTTCTTCGTCAAACTTTCCTCGCCGAGCAAAGCAACCCTCTCGCCCACGGCCCGCACCGCCACGGGCCTGATCTTCAATGACGACGGGCTGTCGCGGTCGGCTCTCGCCGCGGCCTTTGCATCGCTCGATGCGTTCAACTCCAGAGCGCGGCGGTGATCGGGATTCCTTCACCTGGCGTCCGGGTGTTTCCCGCTCACCTTCTCGCCGGGCATGCCGCTGCGTAGACTGAAACGCATGGATACCGCTCTTTTCAATCGCGCAGAAACGATCCGGGCCCGACTCCTCCAGCTTCGAGACTCTCTTTGACTGGGAGGGACGCAAGCGACACGCCGCACGGATCGAAGACGCGATGGGGCAGGCTGGCTTCTGGGACAACAACGAGAAGGCCCAGGCCACCGTCGCCGAACTCAAGAGCGTGAACTCGATCCTCAAGCCGCTCGATGAGTCGCTGGCCGTGGGCCGCGATCTCGAGGCCCTCGAGGAACTCGCCCGAGAGGATGCCTCGCTCGAGAGCGAGATGGCGACGGAAACGGACCGGCTGGAAAAGCTCGTCGACCAATTGGAGCTGACATCGCTCCTCAACGGCCCGCACGACAATGCCGACGCGATTGTTTCGATCAACGCCCGGGACGGCGGCACCGACGCCAATGACTGGGCCGAGATGCTGCTGCGGATGTATTCCGCCTGGGCGGCGGGTCGCGACTATTCCGTGGAGCTCCTCGACCGCCAGGACGACGCCGTCGCCGGCATCCAGAGCGCCACTGTCGCGATTCGAGGCCCCTGGGCCTACGGCTACCTGAGGGGTGAGACGGGAATCCATCGCCTGGTTCGGATCAGCCCCTTCAATTCGGAAGGCAAACGGCAGACCAGTTTTTCTGCGGTCGATGTCTCGCCGGAGATCGCCGACGACGACACGGAAGTGGAGCTCAACGACGAGGACATCCGCGAGGACGTGTTTCGGGCCAGCGGTGCGGGCGGTCAGCACGTCAACAAGACGTCGAGCGCCATTCGGCTCACCCATTTTCCAACCGGGATCGTCGTGCAGTGTCAGAGCGAGCGAAGCCAGCATAAGAACCGGGCCACGGCGATCAAGATGCTGCGCTCGCGGATTGCCCGGCTGGAGGAGGAGAAGCGGGAGGCTGAGCAGCTCGCCCGCTACAAGTTGCAGCCGAAGACCGGCTTCGGCTCGCAGATCCGTAACTATTTCCTCCATCCCGACCAGCGGGTGAAGGATCAGCGGACCGGGCACTATGTGGGCAACTTCCAGAGCGTTCTCGACGGCAATCTGGACGGTTTTCTCGATGCCTACCTGAAGTGGAAGGCATCGGGATCGGCGCCCCAGGCCAGTGCCGACGACTGAGGCCGCTGGACGGGCTCCGGGGCCGGCGAGTAGTATTCGGGGGTCCGGTCGAGCCCACAAGGAATCCCATGCCCGAGAAAGAACAGGCCCTCGAAGTCGAGGGCGTCGTCACACAGGCCCTCGCCAACACGCGTTTTCGCGTGCAGATCGCCGGTGGTCACATCGTCAACGCCCACGTCGCCGGCAAGATGCGGAAGAACTTCATCCGAATCGTGCCGGGCGACAAAGTGAAGGTCGAACTCTCCCCCTACGACCTGACGAAGGGCCGGATCACGTTCCGCGAACGATAGGGGCGAGCGGCTGCAGAGCGGTTCTCCGCGGCTGTCGCCACTCCTGATTCCTGACAGGCTGAGGCCTGTTCCAGATTCTGAAGCCTGTTCCAGACAGGACAGGGGCCAGTGCCAGACCATTCCGCCGGCGGATCAAGGACCGCAAGCCGTGCGCTTCCCCGCAGCCCGTCTTCAGTCGGGCTTCTCGTCTTCCTGCTTCTCGAGAAACTGCTTCAGGTCGCCGAAGGTCCTGAGCGGCTCCTTTCCATCCCGCATCGCCTTCGTGAGCGGCTTTGCCGGCTTGGCCGGCGCCGATGCGGTGTAGGTTCGGGTCTGCGGTTCTCGCGGCTGCTGCTCGCGGCCTCGTCTCTGACGCTGCGGCCGGGGAGCCGGGGTCGTCTCCGCGCCCGCAGCTGGCCGCTGTGGCTGCTGGCTGGCCCGTTGGGCCTGCTGAGGCCTGCCTGAGCGGCGTTCGCCCCCTGCCGGCTTTTCGCGGCGCGGCTGCTGGTCGCGGCCGCTGCCCGGCTGGATCATTGTCAGTGCGACGCGACGGCGGGCCTTGTCGAGCTCCAAAACCCAGACCTTCACCACCTGTCCAACGGTGACGACATCGTGGGGATCGCGGACAAACCGGCTCGACAACTGGCTGATGTGCACCATGCCGCTGTCGTGGAGGCCGATATCGACAAAGGCGCCGAAGTCAACGACGTTGAGCACCGACCCCATCAGTTCCATGCCCACCTCGAGATCCTCGAGCTTGAGCACGCCCTTCTTGAAGAACGGCTTGGGAAGATCTTCCCGCGGATCGCGGCCCGGACGAGCCAGCTGTTCGACGATGTCGGTGAGCAGCAGCCTGCCGACGCCGAGTTCGGCTGCGAGGCCCGGCAGATCGAGGCCCGCAGCCTTCTCGGCGAGCGTCGCGGCCCGCTGGCTGCTGGTGAGATCGTCGGGTGTGCCGCCGAGCCGCTCGAGCACCTTCTCGGCGACCGGGTAACTCTCGGGATGGATCCAGGTCGAGTCGAGCGGATTCACGCCGCTGGTGATCTTGAGGAAGCCGACGGCCTGGACAAAGGAGGCCTCGCCGAACCCCGGCACCTCGAGAAACTGCTGCCGCGACGTGAAGGCTCCATTTTTGGCCCGCCACTCGTGGAAGCCCTTGGCCATCGTCTGGTTGAGCCCGGAGACATACCGCAACAGCGCCGGGCTGGCGGTGTTCACATCGACTCCGACGTAGTTCACGCAGCTCTCGACAACGGCATCGAGCGAGGCGTGCAGGTGGCGGGCCTTGACGTCGTGCTGGTAGAGGCCGACGCCGATGTTGGCCGGTTCGATCTTCACAAGCTCGGAAAGCGGATCCTGGAGCCGGCGGCCGATCGAGATCGCCCCACGAACGGCCGCCTCGTGGCCGGGAAGCTCCTCGCGGGCGTAGGCGCTCGTCGAGTAGACGCTCGCCCCTGCCTCATTGACGATCACGTATCCGACATCGAGATCCTTGAATTCACCCGCGACGAGTTCCGCCACGAGGGTTTCGGTGTCCCGCCCGGCGGTGCCATTGCCCACGGCGATCACGGAACAGGCGTGGTTCTTCACGAGTTCAACGATCCGCTTGGCAGCCGCCTCCCGCTTCTCGGCCTTGCCGATGATGTGGAGGACCGCGTGTTCGAGCGGATTGCCGCACTCGTCGATCACAACCGCCTTGCAGCCGCTCTTAAACCCGGGATCGAGGGCCAGCACGCGGCGTCCGGCAACGGGGGACTGGAGGATCAGGTTGCGGAGGTTGCGGGCGAACACCTCGACGGCGTGGGTCTCGCAGTATTCGGTGATCTCCCGACGGATCTCACGCTCGAGGCTCGGCAGCACGAGCCGGCCGAGGGCGTCGCGGACGCAACCCCGCAGGAAATCGGCATGCGGATGCCCTGCCGGAACGAGCAATTCTTCGGCCGCTGGCAGGAGCTCATCGACCGGCCCGTCGATCCGCACCTTGAGCAGTTTCGCACGCTCACCCCGGTTGATCGCCAGAGCCCGGTGCGGCGGCACCCGCTGGATGTGCTCCGAGTAGTCGAAATAGTCGCGATAGTGCTTCTCGTCCTTGGAGAGCGCCTTGCCCTCGCTCTCGACCCGCTGGCTCTTGATGTGGGCCTTCTTGTAGAGGATTTCGCGGAGCCGCTGCCGCACGTCGGCCCGCTCACTGAAATCTTCGGCGATGATGTGGCCGACCCCGAGCAACGCATCGGCGGCCGTCGCCACCTGCCCGTCGGCATCGACAAAATCGGCGGCCCGCTTGTCGAGGTCGGCTGCCATCGGATCGGCTGCAATGATTTCCCTCGCCAGAGGCTCGAGCCGACGCTGCCTGGCGATCTCCGCAAGCGAGAGTTTCCTCGGCTTGAACGGCAGGTAGAGATCCTCGAGCTGCTTCGCGCTCTCCGCCGCCTCGATCCGCGTGGTCAGGTCCGGCGTGAGCTTTCCCTGCCCCTGGATCGTCCGCAGGATCGTCTGCTTTCTGTCCGCGAGCTGCCTGGCCTTCGCCACGCTTTCGGCGATCCGACGGATGTCGAGTTCGTCGAGGCCTCCGGTCTGATCCCGGCGATACCGGGTGATGAAGGGAACGGTATTCCCCTCGTCGAGCAGTTGGACCACAGCTTCGACCCCCGCGGGCCGCAGGCCGAGACGCTGGGCGATGAACCCCAGATCAATGAGCGTTATGGATCCCATCCGACTCGCGTGAATGGTTGCCGAAAGGCAGCCACTGAAACGCGAAACTCCACCTTTCCCTCGCGCGAAGCCGCGACCGTGCCGGCGTCGTGCGCGATGTTCGAACCTGGAGGAATCTAGGGTCCCAGACTGACGGGTGTCAAACTTTCCCAAACCGGGAATGGACTCGGGCAAGACACCCCAGACCCCCCATTCCCCCAGCGTCTGGTTTCGAATCTTCCCTGGCTTGGGGAATGGAAGGCATTGACGGGCCCTCGGAGACTCGCCTATTCCCCGCTGAGACGGTCGTGGTCGTCCTTCGAAGAAACCAGCAGCAGCCGATTTTTCCGATTTCCTGAATGCAAATGACTGTAGCGGATGGGGCGATCGTGACGATCTCGACTCCGTCAGCGTCGCATCGCGCAGGGTCGACTGCACGGCGACGTCCCCAGCCCTAGCCCAGGAGCCTTGGCCATCATGATCCGCCCGAACACGTCGGTCCTGCCCGCCAACGCCAGCGAGAAGCATGCCAATTCGGCCGACGACCGTCCCGAAGCGGGCGGCTTCCTGCCTGCCGTCGGATTGCTGGCGCTCGATCGGCAATACGACGTTCTCCGGGAAGAGATTCGGACGGCGATCGACCGGGTCTGCGATTCCGGCCGCTTCGTTCTCGGACCCGACGTTGCCGACCTCGAGGCCGAACTTGCCCGGGCCCTCGGCGTGCCGCATGCCATCTCCTGCGCCTCCGGTTCGGACGCGCTGCTGTTGGCCCTGATGGCTCTCGACATCAAGCCCGGCGACGAGGTGATCCTGCCGAGCTACACATTCTTCGCGACGGCCAGCGCCGTCACCCGTCTGGGCGCAGTCCCGATCTTCGCCGACATCGATCCGGAGACCTACCTGATCGATCCCGCCGACGTGGAACGAAAGCTCAGCCGCCGCTGCCGGGCGATCATCCCCGTTCACCTCTTCGGACGGACCGCCGACATGGACGCGCTCCTGCCGCTGGCCAGGTCGGCCGGCGTTCCCGTCATTGAAGACGCCGCCCAGTCGATCCTTTCCACCTGGCACGGCCGCTGCAGCGGTGCGCTCGGCGACATCGGCTGCTTCAGCTTCTACCCGACCAAGAACCTCGGTGGCTGCGGCGACGGCGGCTTCCTCACGACCACCCGCGACGATCTCGCCAAATCCCTCAAACTCCTGCGGGTTCACGGCATGGAGCCCCGCTACTACCACCAGGTCGTGGGCATCAACAGCCGGCTCGACTCGATCCAGGCCGCCGTGCTGCGGGTCAAACTTCCGCATCTCGACTCCTGGACGACTGCCCGGCAATCGAATGCCGCCCGCTACATGGAACTGTTTTCGCAGTACGACCTCGAGCGGTTTGTCACGGTTCCAGGCGACGAATCTCGGGGCCGGCACGTCTGGAACCAGTTCGTGATCCGGGTCGCCGACGGCTGCCGCGACGCGCTCCGCACGCACCTCACGCAGTGCAAGGTCGGCAGCGAGATCTACTATCCGGTTCCGCTCCACATGCAGCAGTGCTTCGCATGGCTCGGCTGGCGGAAGGGCGACCTCCCCGAGACGGAGCGGGCGGCAGAGGAAACCCTCGCCCTGCCGATCTTCCCGGAACTCTCGCCTGCCGAACAGCGAACTGTGGTGGGCAGGATCGCCGAATTCTTCAACGCCCCCCAGACGCGGAAGCCGAAGGATGAGCCGGCCAGAGCGAACGACTCCGCACTGCCGGCAGACGGCCCGCACTTCCTCCGCCGGCTGAACGCGGTCGGCCGAGCCGACGACGTGCGTTGCTAGTTACACGGAAAATCTCGGCATCCTGCCGAATTTTCCTTGGCGACCTCCGGTCGCTGGTTCGCACACGGCCGGCGGTTTCACGCAAACACACGGCATCCTGCAGTTGTTTGCTTGGCCGGCTCCGCCGGCTGGTGCTTACCCGGCCCTCCGGGCCTGGCGCGGGGTGGTTGTTCTTGAAGATGACAGGCTGAAGGGGTAGGCGAGGCGGCGGGGGCAGCGGCGAGGTAGGCTAGTGCCTTTTCCGTTCTCCTCATCTCCGGTACTTCCCGATGGCCACCACGAAGCGAGCGAAGAAGCCTGCGGCACCAGCAACCGCCAAGGCAAAACTTCCCCCGGTCGACGCCAAGACCCTCGGCCTGATCGTCGATCTTGCCAACCGGGTGGCGGCGGCTGCCGAAAAGCGCCGCGATCCTCACCTCGACATTCCCACCCGCAGCCTTTCGAACGTCCGCTTCAACAAGTCGCGGAAGATCATCGAGATGGGTCCGCAGACCAACTGCCGCCAACTCTTCAACCTCTCGCAGGCCAAAAGCTACATGCAGACGCTGCTCGTGGCGACCGGCTGCAAGGCCCTGATCGACCAGCAGAAGACCACCAGCATCCGAGGTCTCTACTACCTGCTCAAGCACACGATCGAGGGCACCCGCGAGGAAACCTTCGCCACCCAGGAAGAGTGCGACCCGATCATCGAGGATCTGGAGGTGTCGCTGCAGAGCCTGCGGGAGGAACTGCACGTCTATGCCAGCAATCGCGGCGGCATGGTCGGGCCGATCACGCTCATCGACTCCGGCGACGAGATCGACTGTTCTCGGATGGGATCGGGTGGATACTCGATCCCATCGATCGTCGAGGCCGACATCGTCCGGTTCAAACAGTGCGACGCGAAGTTCATCCTCCACGTCGAGAAGGACACCGTCTGGAGGCGGTTCAACGAGGACAAGTTCTGGAGGAAGCACAACTGCCTGCTGACCCACGGCGGTGGCCAACCGCCCCGGGGTGTCCGCCGGATGCTTTACCGACTCCACCACGAACTCAAACTCCCCGTCTACTGCCTTCTCGACAACGATCCCTGGGGCTACTACATCTATTCAGTGCTCAAGCAGGGCTCGATCAACCTCGCCTACGAATCAAAACGGATGGCGATCCCAGAGGCCCGTTTCCTCGGCATCCGCTCCCGCGATTACGACCGCTGCAAACTCTCGCAGAGCGTCCAGATCGCGCTCAATGACACCGACATCAAACGGGCCAAGCAGATCGCCGCCTACCCCTGGTTTGCGGGCAAGAAGGGCTGGCAGAAGGAGATCGAGACGATGCTCAAGAACGGCTTCAAGCTGGAGGTCGAGTCGCTGATCTCGAAGGACATCAGCTACGTCACCGAGACCTACACGCCCGAGCGACTGGCAGACGCCGACTGGTTGGATTGAGTTCAGGCAAATCCACGGCTTCCTGACGTGATTTGCCCGGCCGGCTCGAAGAGACGATCGATGCTCGACTAAGCCTCTTCCCGCAACAGTTGTGGTGGCTCGTCGAGGTCCTCAAGTTCTGGGGGCAGTTGAAACTGCCGCATCGCCTCGTCGGTCCGTCGCATTCCCTCGGCCACCTCGTCGACTCTGGTCGCGATGTCACTCACGTCCCTGCGGGCCACCGATCCCTCGGCCAGTGCGGCGATCTTCGATTCGAGCCGCTCGATCTCCGCGGCAACCGTGTCGAGTTTGCGTTTCGCCTCCTCGATGTTCTCGAGCCGTTCGCGGCTCGTCTTCAGATGATCCTCGAGCGCGGCCCGGAGGCGATCCGCTTCTTCATCCCCAGGTTTGCCGGTCTGCGGCTGTCGCGCGAGCCGCTTCTCGAGGTCGGCGATCCGGCCTCGAATCGGCCCCTCGTCGGTATGGTCGAGAAATTCCGAGAGCGTGGCGGCACCCCAGATCATCCTCAGATACCCCCAGAGCAGCCGATCGAGTGATTCGAGTGTGCCTCCGTCGGGCTCAGTCTCGCCAGGCCCGCGCATGCCACGGGCCAGCTCCAGCAGTTTCTGACAGTGGTCACGCAGTTGGTCGAACCTGGCGAGCAGCGGCTTCGGGAGCTGCTGTCGGATCCGTTCGTAGGCTTCCCGCGTGCCGGCCGAATCCATCGCCCGCCTGGCCTTCGCATCCTGAGCCTCGACGGCACTGCGAAAGCGATCGTTCGCCAGCATGCTCGCCAGATAATAAAACTCCCCCGCGGCGACCAGCGGCAGGAGCACTCCCGGAAATCCGCTGATCACTGCGGCCGCGATCCCGCCACCGAACAAGAGCAGGTTCCACCGGTTGGCGAAGGCCGTCCGCAGGTAGGCACCGAATCGGTTGAACATGTCAGAAACGCTCCCCGTTCGAACCACCAGGACGCTTGGCGGCCGCCTCGACCTGCTCGATCCGCAGGTGCAACGCCTCAACCTGCTCGCGGAACCAGGGTTCCGACTGCGTCTCCCGCGAGGGGGCGGAGGCCACCGGCATCCGCACCTCGTCGGCGATCCTGCCGGGTGTCGTCGCCATCACGAACACGCGGTCGCCGAGGTAGACCGCCTCCTCGACCGAATGCGTCACAAACAGGACCGTCGCCTCGACCTCCCGCCAGAGCTTCACGAGCAGGTCCTGCATGTCGAGCCGGGTGGCGGGATCGAGCGCACCGAACGGCTCATCCATGAGGATCACCCGCGGCCGCAGGATCAGCGTTCGGGCGATTGCCACCCGCTGCCGCATCCCACCGGAGAGTTCGTGGGGATACTTGCCGCCATCCCGGACCGGATCGAGCCCGACTCTCGCGATCCAGTCGCGGCCCTCGTCCTCCCGCTGCCTTCGTGGCGTGCCGCGGCACTCGAGCCCGAAGACGACGTTGTCGAGGACCGTGCGGTTGTCGAAGCTGGTGTAGTCCTGAAAGACCATGCCGCGATCAGCCCCCGGACCGACCACCTCGCGGCCGAGCACGCTGACCGTTCCACGCGTGGGGGGATGCTGCGGCTCGAGACCCGCCACCAGCCTGAGCACGGTGCTCTTGCCGCAGCCGCTGGGCCCGAGAAACGACGATATTTCGCCGTGGCCGGGCAGGTCGGGAATCGAAAACGTGACGTCCGAGATGGCCACGTATTCCCGCGGCGTGCCGATGCCGTAGATCTTGGTCACGTGCTGAAAATCGACGGCGGCGGGCTGGGATGCCTCACCCGTCTGGGCCGCGGCGACAGGCTCGGTCATGGCGTCACCTCCCCGGCCGGAGAGAACCCGTGAAGGATTCCGCGGACAAACCGCGGAAGCCAACCACGGCCGCCATAGCGATGCGGAAACAGGTCGCACTGCAGCCACCAGAGCGCCCGATCGATCAGATAGGCAACGAGCGGAATCACGACGAGCACGATCAGGATCGGCTCCCGCTCACCGCGGCGCTGCGAGATGTTGATCAGGTCGCCGAGCCCGCCAGCGTCGCCGCCGAACTTCACCACCTCGGCGAGCATCACGTAGCCGAAGGCGATGCCGAACAGCAGCCGCAGCGAGTTGAAGATCGCGGGGGCCGCCAGCGGGACAAGCACCTTGGTGATGATCTGCAGTCGGGAGGCGCCGAGTGTTCGGGCCGTGTCGACGTACCGCTCCGGCACCTCCAGCACCGCCGCCGTGGTGTCACTGACGACGAAGGCGACGCTGGCGATGAAGAGAAACATCACCTTCTGAAACTCGCCGATACCGAAGAAGAAGAATGTCAGCGGGATCAGAGCCGCCACGGGGATGTTGCGGCCGAAGACCGTCAGCGGCGCCACAAAGGCACGCAGCGCCGGAAAGCAGGCGGCCAGAATGCCCAGCGGAACGCCGACCGCCGTGGTGAGACCGAACCCGAGGCAGACCCTGCTGAGCGTGACGAGCGTGTTGGCCACGAGCCTTCGCTCACCGAACACGCGGGGGACTGCGGAAACTGTTTCGGCCGGACTGGGCAGCGTCGCCGGCCCGATCATCCGGCTCTCCGCCTCGCCGGCCGTGGCAATGAACCATGCGGCGAGCACGGCCGCGATGCATGTCAGGCCCCAGAGCACCGCCGTGGCTGCAGGCACCTGACCTCGCAGCGGACGGGCAGGAGCGGGCTCCCGCCCAGACCGCGAAGCCTCGTTCGGCCCGGACGGGGTCATTCCTTCTCCGCTGAATAAACCTTGATCTCCACGCGACGGTTGAGCGCGTGGTTGTCGGGGTTGTCATGGTCGGCCGGACGATCCCAGCCGAGCCCGTCCACGGCAAATCGGTTGTCGTCAAACTTGAACTTCCCGACGAGCGCATCCTTCACGGCCTTGGCCCGCTCCAGCGACAGTTCCCTGACCATCGCCGCCGGCACGGCCCCCTTCATCGATGCGTCGGTATGCCCCTCGACCACGATCCGGGCGTTGCCAAACTGCTTGGCGAGCAGTCCGGCCTCATCGAGGACGAGGTCGATCGTCGGATCGTACGGCTCCTCGACCTCGCGGCCATCGATCCGCCGAATCACCTTCTTCCGCAGATCGGAGCTGTTTGGAAAGAAGTGGACGACGATCGTGTTGGTGAGGATTTCCTCGTTCTCGGCCCGAATCTGCTGGACGCTCTTGGGTGCCAGAGTTGTCAGGTATTCATCCTTCGTCTCGGCATACTTCGGCTCGGCTCCGAGCTTCTGGATCACCGAGAAATCCATCACCTGATCGAAGGGCACCGCCGCATTGGAGAGGGCACCGATCCGGCGGTAGAGATAGGAGGATTGCTTCCAGATCCGTTCGAAGTTCGCAGGATTGTTGCGGTTGACGAAGAACTGGTAGTTCTCGGCCCAGTTGGTGCTGTGGGCGTCGCCGAGCATCCCGAGAGCGTCGGCGGCAGGGATGTTGTAGCCATCCGCCATCAGCGTTGCGACCTTCGCCCGGGCCGACTCGCTCTTCAGTTCCTGCATGCCGTCGAAGATGCCGCGGACAATCGCCTCGATCTTGTCGGGATGGTCTTTGGCGAAGTCGGCCCGCGCAAACCAGACGTCTGCAATCAGTCGGTTTGCTGTCTGGGTCGTGACCAGCATCCGGTTGCCCTTCGCCTTGGCGAGGTTGTAGATGTCGGGAGCCCAGGACACGCAGCCAGCGATGCTCTTGTCCTGGTCGAATGCCGCGGCCGCCTCGAAGGCCGTGTTGACGTAACGCATCTGGACGTCGGCCGGCTGCAGGCCACCGGCGACGAGCATGTTCAGGGCAAAGAACTGGCTTGGCGAGTTCTGAGCAAGGACCAGCGTCTTGCCGGCGAGGTCCTTGACCGTCTTGATCGAATCCCGGACGACGATCCCGTCACCTCCGTTCGAGAAATCGACCTGCTGGTAGACCCGGGGCATGATCCGCGAATCCTTCGAGAAACTGTCGATGAACAGCGGAATCATGTCGAGGGTCGCCCAGCCGACATGAACCTCTCCGGCGGCGTAGGCATCCCGCATCTGGACGGGATCGTCGATAAGTACGAGGTCGATCTTGAAGGGCTTACCGCCTGGTGCCTGCCAGACCTTGCCCGCCTTGAACCCGTTGTTGGCATGAATGATCGGACTCCAGCCCGCCCAGACGTTGAGCGCGAACCGCACGGTGTCGTCCTGGAGCGGCTTGTAGGCACTGACGCCCTTCACCGGAGGGAGTTTCTCGGCCGGTTTGAAGGTGTATTCCTTCACGGTCGTCGGCACGGACACGTCCGGGGCCTCGGTCATGCCTTCGAGACCGCCGCCACCCGGGGCCGGGGAACCGCCTGCAGCCTGCCCGCCGCCGACACCGCCAGTTCCAGGCGCCTGCCCTCCACCCGCCACGGGCCGCGGCCCGAGACCGCCGGGCCGGCCAAACCCGAACTGCTCGAGCATGCCGGCCCGCCAGGCCGAAAGGCCGACGAGTCCGAGGATCACCGCCCAGACGGCCAGCCAGAATGGAGCCCTCGGTTGCCCTGCCATGATCGCATTACCCCTTGATTGAGACAGTTTATGAGACCGTAAATGGTTGACGTGGGCCTTGGGATAAAGCTCGCGGCTTAGCCCTGGAATTTGGTCCTGGGCCGCGAGACTCCGGCCATGTGGAAGGTGTTCATCAGGTCGTAGGCCGTGACCTCGCAGAGCAGCTGCGTCACCTTGTCATGGGCCTCGGGGGAGAGCATCGGCTCCACTTCCTTCATCAGGCTCACGACCCGCTTCTCCTGCGCCTCCAGTTCCCTGGAATCGACCTTGCCATCGGCGACGACGTCGAGAAACGAATCCAGTTTGCGGGCATACTCGGCCAGCAACGGCGAATCGCTGGCGGCATCGAACCAGGGGGTCTTCGCGGTGGCTTGCTTCGACATGGGGGGTCTTCTCCTCAGGTGACGGTTGATGGCAACGGGGGAAACTGATGGGGGGTGATTCGAGGCTCGGAAAGGAAACGACGGGGCTGAAGGATCCAGATTCAGCTGCTGACAACCTCGCGAATGGCGGCGAGCCGCTCCTGCAGCCGTGACCGGCCGCCCGGCTGGCTGACCTTTTCCTTCCAGCGTTCGGGGAGGAATCTCTTCTCCGTGCATTCGAGCACGGCGGCGATCTCCTGCATCTCCTTTTCGAGGCCCTGAGCGGAGGGCATGAAGTCGTCGAGTGCCGAACCGAGATCCTCGGCCGTGATTGTGTCGGGGGCGGGTTGGCCCGCCTCGGCGGCCCGCTCGAGTCCCTTGCGTCGGGCGGCGAGCACGACACTCTCGATGTCGGCACCCGAGAGGCCGAGTTCGAGATCGACGGGACCGGGCAATCCCTGGGCCAGCTTGACCTTGCACTTCCGGGCCATCGCCGTGAACATCGCCTCCATCTCCGCCTGATCGTGCGGATAGAAGAGGGGGATGTGCACCTCGGCTCGGCCCTGCCGCTTGAGATCGATCGGCAGCATGTCGGGGCGACTCGTGAGCAGCATCCAGACGATCTTGCCGCGATAGCGGGTGTCGCCCATCTGCCGGGCGATCATCGAGAACACCCGGGCCGAGGTGCCGGAGTCGCCCCCCTGCTCCCGGTTGCCGAGGGCCGCATCGGCCTCGTCGATGATCACCACGACCGGCCCGAGGCTCCGGAGCACGTCGAGTGCATGCTCGAGGTTGCCCTCGGTCTCACCGACATACTTGCTGCGGAAGTTTTTCAGCACCGCGCAGGGAATACCCACGCTGCCGGCGTAGCACTCGGCGATGAAGCTCTTTCCCGTGCCGACCGGGCCACAGATCAGGTAGCCCATTGGGGCGCTCTCGAACTGTCCCCGCTTGATGGCCCGGGCGTCGGATTCGAGCCGGTTCTTCGCCTCGGCGTGGCCGGCGACTGCATCGAGCGTGAGACGCGGCTGAATGAACTCGATCAGCCCCTGGCAGGACCGCTCGATCAGGTCCTTTTTCTTGAGGGCAAACTCCGGCCCGTCGGGATCGTTTCCCTCGCGGGCCGACATCGTGATCACCGCCCTCAGACTCTCGAGAGAGAGCCCACCGGAAAGGGCCGCCGTCCGCTTTACGGCATCCATTTTTTCGGCCGGAACGCCCGCGGCTGTCGCCGTGGCGAGGGCAAACCGCTCCCGCTCCTCGGCGTCGGGCAGCGGCACATCGATCGTGGTCACGGCGGGATTGGTCACCAGCCGCGGATGCATCTCCGACATGGCATCGGTCAGGAGCACGATCGCCACGTTCACCCGCCGCAGCAGCGGGTTGGTGGCCCAGGCAAGCAGCCGCACGAGCCGTCCGGCGCCAGCCCGGGCCGAGGAGGCGGCATCGCCCGCCGGGGCAAGATACTGGGCATAATCGAGCAGGATCGCGATCCGCTTCCGCTGCTCCGGGGCCTCGAGCAGATTCCGCTCGAGGAGGGCGTCGATCGCGGCGATGGCTGCATCGGGGTCGCGGGGCCAGGTGGTGGCGTTGCCCATCCGCTCGGTCAGCCACTGGGCCATCGTCCGCAGTCGGTTTGGATCGGGCCCGGCAAGCGGCCGCAATCCCTTGCCGACATCGTAGGCCAGGACAATATCCCAGCGGCCGAACATTTCCCGGGCGAGGAAGTCGGGAACCGTGCCCCAGCCGGCGGCCACATCCTGTCCGGGAGCCGCAATCGCGACGAGGTCGCGGACGTTTCCATGGAGCAGAAACATGCAACTCGTGCCGGAGAGGTAGGCGTCGCCGAGCCGCTCGGCCCAGGCAGGACACCAGGCCGGGAGCGAGGCGCCAGGACCCGCCGTGCCCGCTGAAGTGCCGAGGGCCGAGTGCGGGGTCTCCGACTGCGTCGTCACCGATCCGGGGGCTGCTGCCGACCCGGTTGCTGCTGGAGCGGTTGCCATTGCTGGCTCCTCTCTGGGATTAGGAATGGAATCTCCGCGACTCAGCCTTGCGTCTGCCTCAGTCGCTCCGCGCCGAGTTCCTTGTCGTCGGCGGTCACGCCGGCGGTCTCGGGCGTCACCATTCCCATCTCAATCTCGAACTCCCGCAGGGCCTGGTCGGCCATGTTCCGCTCGACGGCCTGCTCGGTCTTGATCTTTTCCATGCCCTCTCCGGAGAGATCGGCGGCGACCCGAACCTTGGCCCGGTTGAGTCCGATCTTGTCCTGGATCACATCCTCGATCTGGCCGAAGTCGGTGGTGACGTCGAAATTGAAACTGTTGGCCAGCTTGGCGAGTTCGGCCTCGGCACGGCTGAGTTTCAGTTCGGCATCGTACTTCTGGATCTTCTGCTTGAGATCGGCGAGCTTCTTCGTGGCGTGCTTGATCTTCGTCACGTTGTTGCCGTAGGCGGTCTCGTGGAGCTTGAGCTGGGCCTCGTTCTCGGAGAGGTCCTTCTTGGCCCGCTGAAGTTCGAGGGCAAACTTCGAGGCTGTCTCCCGTTCGCCGGCCTGGAGATAGGCCCTGATTCGAGCCTCCAACTGGGCAACGTGCTCGCGGTCGCCGTTCACCTGCCGGGTCACCCGCTCGACCAGGGCCCGATACTGCTCGAGGCCCTCACGGCCCTCCTTCATCTGATCGACAGCCTTGTCGTATTCGTACTGCAGCTGGGCGACCGGGTCGGCCGTCCAGAAGTAGTTGGCGATCTTGTTCATCTGCGCGGCGAGCGTCTTCCAGAGTTTGCCGAGGATCATCGTCGGGGTCTCCAAAAAGTCGGGGGGAGGCGTGGGAGCGAAATGGATCTGGGCAAGAAACGAAAGGGTGGCTAACGGGACTCGAACCCGCGACCCCTAGAATCACAATCTAGTGCTCTAACCAACTGAGCTATAGCCACCGCCGGTCGAAACCGCCGCCAGTTTAGCACACTTTCCCTGCCGTCCACCTGATGCCGCCGGCGGCGTCAGAGGCTCATTTTTTCTGCTCGCCGTCGTGCGGTCGCTGCTCCTGGAGCCGGCGGCGGATCTCGGCCAGACGCTCGCCGAGATCCCGTTCCAGTCCGCGGTCGGTCGGCTCGTAATATCGCTTCTCGACACCGAGGTAATCCTGGGCGGCGATGCCGTCGGGAGCGTCGTGGGAATATTCGTATCCCTGGCCATGGCCGAGCCTCTTTGCTCCTGCATAGTGCTTGTCCTGCAGGTGACGCGGCACCGGGATCACCCGCCTCTCGCGGACATCGTTCCGTGCGGCTGCAATCGCCAGCGTGCAGGCGTTGCTCTTGGGTGCAAGCGACAGATAGGTGACTGCCTGCGAGAGCGCGAGCTGGCATTCGGGCAGTCCGACGAATTCGGTCGCCTGCATCGCCGCCACCGCGATCAACAGGGCCCGCGGATCGGCGTTGCCCACGTCCTCGCTCGCCAGGATCACCAGGCGGCGGGCGAGAAACCGCACGTCTTCCCCCCCTTCGAGCATTCTCGCCAGCCAGTAGAGCCCCGCGTCGGCATCGCTGCCGCGGATGCTCTTGATGAGGGCACTCGCGCAGTCGTAGTGGGTGTCGCCCGAGTCGTAGGCGATGGACTTCCGCTGCACGCTCTCGCGAGCAAGATCGACCGAGAATAGAAGCGGCCTCTCGGCGGTCGAAAGAACTCCAATTTCGAGGCCGCCGAGCGCCCGCCGGGCGTCACCATCCGAGGTCTCGACGAGAAACTCGAGCGCCTCGGGGGTGATCGTCACCTGCTCGCAGCCGAGACCGTGGTCGCGGTCGGCGGCTGCCCGCCTGAGGATCTCGGCGATGTCGTCGCGGCCAAGGCTCTCGAGTTCGAAGATCCGACTGCGGCTGACGAGGGCGCTGGTCAGCGCAAAGAAGGGATTCTGGGTCGTGGCACCGATCAGGGCGACGACGCCGCTCTCGACGTCGGGCAGGAGCACGTCCTGCTGCGATTTGTTGAAGCGATGAATCTCGTCGATGAACAGGCATGTCCGCTGGCCGTCGTCCTCGAGCCGTCGCCGTGCCGCCTCGAGCACCTCGCGAAGTTCCTTCACGCCAGATGCGGTGGCGGAGAGTTCGACGAACCGCCGCCTGGTCTCGGTGGCAATGATCTCGGCCAGCGTCGTCTTGCCGACACCAGGCGGCCCGTAGAGGATCACCGAGCCAAGCCTGTCGGCCTCGATCAGCCGCCGCAGCAGCGTGCCTCTGCCGACCACCTTCTCCTGGCCCACGTAGTCGGCCAGTCGACGCGGCCGCATCCGGGCCGCTAGGGGTGCGGCGCGGGCGACGTTCTGGGCACGGCTGGCAGAGAACAGGTCGGCCATGGTCTGAGGTCGGGATGAGATATGGAACCTGGACAGGGAGACTTGACCAAACGGGAGCGGACTGGGCAAACGGGGCTGTTGACGGCGGTCTCGGGGCGACATTGCCGGTGGGGAAGCCTGCAGTGACTTGGTCGTGATTGCCGATCATGACGGGGAAGCCGGCGTTCTCGAGCGACCGGCCGCGGCAGACGCTGCGGGCAATCTCTCTACCTCGTGGAGCAACAGCGGGAGCGAACGTGTTTCGAAGAGGCTGCATTCGCATTGGAATGGTGCTGGTGGCGGCATCCGTCGGTCTGCTCGCCCACGGGCCGCCGCGCGCCTCCGCCCAGACCGACACGTCATCGCAAAGAACCAACACGATTCTCGAATTTCCCGACCTGGGACCGATTCCGGGCAGGACCGATTCGAGTTTTGGGCCCGCCCCCGGGGAGTTGTCGGCGGAGTCGGAATTCAGCGACGCGGCAGGTGGCACCGCGGGGTCGGGGGTTCTCGGCGGCAGGCGGCGGACTGGCAGGCTTCCCGGAGGTCGCAAGGGTCGCACGGCCGCCCCGACGATGGCCTCGGCCCGGGGGATGCAGCTACCCGAAACCCTGCCGATGCCCGCGGGGCCGTCGGCGACGGTGATCCCGTCCACCAGCATCGAAACCGGGATCATCGATGATCCAGGCCCGGCCGATGGCATCACGCTCGACGCGGCGATCGAGCAGATGATGAAGGGCAACCTCGACATCCGTGGCCTGCGACACGAGCTCTCCCAGGCCGACGCCGACATCCTCACCGCCGGCCTGCGGACCAATCCGCTGGTCTACATGGATACCCAGTTCATTCCCTACGGAACCTTCGATGACAGCCGGCCCGGTGGACCGACCCAATACGATCTCAACATCACCTACCCACTCGACGTCTCCGGAAAGCGGAAGTCGCGGGTCGTCGTGGCGCGGATGGCACGAACGGCGGTCGAGGCGCAGTTTCAGGATGTCGTTCGACGGCAGATCGACAACGTCTGCCGGGCCTTCGTCAATCTGCAGTCGGCACGAATCGACAAGCTCTCCGCCGCCGCCGCAGTTCGCCGGCAGGAGATTTTTCTCGAGGAGTTTCGCCGCACGAGCCAGCTCAACGCGGAGGATCAGGCGGATGCCGTCGATCACCTTTCGTTTGTTCTGGAACGCACGCGGTACAGCCTCGGCGAGGCGACCGAGGCCTACGATGACGCCCGGGAGGGCCTCGGGGTGCTGCTGAGCCTGCCGATCGAGGAAACGGCGCGGCTGGATCCGCAGGGCTCCCTGCGGGCCGGCGCCGCCGAGGCTCCCGCCATCGAGGAGTTGACATCCCTGGCACTCCGCTGCCGCCCGGACATCCATGCCGCCAGACTCGGGGTCAGCCGGGCCAATGCCGAGGTGAATCTCCAGCGGGCCAACCGTTTTGACGACGTCTATCTCTTCTACGACCCGATCACGATCCAGGACAACAGTCCGTTCAACGCTCCGAGTGCGAATTCCTGGGCCATCGGCCTGACCTTTGCCCTGCCAATCTTCAACCGCAATCAGGGCAACATCGCCCGGGCCCAGAGCAACGTCTCGCAGACGCGGCTCGAACTCTCGTCGCTGGAGCGGCGGATCATGGCCGAGGTCCGGCTCGCCGACCGCGAATACCGCCGCTCGAAGGAGGCGCTCGAGCAGATCGAAAAGAACGTCCTGCCGCGTGCGATCGCCCTGATCCGGCGCAAGGGAGAAGAATTGTCGCTGGGCACGATCAGCGCGGACGACTTCCAGGATCACCTCGACACCGCGGCCGAGGCGATGCAAAGCCACCGCGAGGCCGTCGTGCGTCACCGGCGCGGGATGCTCGAACTCAACACCGCGGTCGGCCTCAGGATCCTGCCTTGACCGCTCGCCGCGGCCGCGGCTCAGCCGGCCCAGACGAACTCGATCGCCGCGTCGATCTCGGGATGGAGACTCTTGTGCACCGGGCAGGTCTGGGCGGCCTGTTCAAGCGCCGCCCGCCGAGGATGATCCGGCGGCAGCGGGATCGTGAGCCGGGTCCGCAGCGACGCGATCCGGCGCGGTGGCTCGGAGGTCATCTCCTTCACCGTCTCGGCCTTCATGCCGACGAGGTCGATGCCGTGCCGCTCGGCGACGATTCCCATGATCGTCATCATGCAGGCCCCGAGCGCGGTGGCGACCAGGTCGGTGGGCGAAAAACTCTCCCCCTTGCCGTGGTTGTCGACGGGGGCGTCGGTGACGAGCCCGGTGCCCGACGGACCGTGCTCGGCCCGGCAGCGCAGGCCACCTTCGTAGATACTCGTGAGCCTGACCATTGATTCCTCTCTCCTCGAACATCGGGTGGTTTCGAGCCGGCCGATTCCGGCAACTGCGGCGTGGCACGGACAGGCACGCTGTCTCTCGCAATCTGGCAGTCTATAACTCTTTCAACCGTTGACGATCCAGATTTTGAGAGCCAGCTTCATTCATGGGATTTCGCACGCTCCGCGCCTGTGTCGACGCCCTCCGGGCAGACGGCATGCTCGTCGAGATCGATCATCCTGTCGATCAACGGCTCGAGATCGCTGAGATCCAGCGGCGGCTGTTTCGGGCCGGTGGCCCGGCCGTGCTCTTCACCCGGCCGCGGGGCTCGGGCTTTCCGATCCTCTGCAACCTCTACGGCACGCAGGCCCGGATCGAGCGGATCTTCGCCGACTCGCTCGACCGCGTGAAGCGGCTCGTTGAACTCAAGATCGATCCGGCCGAGGCATTGAAGAAGCCGTGGCGCTACTGGCGGAGCCCTTTCGACGCCCTCTCGATGCTGCCCAAGCGGTGCCGCAGCGGGCCGGTGCTGGCCCGCGAGATTCCGCTCTCGCGGCTGCCGCAGGTCGTCTCCTGGCCCGGCGACGGGGGCGGTTTCGTGACGCTGCCGGCCGTCTACACGGAAGACCCCGACCGTCCCGGTACCACGCATTCGAATCTGGGCATGTATCGGGTGCAGCTTTCGGGCAACGACTACGAGCACGATCGTGAGATCGGTCTCCACTATCAACTGCATCGTGGGATCGGTGTTCATCATGCGGCGGCGCTGGCCCGCGGGGAGTCGCTCAAGGTCGCGATCTTCGTGGGCGGCTCGCCGGCTCTGGCCCCCTCCGCCGTGATGCCCCTGCCCGAGGGGCTCTCCGAACTCACCTTCGCCGGAGTTCTGGCGGGCCACCGAATCCCGATGATCGCCCGTAAAAACCGGCCGGCCATCTATGCGGAGGCGGACTTCGTGATCGAGGGAACGATCATGCCTGGTGCGACGAAGCCCGAGGGTCCGTTTGGGGATCACCTCGGCTACTACGCCCGGCGGCATGATTTTCCCCTGATGCGGGTCGACCATGTCTGGCACCGGGCCGACGCGATCTGGCCGATCACCGTGGTCGGTCGGCCGCCCCAGGAGGACACGCTCTTCGGCTGGCTGGTCCACGAACTCACCGGACCCGTGATTCCGACGGTGCTGCCGGGCGTGAGGAGCGTGCATGCCGTCGACGCCTCGGGTGTCCATCCGCTGCTGCTGGCGGTTGGCAGCGAGCGGTATCTTCCCTGGAAGTCCTCCTCGCGTCCGGCGGAACTGCTCACCCAGGCCGCCGCGATCCTCGGCCAGGGACAGTTGTCGCTGGCGAAGTATCTGTTCATCGTGGCCGAAGGCGACGCCCCGGGGCTCGACGCCCACGACATCCGCCCGTTTCTGAGCCATCTGCTCGAGCGGGCCGACTGGCGGCGGGACTGCCACTTCCAGACCGAGACCACGATCGACACGCTCGACTACTCCGGCAGCGGATTCAATGCCGGCTCGAAACTCGTGGTCGCAGCCCGCGGGCCGGCAATCCGGACCCTGCCCGGCGAATTGCCGTCAGGAATCGGGCTGCCTGAGGGGTTTCGAAACCCCCGGCTCTGCCTGCCCGGCGTCGTCGCCATCTCGGGACCTCGGATCGAGCCCCGGCCAAGGCTCGAGGCCGAGAACGACGCCGCGATCTGGTCGATGGTGGCGGCCGCCCCCTGGTCGGACGACATCGAGCGGCTCTGCCGCGGGATCGGCCAGGATCACCCGCTGTGGTCGTTCCCCCTTCTGGTCATCGTCGATGACGCCGACTTCGCGGCGGCCACGCTCGACAACTTCCTCTGGCTGACATTCACCCGTTCGAATCCCGCCGCCGACGTGCACGGGGTCGATGCGACCATCCATCAGAAACACTGGGGCTGCCGCGGGCCGCTGGTGATCGACGCCCGGCTCAAGCCCCACCATGCCCCACCGGTCGAGGAAGACGCGGAAGTGTCGGCCCGGATCGACGCGCTCTGCGTTCGCGGCGGACCGCTCGCCCCGCTCCTCGAAGGCCGGCCCGGCCGATGACGACAGGCTGAAGCCTGTCCCACATCGGACATGCGGTCAGGCCCGGAGGGCCGGGTACACACCAGCGACCAGAGGTCGCCAAGGAAAACTCGGCACGATGCCGAGGTTTTCCGTGAAGCATCCCGACAGGCTGAAGCCTGTCCCACATCAGACAGCGTCAGGCTGAGATCGACGCGATCCGCACCTTCGTCGACACCGAACGGTGGCCGGTGCGGCGGCGGTAATTCTTGCGACGGCGGAACTTCTGCACGTAGATCTTGTCGCCCTGGACGAGGCCGACGACCTCCGCCTTGACCTTCGCACCCTTCACCATCGGGGCACCAAGCGTCAGCTTGCCGGCCCGGCTGACGGCGAGCACCTCGTCAAACACGACCTCGCTGCCGGCGGGCAGATGACGGAAGTCGATCTCCAGTTCCTGCCCCTCCATCACCCGATACTGCCGGCCGCCGTCGGCGACGATCGCATAAAAGTGGTCGCTGCCGGCCATGCTGGCGGCGGTGTCGGTCGAAGCTGCTTTGGCCATGGTTTCAATCCAATGCGTCAGGGGGAGTCACGGAGCGTATCAAGCCGGCCGTTGCCGGTCGAGTGGGGCAAAAAACCTACGGAAAACGCACGGTCCGGCCGGTCGAGTCCCAGGCCTCGAAGACGAGGTGCTCGGGGGAGACCCCATCCTTGCCATCGACGTGCAGCTGGATGTGGGTGGCGTCCTCGAACTGGGTGATCTCCCGCCGCTTGCGGTTGTTGATCCAGGTGGCCACCTCGTCGTGCACCGTGATGTTGAGCCGGGTGACGTCGTCCCGCGTCGCCGAAAGCTGGAGGGTCCGCATCACTTCGATCGCCATGCTCTCCGCCGTCTTCACCATGCCGGTACCCGTGCAGGTCGGGCAATCGCGGAAGATGCTCTTCCGCAGCGACGGCCGGATTCTCTGCCGGGTCATCTCGATCAGGCCGAAGGGGCTCGTCCGCAGGATCTTGGTGCGGGCCCGATCCCGCTTCATTGCGTCGTGGAGCGCCTTCTCGACGCCACGCCGGTACTTCTCCTTGCGCATGTCGATGAAGTCGTTGACGATCACGCCGCCGAGGTCCCGCAGTCTCAGCTGGCGGGCGATTTCCTTGGCCGCGATCAGATTCATCTGATAGGCGTTTTCCTCGGCGCTCTTCTCGGTGCGAAACGAGCCGGAGTTGACGTCGATCGCGACCAGGGCCTCGGTCTGGTCGATCACGATCGACCCGCCTCCCTTGAGCGGCACCTTCCGCTGATACATCTTGCCGATCTCGTCCTCGAGCCCATACCGGTGGAAGAGCGGCTCCTTTCCCTCGTAGAGCTGCAGCCGCGGCGCATACTTCGGCATCACCAGTTCGAGAAACTCCCTGGCCCGCTCGTAGGCGGCCGGTTCGTCGATCAGGATCCGCCCCACGTCCTCCGTGAACATGTCACGGATCGTGCGGATGATCATGTCGCTTTCCTGGTAGATGTCGATCGGGGCGGAATACTTTCGCATCCGCCGCACGATGCTCTTCCAGAGCCGTAGGAGGTAGGCCATGTCGCGGGCCATCTCCGACTTGGTCCGCTCGGTGCCGGCCGTTCGGACGACGAATCCGACGCCCTTGGGGGGCTTGAGGTCGAGCATGATGTCGCGGAGCACCCTGCGATCGTGCTCGTCGTCGATCTTCTTCGAGATGCCGACGCGGCCGAGGGGTGGCATCAGCACGAGGTAGCGGCCGGGAATCGAGATGTAGGTCGAGAGCGTCGGCCCCTTCGTGCCGAAGCCCTCCTTGATCACCTGCACCAGCACCTCGTCGCCCCGCTTGAGGATGTCCTGAATCGGCGGCTTGACCCGGGGACGGTCGCCGAGCCGGGGCCGTCGCTTTGTGGCCGATCGCGCCCCCGCCTGGGCATCCTCGGCCTCGGCGGCGCGGGCAGGCTCCGCTCCCCGTGCTGGAGGCTCGACATCGAACGCCTTGTCGGGATCGAGCCCACCCTGCCGGTAGTACTGCGGCTCCACGTCGCTGATGTGAAGAAAGCCGTTGCGGCCGACGCCGAAATCGACGAATGCCGCCTGGATCGAGGGCTCGATATTGACGATCCGACCCTTGTAGATGTTGCCGACGAGATTGTCCTGGCTGGTCCGCTCGACGTAGAGCTCCTCCAGAACCCCGTCCTCCATGATCGCAATCCGGCATTCTTCCGGCTGCGAGACATTGATCAGCATTTCCTGTTTCATGTTCCGACATTTCCTTTCATTGCCCCCCGCCCTGCGGGAGTCCGTCGCTAGGCGAGGGTCTGGGAGAGCAGGCGACGCATCTGGTCGCGCAAAAAAGACTTCACCTCGCGGGCGGTGTGCATCGACAGCGCCCGTTCGGCGATACCGCGGCATTCGGCGACCGAAACACTTCGGCACACCTGCTTGACTTCCGGGATGGCACTCGGCGGCACGCTGAGCTGCCGCAGTCCGAGCCCCAGAAGCAGCTGCGTGTACGTCACGCTGCCGCTCATTTGACCGCAGAGATTGGCCGGCACGCCGGCCTCGTTCGCCACGTCCAGCGTGCGGCGCAGAAGCCGCAGCACCGCCGGATCACAGGCGTTGTAGAGATCGGCGACCTCCTTGTTGCCCCGATCGACCGCCAGCGTGTACTGGATCATGTCGTTGGTGCCGATCGAGATGAAATCGACCTCCTTGATGAATGCGTCGAGCATGATCACGGCGGCCGGTGTCTCGACCATCATTCCGACCGGCATCTTCGCATTGAAGGCAATGCCGTGCTCGGCGAGATCCTCCATCACGTCGGCGAGCACGAGCCGTGCCTGCCGCAGTTCAACCAGCGTCGAGACGAGGGGAAACAGCACCCGCACGTCGCCGAGGGCGCTGGCCCTGAGGATCGCGCGGAGCTGGGTGCGGAACATCGGCAGTTGCCGCAGCGAGAGCCGGATGCTCCTCAGGCCGAGGCAGGGATTGCGTTCCTCCTCGGGCGTGGTCTCGGTCCGCATCTTGTCGGCGCCAAGATCGAGCGTCCGGATCACGACCGGCTTGCCCCGCATCGCCTCGACCACTTCGCGGTAGGCCGTGAAATGATCCTCTTCGGTCGGCTCCCGCCGGCTGGTGAGATAGAGGAATTCCGTCCTGTAGAGGCCGATCCCGTCGCAGCCTCGGGAGAGACACTGCTCCGCCTCGCTGGGAAATTCGATGTTGCCGGTGAGCTGGATGCGAACGCCGTCGGTCGTTTCGGCCGGAAGATCGCGGAGCTGGTCGAGTCTGGCCGCGACGTTGCGGGCGGCCTCGACCTCGGTTCGGTAGCGGGCGATCGTCTCCTCGTCGGGCTGGAGGATGATCACCCCCTGATTGCCGTCGAGGATCACCGGCTCTCCGCCCGAGACGTCGGCGAGGAAGGGCCCCACGCCCACGACAGCCGGGATCTCGAGCCCCTCCGCCACGATCGCGGTGTGGCTGCCCGGCCCGCCGAGTTCGGTGGCGAATCCCTTGACGAAACGCCGGTCGAGGGTGGCGGTCTCGCTCGGCGTCAGGTTGTGGGCCAGCACGACGACGGGCTGGGAGATGGCCGCCAGCGTTTCCCGTCGCTGGCCGAGCAGATTCCGCAGCAACCCCTTCTCGATGTCGTAGATGTCGTGGGCACGCTGCGAGATGTGGTTGTCGAGGCTCTGGAAGACCTTGGCGTAGCGACGCAGCGTGCGGCTGACGGCGTATTCCGGCCACCAGTTCTTGTCGCGAACGGCGCTTGTGAGTTCCGCCTGCAGCCGCTCGTCGTGGAGCATCGCCAGATGGGCGTCGAAGATGGCGGCGTACTGCTCGCCCAGTTCGGCCCGGATCGCATCCCGGTTCCGCTCGATCTCGAGGGAGGTCGCGGCGACGGCCTGGGCCAGCCGCTCGAGCTCGGTATCGACGGCACTCCGCTCGACGAACCGCCTCGGAATGCGGAAGCCCTCGCTGTCGAGGACGAGCGCTTCACCGATCGTGACGCCGGGGGAGACGGCGATGCCCTGGAGTTTCAGCATGGGGCGCACTTCGCCCGCCGGCTCCACGCATCCGCGCGGTGGATCGCAACGTCCTGTTCTTCCTGGACTGCGATCAACACCTGCTGGACTGGCGCCTGGCGGCTGGTGCGGCTCCTGTATGGTTGTGCGTTGTTGGGTTGGTCGGGCGAATCCGAAAAATCGGTCGCTGTCTGACGGGTATCTGACGGGTGTTCGGTGACGGAAGCTTGATCGGTGCCTAGGTGTGTTCGGTACTGCCGGCGGGATCGGCGAAATTTCTCGCAAAAAGTCCGCCGATCGCCTCGACGGCCTCACGGGCGTCGGGACCTGTGGCCTCGACAACCAGTCGGGTGCCGGCCTCGGCTGCCAGGGTCAGGAGTTCGAGGATGCTCTTGCCATCGGCCCGCTGGCCGCTGCCGACGAACTCGATCCTCGACTGCCACTTGCGGGCCTCCCGGGCAAGCTGGTCGGCAGGCCGCGCGTGGAGCCCCTCGCGGATGCCCACGACAACCTCTCGGGAAACGGTTTCCTGGATCATGTCAGTCATCTGGCCGCCGAGATGTTGTTCCACACGAGGAGATTTCAGGAGACGAAACCGTGGCTGTCGGCCTCTTCGAGCAGATCGCCGATCTCGGTCGGGGTCTGGGCCGCCTTGAGCCGCCGGCAAAAACCGTCGTCCCGTAGTTGCCGGGAGATGTTTTCCAGGGCCCGGAGGTGGTCGCCCGGACGGTCGGGAGGCGACACCAGCAGGAAGAACAGTTGGACCGGTTCGCCGTCGAGGCTCTCGAAGTCGATCCCCTTGCGGCTCACGGCCACGGTCCCGACCAGTCGATCGACGCTCGGATGCTTGGTGTGCGGAACCGCGACCCCGCGGCCAATTCCAGTGCTGCCAAGATCCTCCCGCTTCATGATCGCCTTGACGATGCTCTCCAGTTCGGCGGGGGCGATCTTCCCCGCCTCGACGAGAGACTCCGCCATCTCGCGAATCACGCCCTGCTTCGTATCGGCGTCGACGTCAGACCTGATCGCGTCCACGGCGACAAAATCGGAGAATTTCATGCTGGCTCTGCCGCTCTGATGCGGGCTCTGGAGGGGATGGCCGGCGGCCGAAGGACGTCACCGGTTCGGGAATCAGCCGCGGCGGGCGGTTTCAACGTGCTTGTGGTCCCGGACCTTCTCCTTGTGCTTGCGGAGTTGCTGCTCGAGTTTTTGCACGGCGCCATCCACGCTCCGCCAGAGGTGGGCCGAACTCTCATGACTCACCATATCGTGAAAATGCTCGGCCGAGGCGACGATTTCGACGCCGGGCAGGGCCGCATTTTCGAGGTTGACCGTCACATTCAGGGCGGTCAGACGGTCGAAGTATCGCTTCAGCCGGGAAACCTTCTGACTGATCTTGGACTGTGAGGCAGGGCTGAGGTGGCCGTGCCGGGCGGAAACCTTGATTTGCACCGTAGACCCAATCCTTTCACGAGGGCGAAACAGGGTTCGATCGGCACGGGGAACAGACCCGGCGTTGGCCGATCCGCCCGAGCCCATGAGTGATCGATGAGCGACTTCCCTGGAGCATATCACCCACTCCAGAGCTTCGACAAACCACCTGCATGCCGCGGCCCGCGGGAGCGAAAAACGGGGTTCTCATCGCCGTTCCAGCCAGCGGATGGCGGCTTTTTCCTGCTGGCTGCGCCACCAGCTGACCCCCTCCTGACGGAGTTCCGGCAGACCGTCCGGACGGTATTTCGCCTTGTCGGCCGCCGAGGGCCCGACGATCTCGCAGAGGCACTTGAAGGCATACCGCCGCACGACAAGCGAGCTGTCCTCGAGCGCCGCGACGAGCTCGGCATCGGCACCGGCGGCGAGCTGTTCGTCGCTGAAGCCGCAGGCCATCCGGAACAGGAGCTCTCCTCGGCCTGGAGGGCCGATGCGATCGAAGGTCTCGTGGAGCCGGCCGGCCGACATCTCCCCCCGTGCCAGGGCCAGCGGCACGGTCGCCCCCTCGAGCGAGAGCCACTGGCGATTTTCGAGCTTCCGCCCCGCCCCCTCGCTCCCCAGCAGTTCCACGAGCTCGTCGTATTCTCCGAGCATCCCCAGCGTGCTGGCGGCGAGCATCCGGTTCTCGGCACGGCGGTCAGACGACATCTCGCGAAGTGCCCGATCGAAGGGCGTGCCGGAGGCGATCCGTGCCGCGAGCGCCTCGCCGGCCCCGCGCTCGACGCGATCACTCTGGGGGAACGACTCGAGCCAACTCGGTGGCGCCGGCAGGCGAACGACAGCGGCAACCCGCGGCTTCGCCCCGTCCCAGAGGATCGACTGTCGGGCATCGAGCATGCCCTCGGGACCGATCCCCGCGAGCATCTCCCCGTCGACAGCCGATTGCTTCCAGACGATGCCACCGGCGGCGGTCGTGATCCCCGCCCGAACCCGTGCCGGATCGAGCGTCGGGTCGCTGCCTGGCGGTCGATCGAGTTCGACCCCGATCGCGACCGGCGCGAGCAGCCCCGCCATGATCGTGCCTGACAGCCCGCCGGCGATCACGCCCAGACGGGCATCGCCCCGACTCGCACGGGCAACGACCCGGCCGAAGGCGATCTCAATCCGCGGCGTGCCATCCGGATCGACGGTCAACGTCGCCCGGGTCGCCGGAAGCGGACGGATCGTCACGCCCCCCAGGCTGACCTCTGGATAGGCACCCGCCGGAACGAGTACCTCCTCCCGCGGTTCCAGGGCCGCCTCAGGGGCGAATGGCACCCAGACCGCTCGCGCTGCCGCTCCGGCGACGGCCGGCAGCACGACCCTGTGCAGCAGCATGCCGCCGTTGGCCACGAATCCAATGGCTGGGGCGGGAGTTGGTTCCGGTGACGACGGCGGATCGAATGGCGTTGTGGGCTGCGGCGTTTGACCACTCGGAACTCCCGCGGCCGGTGGTGATGGCGGAGCGGGCAGAAGAGGGGCCGCGATCGCCAGGGCATCGCCCTGCGGCACCCGCGGCATGTCGGTCGAAGGAGCAGGAGCAGGAGCAGGAGCAGCGGTCGGCGGGGACTCGGCGACCATGCCTTCGTCGACCGCAATTTCCACTGGCTCTGGAGTCGGCTCCGGAGTCGCCGCTGTCGCCGGCTCTGGTGATACCGCTGCCGCAGGCTGTTCGGTCGGCGGCTCGGTCGGCGGCTCACTGACCACCTCGGGCGGCACAGTCGCGGCGGCAGCCGCCACCTCGGCAGGATTCGCCACAGCGGCCTTTGCTGCCGCGGTCGCATCCCGCCGACCGGCGAGCGAACGGTAGAGCAATCCCCCGAGCAGCAGGAGCAGCATGAGCGCCGCCAACGCCGAGGCCCAGGACGCCATCGAGGATCGCCGTTGGCTGCCTGCGGAGGCCGCACCTGGAACCCGGCGATCGATGAGCACCGTGTCGATCTGATCCCCAAACCCTCTGGCGTCGTTCCCGCCGGCAGCGGCGGTCGACTGCAGCGCGGCACCGACCGCCTGGGCATTGGCAACCTGCTCCTCGCGTTCAACGGCCGCAAACCGGACTGCCAGGCGATGCTGCATCGCTGCCAGCAGCCGGGCACGACGTTCTTCGTCGAGCGGCATGGTGGAGAGCGGATCCTCGGCAAACGTCGCGATCAGCTGGTGGCAGGCGGCCACTTCTGCCAGGTGCATGTCCGACTCGATCAGCACCCGCTCGAATTCCTCGAGCCGGTCGTGCTCGAGCGTGTTGTCGAGAAAGCAGGCGACCGAGTTTGCGTCCCTGGCCAGTCCCTTTCCATCAACCCGTGGCGCCGGCACGGTCGGCCTCTCGACCACCCTCCGAATTCGTTCTACGAGCTGCTGGGCTGCGGCGCTGGCGGCCACCTTGTCGCCGAGTTCGTGCTGTTCGTCGGCCGGCAGGACGTTGTCGAGCCAGGCGAGCAGGGTTCGGACGGTCAGACGCATCGGGAAGTCTCCCGGGGGGGACATGGTTGGGGTGGAAGAGGTCTTCGACGGCTCCAATGAAAGGAGTGGCGGTTTGTCCGGAAATTCGTGGCGGAAATGCTAAAAACCTCCAAAACCCTGGGAAATCCGATTTTTTCGGCATCCGGAACCAAGTCACGGGCTGCTGCGTATAAAACATTGGTACCCATTCGGCAGCGGACCGCGGCGGGGATCCGCGGCTGTCGTTTCGGGGGCTTGCACCGCGGAGGTTCGCGATGACCGCCATGTCGAGGGTTCGCCGTCAGGCCATCCTGCGGCAGGCCGCTGGTTCGATCGAACTTGCCGAACTCCTCGTCGAAGCAGGGCGACCCCTGCCCGATTCGGCCGTGCGGCTTCTCGAACGGGTTCTTCGAACCCTCGACGAACTCCCCGAGCCGACTCGGTCTCAGGCTGATGCCAGGGTGCTTGAAGGCGAAGCCCTGCGGGCCCTCGGCCGCTGGCAGGAGGCGACGGTTCCGCTCTCGGCCGTGACCGAAATGGAGCCAGAGCGACTGGAGGCCTGGCTCGGTCTTGGATGGTGCCTCAAGCGGCTCGACCGGCTCGACGAGGCGATCGAGATTCTCCGCAAGGGGCTGGCCGCCGCACCTGAGCAGCCGATCTTCCACTACAATCTGGCCTGCTATCTGTCACTCGATGGCGACGTGCAGGCTGCCGTCGAGCACCTCACCCGCGCGATCTCGATGGATGGCCGGTTCCGCGATCTGACCGAGGTCGAACCCGACTTCGACCCGATCCGCGCCGATCCGCGGTTCGTCGCCGTGACGACCGTGACGGTCTGAGCCGCACCGACCGTCCGGATCCCTTCCCATGACGAGCCCTGCCCTGCAGGAGATCATCGCCCTTCTGGGGGCTCCGGCGGCCGGCAATCCGGCCCAGTATCTGCATGAGCGCGGGCTCGAGGCAGCGGGGCTCGACTGGCGTTTTCTGACGCTTGAGGTCGAGCCTGTCCGACTGGCCGATGCCATCGCGGGAGTGCGGGCGATGGGCTTTCGGGGCTGCGTGCTCTGGGGACCGCTACGGGCGGCGGCCCTGCCGCTCGTCGATGCAGCCTCACCTGCGGCCTCGTTTTCCCTGGCTGCCAGCCTGATCGAACGCCAGCCTTCAGGGCTCTTCGCCCACATGACAGACGGCCGCGGGGCTCTGGAGGCCGTGCGATCGCACGTCGATCCCGCCGGAGCGCGGGTGCTGATCCTCGGCGCCGGCGCGGCCGGCCGGGCCACGGCACTCGAATTTGCCCTCGCCGGCGTCACCGAGATCGTCGTCTGCGACAGGGATGTCGATCGGGCCGCGGCTCTCGTCGAAGCGATCGCCAGACTCGATACCAGCGAGGCCGTTGCGATCCCCTGGCAGTCGGCAATCGAAATCCCCGAACGGGTTGGCATCGTCGTCTCGGCAATTCCCACCGAAGGCCCGAAGCCGGCCGTCGAGTGCCTGGGGATCCGCAACGATCTCGTCGTGGCCGACTTCGCCCTCGTGCCTCAGCCCTCGCCGATGATCGCGGCAGCGGTCCGACAAGGTGCCTGCACGATCGACGGGCTCGACATCCACTCCGCCAAGACAGCGATCGACTTTCAGACCCTCACGGGCGTGGAGGTCGACACCGACATGCTCCGCGAGGCGCTCGACGAATACCTGTCGTGAGCGGACCGATTCCGGAGAGGGAGTCAGGGGGCCGAGAGTCGCTCGATCTTCTTGAGCAGTGCAGCGGCGCTCGACCGGACGTCGGTGACGGGGTCATCGGCAGTGGCCTGCACCCTTTCGAGCAGGGACTTCGGGGGCGGTTCGTGGGTTGCATCGACGAGCAGGGCGACGCCCCTCAACGCGTTGACCACGACCAGCGCCCGCTTGTACCGCTGCGACTGGGCGGCAACATCGGCCGCCGCGGCCGGAGGCAGATCCTCGAGCGCAAGCATCTCGCAGAGCCCGTCGACCGCCTCGGCGCGTCCCTGTCGGGCGAGGCCGAGCGCGGCGTTGTAGCGGACATCGTCGGCCGGGTCGGCAGCCAGTTCGGTGAGCCTTTCGACTGCGCCAGCGCCGCCGACGACTCCCAGCGTGAAGGCCGCGGCCGACCGCAGCTGCAGGTCGTCGCTCTTCGAAGCCCCGATCACCGCGGCCGTGATGCCAGCCGGATCGCCGGCCGACCGGCCTGCGGCTGCAAGATTGGCCTGCAGCACGGAGAGGGCTTCGACGGCGGCCCGGGCCGTCTGCGGATCGTTCAGGTTGCCGGCCTGTTCGACGAGCGGCCCGGCAGCGTCTGGAATCGAAAACTCGCCCAACGCCCTGCAGAGATAGACCCTCAGCGTCTGCGACTGTTCGCCGGTGCGCCCGCTCTTTGCCTCGTCGGAGAGGATCCGGCCTAGTTCCACCGCCAATGGTGCATCCGACTTCAGCGGTCCTCCGGCAGGGCCTCGCAGATCGTTGGCCAGGTTCAGGGCGGCCTGCCAGCGGCCCTCGTTGTCGCGACGCAGGGTGCGGACGTAGGCCTGCGGGTCGTTGCCCAGATGGGCCAGCCAGTGGAACGCCAGCCAGACGCAGACGATGATCGCGACGATCAAACCCGGAACGAGAAACAGTTGCACCAGGAATGCGGCGCTCGGCGGTTCGACCGGCGGAAGCGAGTCGTTCGGCGAGAGCGAACGCCGGGGAGTATCTGCCATTTTCGGGAGTGGGTGTTCGGTGGTTGAAGGGTGGTCGGGGGTCGACAGGCCAGCGGCCGCAGGCTGGGTGAAGTGTAGCAACCTCTCGGCGGCTGGCCGGGAGTTGTCGGCGGAAGGGTCTGGGCGGAGGATAGATTGGCAAGTCCCGGCCCCTGCGGGTCGGCACGCGATGGCAAAGGCACCGGCATGAAGCCGGCTGATGTCCGGGAATGGAGAGCGCAGGAACATTTTCGGGGCCGATCTCCCAAACGCCGCCTGCGGCCGAGTGGATGGCCATCGAATTACCGACCGTCGAGGAGAACCTGGCCCTCGATGAGGCGTTGCTCGAGGAGGCCCACGAGGGCCTGACGGTCAGGCCCGTGGTTCGCACCTGGATGGCGGAGGCCCCTGTCGTTGTGGTCGGGTCGTCGAGTCGGATCGCCGACGAGGTCGATGAGGCGGCCTGCGGCGAACTCGGCGTTCGGATCGTGCGCAGGCCGAGCGGCGGCCTGACCGTCCTGCTCGGGCCCGGCTGCCTGATGTGGTCGGTGGTCGTGCCCCACCCCTCGGGCTCGCCGCCGATCGATCAGATCCATGCCGGCATGCTGGAACCGCTCCGCTGGCAGCTCAATCAGGCGGTCGCCGACGGCGGCCGAACCGTCGAACGCCTCGGCTCGAGCGATCTCGTGCTCGTAGACGGCTCGGCCCAGAGGAAGTGCTCCGGCAACGCCCTCCGGGTTCGACGACACGCGGCGCTCTACCACGGCACGCTTCTCGACGCCTTCGACATTCCCCTCATCTCCCGTGTCCTCCGCCATCCGCCTCGCGAGCCCGGCTATCGGGCCCGAAGGCCACATGGCGAGTTTCTCGCCAACCTTGGCCTCGGGCGGTCGAGGCTGGAAACGCTCGTCCGCGAGTCTTTCGCCGCGGCCCCGACCCGCAGCGTCTGGCCCAGAGACCGCGTCGCCCGCCTAGTCCGCGACCGCTATGCCGACGCCGACTGGACCAGGCGTTTGTGAACGTGTGCCGATTGGCCCGACCGGGCAACGTGGGGAAGGGCGTCGGGGCTTGAGGGTTGGAAAGACTCCCGAAGCGACGCTCACCCGGCAGACGATTCCGGCCGATTCCATTCCTAGGTGGTTGAAAGATCAGGTGAAGGTCGGGTGCGGAAAGTCGCCTACCGTCGCTGGATGGTCCTCGGTAAGGTTTCCGCCCGATCGACAGGAAGTCGCTCGCCAAGTTCGCAACAGGAGGTTGCCCAAATGCGTTTGCAGATGCACGCCGCCGACGTTCGGCATCTCGTCACGCGGTATTTTCTCGATCTGGGCGCGGAGGCGATCGACGTCGCCGACGTTCAGGAGAACATCCGCATCGATCGGGGCAGGTGTGTGGCCCGCTGCTACCGCGTGGCCGACATGTTCGCGATGTGGCTGATCGACGTGGGCGTGCTGCAGTTCTACGACGCGGAAGGCGAGATGCTGCAGACCGTGAACCTGTTCACAGAACTGCAGCCGATGCGGGCTGCGGCCTGACACGAGGCGTTCGCCCCGGCCCCGATCCGGCCGGGCTGAGGCCGATCCGAAGAGCGATGGCGGGGACAGTCTGCGCCGTGTCCGTCTACGGCGGGGCAACGTTTGGGGGGATGATCATGTCTTCAGAGCTGCAGCAGCGGCCGATCCTGTCTATCGTCGTGCCGACGCCGTCCGACACGGCAGCGCTCGAAGAGACGCTCGTCAGCATTCTTGAAAACCGCCCGCACGACTGCGAGATCGTCGTCGCCCTCGGCTGCGACTATGGCGATCCGTGGAACATCCGCGAGGAGGTGCGGTTCGTCCAGGCGCCGAAGGGATCGAGCATGGTGGCCTGCGCGAACCTCGGCGTCGCCTCCAGCCGTGGAGAGGTGATCCACATTCTCGCCGCGGGATGGCAGGCCACCGAGGGCTGGGCCGACGCCGCGCTCGTGCACTTCGACGATCGTGAGACCTCGGCTGTCGTGCCGCTGACCGTGGCCGCCGACCGCAGGACGGTCGTGGCCGCAGGGATCCGCTGCACTCCGGGTGGCCGGCGGCTCGCGGTCGCCCCCCGACGCTCAAGGTCGACGATCGACACCGTGGCAACCGGAGACCTGGCAGCCCACGGCCCTGCCCTGGAAGCCGGCTTCTGGCGGGCGACGTTTCTCACCGAGGCTGGCCCCGGCTTCGCAACCGCCTGCGGCGACAGCTGCGCCGATGCCGACATGGCGGTGGCGGTCGTCCGCAGCCGCACGAAGGCCGTGGTCGAATCCGGATCGCTGGTCGTCGGCCATCCTGCCGAGCGCCGCCGCAAGCGGCCGTTTCTGGCAGGCCTGCATGCGGAGCGGCTCTTCTGGCGGTCGATCGCGGGCCAGCCGGTCCTGCTTGCAGTCCTGCGGCATCTGATCGAGATCGTGCGGCATTCGGTCGCCCGCGGCCCGTTCGGCACGCTGCCGATGCTGGCCGGAAGGTTCGTGGCCCTGATCCAGTTCGGTAGCTACGGTCAACGCTATCGTCAGCTTCGGTCGCTGATGCAGGCGGCGACGCAGCGGGACGACGCCGCAGAGCCCCGGACGATCCGAATCGACGGGCCACACACCGGCTTCGGCCGACCCAGGCGGGCCGCCGTCGACCAGCCGCTGCGGAAGTCGGCTTAAAACCGGACTGCCTGCCAGTTGTCCTGCAACGATCGGCAACGGCTGGCATTTCTTATTCCAGGCCGCATCCTTTTTCAGGCTGCCGTCCACTGATAGACTTGGTAACCGCGCCCTCGTAGCTCAATTGGATAGAGCGTCAGCCTCCGGAGCTGAAGGTTACAGGTTCGATCCCTGTCGAGGGTACTGAGCATCTCTCCAGAAGGAGAACTCGAGGCTCAAGAATCTGGTGACAGAGCAGGCCGCATGGCGGCCTGAAGTGGCTGACCCCGGCGGCCTTCGTCGCCGGGCTGGAAGATACGGCCTCGGACCGGTCCCTACGGCAGGTCCCGCAAGATTCGTCAATCGCTCGAGTCAGAGCAGCTGCCAGTCGGCCTTGGGCGTCCAGCGGTAGCGGGCTCCCGCATCCTCGACCACGAGCCGAAGCCAATTGTTGGTGACGAGATCCCGCACGCCTGAGTGCCGATTGAGAATGTCGGCAACGCGTTCCCGGCTGGCCTCGATGATAACCGTGAGCCGTAGCGGCTCATGCTGCAGTTTGGTGCCATCGTGAACCGCCTGCCAGGGGAGGCCAACCCGCAGGTCGCCGCCGTTCCCCTCAAGGATGCCAAACTGACCCACCACGTCGTGGATGACCTTGCTTCCGCTGCCGAAGGCCTTGTTGTCGACGGCGGAGGCAAAATACTGCAGGCCGATCCAGCTGGTCACGACCAGCGGGGCGGTCATGATCAGCTCGAGCACCTTTCCCTCGGGGTCTTTCGCCGAGCAGTACTCGTGGAGGAAACAGCGGCCACCGAGGTTGAGCCCTATCGTTCGGCTGCGGTCGGCAATGACGAAGGCGGCATTGCCCGCCAGCCCCCATTCGGGCCGAAGCTCCGCCCAGTCGCGGGCCCGGAAGAGCACCGACTCATCGGCGGCGTTCCCCAGCCGCCTGCTCCGTTCAAGCCGCGTTGCCTTCCCAGCGGCCGCTG
>CAMDFJ010000010.1 GCA_945897435.1 Candidatus Kuenenia stuttgartensis | reverse complement strand
AGACCACCGACAAGGGCAGCCGTTCATCCTGATAGCCGCAGGCCCCGGCCTTGCCCTGCCAGAGGCCGCTGTCGAGATACCAGCCCAGGAATTCCTCGCTCAACGTTCCCATTTCCAGCAGGCTTTCAGTGACGGCGAAAGCTGGCATGCCGTCCGGCGCCCGCAGCACGCAGGTTCCCGTCAGCACGCGGTGCCGCCTTCCAGAGAGCTGTTCGAGCATCTGGCGGGCCTCTTCTCGGTCGGCCGGCTTTCCGAGGGCTTTCCCGTCCACCTCGCTGAGTGTGTCGCAGGCGACGATCACACCATCGGCCCCGGACTCCGCCACGGCCCTGGCCTTTGCCGCCGCCAATCGAATCACGTAGCTCTCAATCGCTTCAGCGGCCCCTCGCGGAGGCTGCGAACTTTCGACCGATTCGTCCGGGGCGATCACGGTCACATCCCAGCCCTCTCCGAGGGCGAGTTCGAGCCGGCGGGGGGATCGGCTTGCAAGCACGATCGATCGACGCGACGCTGTTTCCATGCGACCTATGTCTCCACGCCTGCCGGTGCTCTTCGAAGACAGGCATCTCATCGTACTGCTCAAGCCTGCGGGTCTGGCAACGGCCAATGCCCCGCAGGGAGTCGAAAGCGTCTTCTCGATCCTGCAGCGGGATCTGGGGCCTCGGGCGTCTTTCGGGGCCGAAGCCGACGAGGAGGGCTTCCTTGGCGTGGTCAGCCGGCTCGATGCCCCTGTTTCGGGTGCGGTCGTGGTGGCCCGAACCCGGGCTGCGGCGGCCGACCTCGCCCGCCAGTTTCGCGATCGGACCGTGGACAAGGAGTATGTCGCCGTGGTCGAAGGGCGGTTTCCCGGGCCGCTCGGCACCTGGCTCGACTGGAACGACATGCTCGAGGACCACGATTCTCCCGGGACCAGGCGGGCGGCCCACGTGCGGGCCAGGGTCGTTCGCCGCGCGGGGGAGGCGTCGCTCGTCGAACTGCAGCCGTCCACCGGACGAAGGCATCAGCTCCGGCTGCAGCTTTCCAGCCGCCGTTGCCCGATCGTGGGCGATCGCCGCTACGGTGCCAGACTGCCATTCGAAGATGGCATCGCCCTCCACTCCAGCCGCCTCGCCCTCGATCATCCGGCCACGGCCGCGAGACTGATTCTGGAGGCACCGCTGCCCGCAGGCTGGGCTGAGCGGTTTCCCTCGCTCCTGAGACCGCCTGTTCCGGGCCGGTAACCACCGAACGGCCTGAGGGGCAAGGCCGGGCCGGCCTCCCGTGATCCTGCCCAGCCGTCGGCCCAATTTGCCCCAAAGTCGCCCCAGGCCGGCCCGAGGCGCAGGCCGGTTTTTCAGGGGGTAGACTTGTGCCGTCCCCAGCCTCTCGGGCAGGCCCCTTCAGCGATCCGTATTTCTGCCGACATGAGTTCCATCCCGCCATCGGAAACGCCGGCCTCGGGTCCGGTCCAGCAGCGGCCCAAACGCCGCTTTCGCGACTCGGCGCTCCTGAGCGGCATCATCGACGAGACTGCGATCACCGCAGCCGAATCAACGCTCACCGCTGCCGGCAGCGTGGCGGCCGCCGATGCAGTGGCCTGGGACAAGGCGCTGGCCGGTGCTCTGATCGAGCGCGGCCTTCTGACCCGATTCCAGGCGTCGCAGCTGCTCGAGGGGCGGAGCAAGCTCTCCCTCGGCCAGTACCGGATCCTCGACCAGATCGGGCAGGGGGGGATGGGCCGGGTGTTCAAGGCACAGCACGGCATGATGCGGCGGATCGTGGCGGTCAAGGTGCTGACGAAGGACAAGGCAACCCCGGCCTCCGAGAAGGCGTTTCTTCGCGAGATCGAGCGGCTTGGCGAACTCGACCATGAGAATCTCCTGCGAGCGCTCGATGCAGGTCACGACGGCAAGGTCTATTACCTCGTCACCGAATACATCGAGGGGCTCGATCTCCGCCGCCAGGTGCAACGCTACGGCCCGCTCGACGAGGTTGCGGCCGCTTCTGTGATCACGCAGGCAGCCCGGGGACTGGGCTACGCCCACGAGTGCGGTGTGACCCATCGCGACGTGAAGCCCGGAAACCTGCTGGTGACCGCGGACGGCCGGGTCAAGGTGCTCGACCTTGGGCTTGCTGGGTCGACCTTCGACACCGAATCGATCGTCGCCGGTCGGATCATCGGCACGATGGACTACATGGCTCCCGAGCAGATTCGCCTCCCGGACGACGCCCGCGCCCCAGCCGACATCTACAGCCTCGGCTGCACGCTCTACTTCGCCGTGACCGGCAGCGTGCCCTTTCCCGACGGCACCCGCGAGGAGAAGGCGCGTCGGCAGCTTTCGGAGGAGCCCGTGCCGGTTCGCAGCCGCGCGCCAAAGATCAGCGCCGCATTCGCGGCCGTGATCGAGGCGATGATGCGCAAAGATCCGGAGGATCGTCCAGCTTCGGCCGAAGAGGTGATCCAGCGGCTCAAGAAATGGACGCCTCCCGCACCGGTGCCGATGCCGCGGAAACCGCTCGCCATGCAGGGGTCGTCAGGCTCCGGGCAGCCTTCCAGCAGCAGGGATTCGCTCCGGGGCGGACTATCAGTGGCCGACGAGGTGGCAGTCGTGCCTGGGATTGCGTTGGAAGGAACGGCCGATGCTTTCGACTGGCCAGGAGCCCAGGCCGTCGAGAGGGGGCCGCTCGCCGCGATCGAGGACGCGCTCCAGGCACCAGGCAGGTTCGTCAGAGATCTGTTTCAGAATGTATCGCTCCGAGATCTTGGTCTGGCTCTGGGGCGGTCAGCGGCGGTGGCCCTGGCGTTTGGCCTGCTGTTTGCGGCCGTAGCGGCGGCCCTGCAGCAGGCGGCTGGTTGGTCGAATCGGCCGTTTTTCTCGGGTTCTCCGGCCCTGATCGGCTGCGGCTCGTTCGGGGTCCTGCTTGTGGTCCAGGCGTTGTCGCTCCTTTCGGCCAGCCGCGGTCGGGCAGGATCGATGCCGCACCCGTCCGCCACGGGCGAGCGTTGACACGAGCACCTCTGACGCCTAGGAAAAGAGCGTCGTTCGCGGTCCATTCGCCCGGTTTTGGACCGCTCTTGACCCGTTGAACCGGTCGTTCAGTTGGACAGGTAGCTCAGTTGGTAGAGCAACGGACTGAAAATCCGTGTGTCGCCGGTTCGATTCCGGCCCTGTCCACTTTTTTGTCCGCCTGTTTGCGGACACCGGCAAACCATCGCCGGGAGAATTGCCCTGAGAAAAGAAGACGGGCGATGTCCTTGAGGACACCGCCCGTCTCCGATTGAGTTCGCTAGAGTTGAGTTCCCTAGTATTGAGTTCTTTAGGAACGGCTTCGTTATCAGCCGTTCCGTGGGCTCAGCCCTGAACCATTGCCTTGAGGTTCTTCAGGGCACGAACGCGAACCTTGACGCTCGCCGGCTTGGCCGGACGATCCTGCAGTTCGCCGGTGAAGGGATTCTTGACGCCCTTCTGGGCCGGACGGGCCGGAACCTTGCGACGCTCGACCTTCACCAGGCCGGGGATCGAGAAGACGCCGATGCCGGAGTTCTTCAGTGCCTTTTGGATCTCGTCGGTGAGGGCCTCCATCACCGCAACCACGTCCTTCTTCTGCAGACCAGTCGTCTCGGAGATGCTTCGCATGATCTCCGTCTTCGTCATGGGCTTGCTTCCCGACTTCTTTGCCATCGCCAATTCCTCCGAAAAGAGAAAAAATGTTGTGCGGCAGTACCCCCACCGCTTCGTGGAGCCCGGCATGCACTGCCGAAAGCGTCGCTGATTAGAGGGTCTGGAATTGAAATTGCAACCCGAAATCCCGCGAAATCATCGAAAAAATGGCCTCCTCAGACCGCCGACCGACCGGACTGGGCCCCGGTTTGGGGCGGTTCGACCGGCGCCGGTCAGGGTTCCAGCCGTTCCTTGCTGGCCAGCCCCGACCGGCCGTAAGATATGGCGGCAGATCGTGATACGGTCGGTGTTGTGTCCGGGGCCGGGCGGCCTTTGGGCCTTTTCCGGTCCGTCCGCCCATTCGGTCGAGGCCTCGGGGACAACGCCCCTGAGGAATGTGATGGCCCGCCGCCTCCACCCCCTAACGGTCCTGGCCGTCGCCGGCACCCTGGCGCTGGTTTCGTGGTTCCCGCCCGCGGCCCTCGCAGCCGAGGACGCGACCGCTGCAGCCGATGCCGAAACGCCCGCGGAACCGGATGGCGATGAGCCCGTCGCCGGCATCTCGTTGCCGACAGACAGACTCAAGGAGCGGCAACTCGACCGCTGCCGTCGACTGCTCGACGACGGTCGTTGGAGTGATGCGGCCACGCTGCTCGACGAGATCCTGGCGAACGACCGCGACTTCTTCTTCAAACCCGATCCGCGCGGAACGACCTCGCGGAGCATCAAGGCAGAGGCTGCAGGGATGGTGGGAGGCCTTCCGCCCCAAGGCCGTGACGCCTACTCGCTCCAGTTTCGCGCCCGCGCCGAGCAACTCCTCGAAGCGGCCATTGCGAGCGGCGACTCTGCCGGCATCGTCGCCGTGGCCCGACGCTGGTTTCATACGCCGGCCGGCAGGCGGGCGACGCTGCTTGCCGCGCTCGAGGCAATGGATGCCGACCAGCCGTTGGCGGCGGCGGTCTGGCTCGACAGGCTCTCTGGCGTCGACGGCGCTGAGTTTGAGCCGACGCTGTCGCTGATGCGGGCGCGGGCCTTCTGGCTGACCGGCGAACGCACCACCGCGATCTCCATTCTGGAGGCGGCGCGGCCGAATGCAGCCCGGTCGGTGCGGATCGGCGGTCGGGATCTCCCGCTCTCGTTTCCGCCTGGGAGAGCCGCAGAATTCCTGGCCGCGATCGGCGGCGGGTCCCCCGCTGCGGCACGACAACGGTCTTCGGAGTGGTGGCTGCATCGCGGCGATGCCGCCCGCAACGCCCTCGTGGTCGCCTCGCGACCGCTGCTGGTGCCGAGGTTTCGCGTGCCGCTGACTCGGCATCCGGAGGAGGCCCGGCTGCTGGAGAGGCGTCGCAAGATGTATGCCGATCGCGACACCCCCCTTCTGCCCGCGGGGACGCCGCTGGCTGTCGGCAACCTGCTTCTCGCCAGAACTCCGCTCGGGCTGCTGGCAGTCGATTTCGAGTCTGGCAAGAGGGTCTGGCTACAGACGGCCGGTGCCGCCGCGACCTGGGCCGACGAGCTTGGTGTCGACGGGGCGGTCGATGCCGATGCGGAGCCTGGCGATGCCAAGGGGATCGCAGCGGAGCAGGGGGTGTTCGCCGACTCGACCCGGGGCCAGCTCTCGAGCGATGGCCGATTGGTGTTCGCGATCGAGTCCGATGCCGGCGGCTCAGTCGGGCCGAACGTCGGCCAGCCCCAGTTTGGCCTCAATGGCAATGGGCGAGGCAGCCTCCGCAGCAATTCGCTGGCGGCCTACGACATCCTCGACAAAGGGACCCTTCGTTGGCGGTTGCCAGGGGCCGCTTCTGAGGAGGAGCAGCCGGCCGAGGCATGGTACATGGGAGCACCGCTGACGGTTGGGGATCAGCTGTTCGTGCTCGTCGAGGAGCGGGGCGAGATCAGGCTCGATGTGCTTGCCGCCGCCGACGGTCGCCTGCTCTGGTCACAGCCGCTGGCGGAACTCGACGAACAATCGACCGATGGCCCGCTTTCGCAGTCCCGCAGGATGGCCGGGCTCTCCCCGTCGTTCGCGGAAGGCGTTCTCGTCTGCCCGACCGGCGCCGGCGCCGTTGTCGCCGTCGATCTCGCGACACGGGCGCTGCTCTGGGCATCGAACTACCCGATGCCCTCGTCCCAGGGAGCCCAGCTGATTCGCGGCGGGGTCAGGGTTCAGGCTCCGGGGATGTTTCGCGGGATCATCTTCAACGGTCAACTGGGCGGCCTCGGCTTCGGTTCGACGGGCTGGCGGGACGGTGCCGTGGTGATGAATTCCGGCGTCGCGATCCTTGCCCCTTCGGAATCCGATCAGCTCCGCTGCCTCAACCTGCGGACCGGCGAGCTCAAATGGGAGGTGGCCCGCGGCGACTCCCTCTACGTGGCCGGCGTTGTTGACGGGAAGGTGATCATCGTCGCCCGGCATGCCGTCGATGCACTGTCTCTGGCCGACGGACAACGCGTCTGGGGCAGGCCGTTGTCGCTCGATGGTGCCAGCCCCAGCGGCCGCGGCATCCTGACCAACAACCGGTTTTTTCTTCCGCTCGACACGCCCGAGGTGATCGAGGTTGACCTCGAGACGGGCACCGTGGCAGGCCGGTCGCCTGCCCGCGGGGGCACGGTGCCTGGCAATCTGATGGCCTGCCGAGACGAGATCGTCTCGCAGGGCGTCGACTCGCTCGACGTCTTCCATCAGGCCGCGCCGCTCGAAGCGAGAATCGAAACGGCCTCGAGGGAGCGGCCCGCCGACCCCTGGCCAGCCGTCTGGCGCGGACAGTTGGAGCTCGATCGTGGCCATGTCGCCGATGGGCTTCGGCTGATTCGTGAAGCCCGGCTGGCCGACCCGGGTCGGATTCCCGCCGACATCGTCTCCGATGCCCTGTTTCACGGGATGCGGACCGACTTTGATGCCGCCGCAGCGGTCTGGAAGGAAATGCTCGCCGCCGGCGAACCGCTGCCGCGTGCCCGGCCGATGCTCTGCCTCGCGACCGACAGCTTTCTCCGGGCGGGGAACCTCCCGGCCGCATGGCAGTCCTGCCGCAGACTTTTTGAGGAGCCGATGCTCGACCGCCGTGGCTCTGGACTGCTCGACGATCTCTCGGACGGCAGCCTTTCCCTGACGGAGCCCCGCTGGTTTCAGGGGCGGCTCGGGACCCTGCTCCGCGACGCTTCGCCGGCGTTGCGCGGAGAGATCGAGGCCTTCGTCGACAACGAGGCGGCAGGTCTGACGACGGCGGCGACCCCCGACGCGGAGCGGATGCGACGGTTCCTCGAGTATTTCGGCGACCATCCCCGGGCGATGTCGGTTCGGTCCACGCTCGTCGGCCTCCTCGGCCGACCTGGTCCCCTGCCACCAGGCGATGCAGACGCAAGCGCGGACGATGCCTCCGCACCAGGCCTGCAGCGACGGTGGCTGCAGATGCTCGTTGCCGATGCCGGGACGGCGGATCCTCCGCCGGAGGAGGACTTGTCTCTGGAGCCGGGCTGGCCGCTGGGCCGAGTCGATTCCCACCGTGGGAGACAGGTTCGGCCGGAGGAGTCGATGCGACTGTCCCGGGTGCTTCCGATTCCCGTCGTGGAGGATCCATCGGCAGCGATTCCGGGCCTGAAACTCGGCTTCGAGATGCAGACCCAGGCCTTGGTCGCAAGCGATGGCTTCGGCCGCCGGCTTGGCGAGCCGTTTCGATTCGATCAGGACGGCAAGGCGGGTGGCATGGGTACGGTCTTCCAGCCGGGCGGGGCGGAGGCGATCGTTTTTGGGCCGCTGCTTGTCGTCAGATCGGGGCCGTTCGTGGCCGCGTTCGCCCTCCCGGACCAATCGGATGCCGCCTCTCAGACCAATGGTCCGCGGCTGGCCTCGGCCACGCCGCGGCGGCTCTGGCTCGTCGGCGACGCTGAGAACGGCTTGCCGCACCATCCCGGTGGGGGCAACTTCGAAATCGGCCGCAGAATTCGTCCGCAGCGTCGTGGGGCCGCCTTTCCGCTGGGAATGCGCATCTCCGAGCCCGACGACGGCCTCGCCCATGGCCTCGGCCTGCGGGTCTCCTCGGCAGGCGTTCTGATCCTCGCCGACCGAATGCTCGAACTGCGCGATCCGCTCACGGGCGTCGTGCTCTGGCAGCGACACAGACTGCCGGTGGCGGGTGATCTGATCTGCGACGGCTCCGTGGCATGCGTCTGTCCGAATGACGGTCGAGAGGCGCAGGTGGTGTCGCTCGTTGACGGACGAATCCTGGGTCGCTGCGACGCGCCCGTCATTCACAATCGGGTCATGGTTTCGGGGCGGATGATCGTCGCCGTCGAGCCCTGTCAGATTGCAGGCAGGCAGCCGCACGAAGAGGCGGCCGGCGACTCGGGCGGCGTGCCCCCGGCCCCGGCCGGGGGGGGAAGCCGTCAGCGTCGCCGGGCCCGTCGGGATTTCTCCGGTGATCTTTCGCCCCGGGTCAGGCTCGTGCGGTTTGATCCCGCGACATCTCTGCGGACCGTGCTCGGCGAGTTTTCCGGCGAGTCGCGGGCGGCGGCAGCGGGCCCCGGTCTGCTGGCCGTTGTCGAGCCCTCCGGCGATCTCGCGGTTCTCGACATCGCCGATGCGACGCTCCGGTTTCGCGTTCGGCTTCCGGAGATGCAAGGCGGCCTCCAGCAGCTGCAGGTCTTGCCCTGGCAGGACCGCCTGCTCGTGATCGTGGGCAGGCGTGAGACCAACGCGGAACAACAGTACATCCAGAAGCTCGGCGGCGTGCAGCCGCTTCCTCAGATGGTCGCCGGAGAGGAACCGCAGGCCCCGTTCACGGGCGCGATCTGGGCGATCGACCGCAACTCCGGTGAGTCACTCTGGCCGGTGCCGGCGACGGTCGTGCGGCATGCGATCCATCAGCGGCAGCCGACCGGCCTGCCGGTGCTGCTCTTCGCCCGACAGTTGGTTCCGGGTCGGGATGCCGACCGGCCCAGGCTCAGCCTGCTCTGCCTCGACAAGCGGACCGGCCATGCCCTGCTCGTCGACGACAAGATCATGACCCAGCCCCACATGCTCACCGGCTGCGAGGTCCAGGGCGATCCTGTGGCCCACACGATCACCCTTTCGAGAACCGGGGCCGACGTTCCCGAACTGCGGCTCGACTTCAGCGGCGAGCCGATGGCACCGCGTCCGCCGTATCAGGCGGTTGGCAATCCCCCGGTCACGGGCGACCTGATGACCGAACTGGAATACTGGATCCGTCGGACGCTGCTGCTGCCGCTTCCATTTTGACTCCCAGCCGAAGGCCTGAGCCAGGTTTCCGTCCGATCAGAATTCCCCTCCATCACAGCCCCTATTCAACCAGCTCGTCAAACAGCTCGTATCGACTGGATGCCGCATTGAAGAAGTCTTTTTTCAGCTGCTCAGGCCTTCTGCTCGCAGCCATGTTCGTCGCCCTGGTTCCGCTGGCTGCTCCGGCCACCGCCGATCAGGATGCCGTCGACCGGGTGGTCGGGAAGGGGCTCGATTGGCTGGTTCGCAAGCAGTCGCGTCGCGGCAGCTGGTCGGCCAACGAAGGCCGGTATCCGACTGCGATGACGGCGCTCGCCGGCACGGCGATGCTGATGGAGGGATCGACGACCACGCAGGGGCGGTATGCCGAACCGATCCGACAGGCGGTCGACTACCTCGTCAGCCGCTCGCGAACCAACGGCCTGATCGGTGATCCGAAGGGAGACGACCGCTACACCTACGGACACGGCTTCTCAATGCTCTTTCTCTCCCAGGTGCTCGGCGAGGAGGAGGATGAGCGGCGGCGCGAGGAACTCGTCCGCGTCCTCGGCAAGGCGGTGGAGTTTTCAGGGCGGGCCCAGACGGCGGACGGCGGCTGGGGCTATGTCAGCGCGAAGGACGGCAACAACTTCGACGAGGGCTCGACGACGATCACCCAGGTTCAGGGCCTGCGCGGCTGTCGGAATGCCGGGATTCCGGTGCCGCGAGAGATCATCGACAAGGCGATCGCCTACATCCACAAATGCACGATGCCCGATGGCGGCGTGCAGTACAGTTCCAAGGGTGGCGGAGGCCGGCCGGCGATCTCAGCCGCCGCGATCGCCTGCCTCTTCAATGCCGGCGAATATGACGACACCCACGTGCCGAGAATGCTCGACTACGCCGAGAAGCATCTGGGCAACATCGGCAACAACGGCTTCGGCCACTGGCATTATGCCCACTTCTACTACGCCCAGGTGATGTACCGCGAGGGCGGCAAGAAGTGGTCCGCATACCGCGAGCAGATCGACCGCAGGCTCGTCTCGGAGGCCCAGCCCGAAGGCGAAACCAGCTTCTGGCCGCAGGGATACATCGGTCCCGTGTACACGACGGCCACGAATCTCACTATCCTTCAGCTGGACAGGGGATCGCTTCCGATCTACCAACGGTGACTCGATCGCCGGCCTGTTCGTGCTCGTGGTTCGTCTCTTCGTCGCCGATCCCATGGAGAATTCATGACGCAGCCCCAATCCGCAGACAGCACCGCCGTGGAGCGGCTGCACGAGGCCCATGACCGGATCGTCGAACAGCTTTCGAGGGTCATCGTCGGACAACGGCAGGTGGTCGATGAACTGTTGATCTGCCTCTTCAGCCGGGGCCACTGCCTGCTCGAAGGCGTGCCGGGCCTCGCCAAGACGCTGCTGATCAGCACCCTGGCCAGGAGCCTCGATCTGTCGTTCAGCCGCATCCAATTCACGCCCGACCTGATGCCCGCCGACATCGTCGGCACCGACGTGCTGGAGGAGGATCGGGCCAGCGGCGGCCGCCAGTTGCGGTTTCTCGAGGGGCCGCTGTTCGCCAATGTCGTGCTGGCCGACGAGATCAACCGCACGCCCCCCAAGACCCAGGCGGCGCTCCTGGAGGCGATGCAGGAGCGGCAGGTGAGCGTGGGCCGGACGCGGCATCGGCTGGCCGATCCGTTCTTCGTGCTCGCCACGCAGAACCCGATCGAGCAGGAGGGCACCTATCCGCTCCCGGAGGCCCAGCAGGATCGCTTCATGTTCAAGGTGCGGGTCGGCTATCCCTCGTTCGACGAGGAGTTTGAGATCGCCCGAAGGACGACCGGCAGGCCGATCGAGGAGCCGCAGCCTGTGCTCTCGGCCGCCGACATCATCGCCCTGCAGCAGAGTGTCCGCGAGGTTCCTGTGAGCGATCATCTGGTGCGATACGCGCTGTCGCTCGTGCGGCAGACGCGGGCCGGCGAGAAGGGCGTGCCCGAGTTCGTCTCAGATCAGCTCTCCTGGGGGGCCGGGCCCCGTGCCGTGCAGTTTTTGATCCTCGGGGCGAAGGCCCGGGCGCTGCTCCAGGGCCGCAGCCATGTCACGGTGGACGACATCCAGTCCCTCGCCCCTCCGGTGCTGCGGCACAGGATCGTGGTCGGTTTTGCGGCCGAAAGCGAGGGCGTGACACCCGACACCATCATCCAGCGACTCCTTGAAACCACCCCCAGCAGGGAAGACGAACTCACGCGTGACGCCCGCTTCCAGACGATATTTGCATCCTGAGGCGATCGCCCGGATCGCGCGGCTGGAATTGCGCGCGCGGGCGGTCGTCGAGGGTCTGCTCGCCGGTCTCCACAAGAGCCCTTACAAGGGGCAGTCGGTGGAGTTTCTCCAGCATCGAGAATACGTCCGCGGCGACGACCTGCGACGGGTGGATTGGAAGGTCTGGGGCCGTCAGGACAGGCTCTACGTCAAGGAGTTCGAGGAGGAGACGAATCTGCGGCTGGCGCTCGTCGTCGACGGCTCGGCGAGCATGGACTACCGCTCCGGGCCGCTCTCGAAATACGACTACGCTGCGACGCTGGCGGCGAGTCTTGCCTGGCTCGCCCTCTCGCACGGCGATGCGGCCGGATGTGCCGTGTTCGACGACCGGGTGCGGGCCAGCGTGCCGGCCCGCACCAAGCGGTCGCAGCTGACGAGTGTCGTCGAGGTGCTCGAAACGGGCCACTCCGCCGGCTCCGCGGCGACGGCCCGGCCAACCGCCTTTCAGCCGGTGCTGCGTTCGCTCGCCGAAACGCTGCCCCGGCGCGGACTGGTGGTGGTGATCTCCGATCTGCTTGGTGACAGCGAGGGCCTGTTCGCCGGATTGCAGCTGCTGCGAAAGCGGGGCCACGACCTGGCCGTGCTCCACGTGATGGACGACGATGAACTCGACTTTCCCTTCGAGGGCCCGACCCGGTTCGAGGGACTCGAACTGCCGGAACAGATCGCCTGCAATCCTCGGGCCCTGCGCGAGGGCTATCTGGCTGCGCTCGACGATTTTCTCGCCGCCGCGAGGAAGCGGTGCGCCGCGGCCCGATGCGATTATTCGCTGATCCGTACGGGCGAGGCGGTCGACGCCGCGCTCGTGAAATTCCTCTCCCGGCGGTCGACGGCCGGCGTCGAGCGGTAGGCCCGGAGCGGCGAACAGACACCCATGCCCAGTTTCGATTTTCCGCCGTTGCTCTGGTGGGGCCTGCCCCTCGTCGCGGCGCCGATCATCATCCATCTGATCAATCTGCTGCGACACCGTCGGGTGCAGTGGGCGGCGATGGAACTCCTGCTCGCCAGCCAGCGGAAGTACCGGACGCGGGTGCTGCTCAAGCAGATCCTGCTGCTCGCCCTGCGGGTGGCGGCGATCCTGGGGCTCGTGCTCGCCCTCGCACAGCCGCGCTGGAAACATGCGATCGGGCAGATGCTCGGGGCCGGGCGGACGATGCACCTCGTGCTGCTCGACGACAGCTACTCGATGACCGACCGCAGTTCCGGCAGCGGGCTCGGCGAGACGACCGCCTTCGATCGGGGTCGGCTCGTGGTCGAGCGGGTTGCCACCGAACTGGCCGCCGCGTCGGGCCGCCAGGAGATCGCCGTCGGCCGGTTTTCGGTCTGCGCCGAAGCCCCTCCGGAGGACGCTGCCGACACGAAGCCCGACACCCCGCCGCAACGCTTCGATCTGCCGCGGCAGATCGTCACGCCCGAACTCCTGCCGGTGATCCGTGATGAACTGGCGACGCTCGTCCCCTCCCAGACAGACGCCGGCCCGGATGCGGCTCTGACGGCCGCTGCCGAACTGCTCGCCGGGGATGCCGCCGATTCCAGGGTGCTCTGGCTGGTGAGCGATTTCCGGGCCGGCCAGTGGAAGGCTGCCGAGGGAACGGCCGATCTGCTCCGCCGTCTGGCCGATGACGGCGTCGAACTCCGGCTCGTCGACTGCGCGGCCGAGGAAGGACAGGCGACGAATCTGACCGTGGAACGGCTCCAGGTGGCCGGCGGCGTGCCGGCCACCGGGGTCGTCGTGCCGGTGGAACTGGCGATCCGAAACCATTCCGAGCAGCCGGTTCGCGGCGTGGCCGTCGATCTCCGCGAGGATGGCAGCCCGAGGCCCGGACTTCGGATCGAGGAGATTCCTGCCGGCGGCCTGGTCGCCCGCCGGTTCGATGTGCGATTTCCCAAGTCGGGCTGTCATCTGGTCGAGGCCCGACTCGAGGCGGACGCCGTCGCCGCCGACAATCTGCGAACGATGGTCCTCGATGTTGCCGACCGGATGGACGTGCTCGTGATCGACGGCGATCCGCGGGGCAGCGGCCGGAGCGGCGATGCCTTTTATCTGTCCACGGCGCTGGCGCCTGGATCGGGCGCCCCCACCGGACTGCGGCCCCGGATCGAGCCGCCGAGGGCCCTCTCGACGCTCGAACTCGAGACATTCGATTGCATCTGGCTGCTCGACGTCGCCAGGCTCGACGCCCCGGAGATCGCGGCACTCGAGGCCTATGCCCGGGCGGGAGGGGGCGTGGTTTTTTTCGTCGGCCCCCGCAGCGACGCGGAAACAGTCAACACAACCCTCTATCGGGGCGGGGTGGGCCTGTTTCCCGTGCCGCTCGCCGGTCCCGTCGACCTGATTGTCGACGGTGCGGAGCCGGGGCCCGATCTGGTGGTCGAGGAGCATCCGGTGGTGACCGTTCTTTCCGGCCAGCGAAACCCGCTGCTCGACTCTGTCCGGGTCGATCGCTACCAGGCGGTCGAACGCGGCTTCGAACCGGCGCCGGCGGCCGGCCTGCGTCGGCTGCTCTCGCTCCGCAACGGCGCCCCGCTGGCGATCGAGCAGCCGTTCGGCGAGGGGCTCGTGGTGGCGATCCTTTCCAGCGCCGCGCCCACCTGGAACAACTGGTCCCGGGGCAACCCCAGCTGGGTCGTGGTGATGCTGGAACTCGAAAGTCATCTGGCGACGGCCCGGCGAACGGCAAAGTCGCCCGAGGTCGGCCAGAGGGTTTCTCTGATGCTCGAGCAGGGTGTCGACGGAATCGACGTCGATTTTCTCGTTCCGCCCGACGGCAGGGTCATCCGGCAGACGGCCACGGCCGTGCGGGCCGGCGTTCTCGAGGCGGCCATCGAGGCCTCTGCGGCGGGGCCAGTGGTCGCCCGTTGGAAGCGGCTCGATGGCACCGAGCAGGAGCGGATCGTCGCGGTCAACGTCGATCCTGCCGAGGGCAGGCTCGAGCGGATTGGCCGAGAACGACTCGAGCGGACGCTGCAAGGCGTCGCCCACCGCTACGAATCCGCGGCCTCGCTGCAGCCCGACTCCGGGGCGCTGGCCGGCGTTTCGCTTGTCAATCCGCTGCTCTATCTGATCCTCGCGGTTCTGCTCGCCGAGCAGGTCGTCTCCTTCCTCGCCAGCTACCACATGCCCGCCCGACGACGGGCAATCTGAAGCAAGTCCGTTGAATTGATGAGCGAATTCCTCCCATCCACGATCCTGTTGGCAGCCACCGAGAGCGTGCAGCACCGCATCACAAGCGGCCTGCTCGAGAGCCTCTCGCAGTGGTGGCAGGTGCCGCTTCTGGTGCTGGCCGTGGCGGCCATCGCCCTGTTCGTGATCTGGATGTATCGCCGCGATGCGGTCGAACTGCCCCCCGGAGTCGGCGCCGCCCTGGCACTGCTCCGGCTCGGCGCACTCGCTGCGTTGCTGGCCGCCTACCTCGATTTCGAACGCCGCAGCGAGCACGAACTCGTCTTTCCATCGCGTGTCGCCGTGCTGGTCGATGCCAGCGCGAGCATGACGCTCGATGATGGCAGTCAGACCGGCGGTGCGGCGGCGGCCGACGCCACCGGTGGCCCCGTCAGTCGCACCCGCCAGGCGCTCGCGGTGCTCGACGAGGGAGGTCTGCTCGCCGCCCTCGCCCCACGGCATGAGGTCGCCGTCTGGCGATTTGAAGCCGACGCCGAGCCACTCGTCCTCCTCCCCGTCGGCGGCTCCGAACCGCCGGCGACGGGCACTGGCAAGACGGACTCGGCCACCTCGGAAACACCCGGGTGGCGCGAGCGAATCCAGCCGCGGGGGTTCGAGACCCGGATCGGCGAGACGCTCGCCCGGGTGCTCGACCAGGAGCCGTCCGGATCGCTCGCCGCGATCGTGCTGCTCTCGGATGGGGCCAACAATGCCGGGGTCGATCCCGCCATCGCGACGAGCCCGCTTGGAGCGGCCAGCATCGCGGTGCATGTGATTGGAATTGGATCGGAGCGGCTTCCCAGCAACGTCCGCGTTGCCGATGTGATCGTGCCGACCCGGGTGTTTCCAGGGGACAGGTTCGCAGTGACGGGCTACCTCCAGGCACAGGGACTTGCCGGGCAAACGGTCACCGTCCAGCTCCTCGAGGCGGCGGAAAACGGTCCGGAGCGGATCGTCGATGCGGTCGACGCCCAACTCGCCGCCGACGGAACACTCGCTGCGGTACGGTTCGATGTTCCCGGCATCGAGGCACCCGGCCGTCGTCAGCTCACGCTTCGGGTGACGGCCCCTGCGGCCGATACGACCGCGGCCGACAACGCCCAGTCGGTGGAGATCGAGGTGGTCGATCGGGTCACCCGCGTTTTGCTGATGGCCGGCGGTCCGTCGCGGGAGTATCAGTTCATGCGAAACATCCTCGAGCGTGACAAGAGCTTCACCGTCGACGTGCTCCTCGGCACGGCGACGGAGGGCGTATCGCAGGATGCCCGGGCGATCCTGGCGGCGTTTCCGCCGACGATGGAGGAACTCTCCGAATACGACGCCATCCTGGCCTACGACTACGACTGGCGGCGGCTCGATCCCGCGGCACAGTCCCGACTCGAACGCTGGGTTGCGGAGGAATCTGGCGGGCTCGTGCTGGTCGCCGGAAACGTCTTCATGGATGCCTGGCTGGCCGATCCGCAGTCGGCTCCGATCCGCAATCTGCACCCGGTCGAACTGCGTCGCTCCGCCGGGCTCCTGCTCGATGCCCCCGCCGGATTCGAGGAGCCGATGCCGCTGGACTTCACCCGCGACGGACAGGAAGCCGAGTTTCTCTGGCTGGGTGGCACGCGGATCGCGAGCCAGACGGTCTGGAGCGAGTTTCCCGGAGTCTTTGCCTGCTTCGATGCGACCGCGGCCAAGCCGGGAGCCACCGTCTACGCCCATCTGAGGCGGCCCGGTCAGGCAGGATCGGCCCGAGCCGCCGCCGAACAGTCGGGATTGATCTACATGGCCGGACAGTTCTACGGATCGGGCAACGTCTTCTTCCTGGGCAGCGGCGAGACGTGGCGGTTGCGGCGTCTCGACGACGCGGTCTACGAGCGGCTTGCGACCCAGCTTGTGCGTCACGTCTCGCAGGGGCGTCTGCTGCGTGGTTCACGCCGGGCCCGGCTGCTGCTCGACCGGGACCGCTATCCGGTTGGTTCGAGCGTCGCAGTGCGGGTCGTATCGGACCGGCTTCGAGACAACCGCGCGGGTTCGACGGGTTCCACGACCTGCCGTGTGACCGGGCCCGACGGCTCGACGACCCGCGTTCCGCTCGGCCCGGATCCGGCCCGGCCCGATCTGGCCCAGGGAACGTTCATCGTCTCCAGCGAGGGCGGCTGGCGGATCGATGTCGAGGTCGATGGCGAAACTGTGTCGCGTCGGATTCAGGCCAGGCTGCCCGATCGGGAATTGGAGCGGCCGCGGCTCGACCGCGGAGTGCTCGACCAGATCGCCACGCTCTCCGGCGGCAGCGCCCGGTACGTCGAATCAGCGGCATGGACCCCGGAAGATGCCCGGACGCTGGCGGGCCGGATCCCCGATCGCTCGCGCAGGGAGTACGAAACCGGCGCCCCCGACGGCGAATTCAAACGCCGGCTGAATGCGATTCTGCTGGGATTGGGGGTCGGACTGCTCTGCGTCGAGTGGATTGTGCGTCGCCTCGTCAAACTGGCCTGAGCAGGATCGGTCCATCGGCCGCCACACCCCGAACACCCGCATGCTCTCGTGATCGAATCCCCATCGATGCCGCCGACTCCGACACAAACGACCGGCCGCGATACTGCCGCACGGCTCGCCGCGGTGCGACGCATGCTCGCGGCACTGCGGCATCAGGCCCGGCGCTGGATCTGGATCGAGTCGCTGGCGCTATTCTGTCTTGCCGGGGCGGCAGTCTTCTGGACGTCCCTGGCGTTTGACTGGCTGGTCGAGCCGCCGGCCTGGGTGCGGGCGGTCATCGGGATCGTTGCGATCAGCGGCGGCCTCGCCCTGTTGGCCGGCAAACTCGTCGCCCGACTGGCCGTTCCGCTCGACGACGCCTCCATCGCCCTGCTCGCCGAACGCCGTCATCCGGACTTCCGAGACAGCCTTTCGACGGCGGTCGAGCTGTCGACATCCCCCCGGGCCGACATCGACGGCGAACTGCTCGACCGCACGATCGATGAGGCCGCTGCGGTCGCCGAACGGATCGATGCCGGCACTCTGTTTCGCGGTCGCAGACTGGTGGGCCTCGCGGCTGCAGGCCTCGCTGCCGCCGCCAGCATCGGCTGTCTGGCGGTCGCTCGGCCGGAGATCACCGATCTCTGGCAACGGCGGATGGTCTGGCTCGGGGACGACCCCTGGCCTCGTCGCGTGAAGCTTTCGATCGAGGGATTCCCAGACGGCGAGCGGCTCGCCGCCCGGGGCGGCGATCTGGAGGTGGTCGTCAAGGCCGCGGCCGAGGGCGAACTTCCCGCGGTCGTCGACCTGCGAAGCCGCGGCAGTGCCGGCTGGCGGACCGATCGGATGGGAATGCGAGGCGGAGCGGCCGGGGCGGGTCAGACCTACGGGCACCTGCTCAAGGGGCTCACCGAGGACATGCGGCTGGAGGTCCGCGGTGGCGACGCACGGCTGACCAACCTTCGCGTCAGGGTCGTCGATTCGCCGGTGGTCGAGAGCCTGCGGATTCGCTCCACGCCCCCCGCCTATCTCGGTGCTGGCGTTCGCGACGTGCCTGCCTCCCGAATCGTGCAGGTGCCCCGGGGTTCGATGGTCGAGATCGAATGTCGGTCGAGCAAGCCCCTTGCAGAGGCCTCCGTGACCGCTGTCGTCGATGGCCGTGAGGAACGGATCGCCGCACTCCAGTCTGCCGCCGGCGCCGCTCCGCCGCCGCAATCGATCTCGGCCCGGGTCGAGGCCGTCGAGGGAGAGAAGACGCTCGTTGTCAGACTGACCGACACCGATGGCCTCGTGAATCGGGAGCCGATCTCGTTTGTCCTCGCCGCCGTCGCCGACGAACCACCGCGGGTGGCGGTGCGACTGCACGCGATTTCGACTGCCGTCACGCCGCAGGCCACGCTGCCGGTCGAGGGCACGATCAGCGACGACCACGGACTCGCCGCCGCCGCCGTCAGGATTCGTGTCGTCGAGGGGGGGGAGAGCGTCCAACCGATCTCGCGGTTGCAGGCGGCGGCAACGACGCTGGAACTGCCTCCCGACCAGCCGGATCGGGTGCCGCTTGCCCCACTCGGACTGGAGCCCGGAAAAAAGCTCGAACTGCTGGTGACGGCCGAGGACGGCTGCATGCTCGACGCTGGTCCAAACATCGGCAGCAGCGACACCTGGACGGTCGACGTCGTCACGCCGGAGGCCCTGCAGGCGATGCTCGAGGCCCGGGAGATCATCCTGCGGCGTCGGTTCGAGAGTGTGATCGCCGACCTGACGCAGGTTCGGGACCGGCTCGCATCAGGCCAGGTCTCACCTGTCCGTCCGCCTCCGACAGATCCGGAATCTGCCGACCGAAGCGGAGCAACGACCGCCGATGCCGAGCAGCCGTCCGAGGTTCGAAAGGCCGAAGGAGCGGGCGACGAGCCGCGGAGTGAAGACGGCGAGGCCGACCAGGCTGAGAGATTGGCCGAGGCGGCATCCCGTGCCGCCGGCGAGAGCGCCGAGATCGCCGGGGCGTTTCGTCTGATCCGCGACGAACTCGACAACAACCTCCTGCTGACAGACGAGCTGGAGCGACGGCTGCTGCGACAGATCGCCGAGCCATTGGCCGGCGTCGCGACGCGGGATCTTCCCGGCCTTGCGGCCGCCTGCCGGAACCGCAGTCCCGCCGCGGCCCTCGTCGCACGTGCCGACGACGTGCTGGCGCGGATGCGGGCCATCCTCGATACGATGATGGAACTGGAATCATTCAACGAGGTCGTTGAACGCCTGCGCGGCATGATCCGCACCCAGGAGGAGATTCGCGGCGAGACGATCCGGCGACAGAAACAGCGGGCCCGCGAGGCCCTGGAGCGTCCATGAAGGCGAACGACCATCGTGCCCGGCAGAGTTTCCCTCGGCGGCCCGTGCCCATTGCCTGGCCGCTGACCGCCGCGATGCTGCTGGCTGCGGCCGCCGGCTGGCCATCCCTTTCGGCCAGCGCTGCCGAGCCTCCGGTGGCATCTGCTGCTGCGGATGAATCGGCGCTGGCGGCCCGCGAGCACGAACTCGCCGAGCAGTTCCAGGAACTCGAAAAGACATTCCTGCGGCTCGCCGACCTGCTTGCGGTCAGCGATCCTCGTCGGGCGACACTCCTGCGCAGCGTCTTCGAACAGGCCCGCCAACAGGAGGTGGGTGATCGCCTCGGTCGGATCGTCGAACTGCTCGAAAAGGGACAACTGCTCAAGGCCGGTGCGAGTCAGGCCAATGCCGTCGACAGGCTGCGGATGCTGCTCGACCTGCTCGAATCCGGGGACGATGACCGGCGACTTGCAAATACGAAGGCCGAGGTCAAGCAGTTTCTCGCCCGTCTGGCGAAGACGATCGCCAGACAGCGGGACATCGAGGGCTCCACGGAGGCCGGTGCCGACTCCGCCAGGCTTGCTGACCGGCAGCAGGCCTTGTCGGAGGACACAAAGACGCTCTCCCGCGACATTGGCGCATTTGCCAAACGGATGGATGCCCGCGAAGGAAAGCCGGCCGACGCCGCTCCGCCCGACGGCAAGAAGCCCGACGGCGATCCGTCTGCCGATCCGGGGTCGTCCCAGGAATCTGGATCACCCCAGGAATCTGGATCACCCAAGAAGTCTGATTCCTCGGAGGGCGATGCAGGCCCGTCCCAGTCGGCTGACGGTCAGGCACAGGTTCCGGAAGGAGACGACGAATCAGCCCGGGCCGAGCGAACCCGTCAGCGGCTCGAGGCGGCGGAAAAACGGATGGAGGCGGCGCGGGAGCGGCTCGAGAAAGCCGAGCGGAGGGACGCCCGCAGCGAGCAGGAGCAGGCGGTCGAGGAACTGGAGACGGCCCGCGCCGAACTCGAGGAGATCCTGCGACAGATGCGGGAGGAGGAGATTGAGCGACTGCTCGTCCAACTCGAGTCTCGGCTGCGGGCCATGCTGCGGGCAGAGCGGGCGATTCTTGCGGGCAGCGAGAAGCTGGCGGCGTCGATCGGGTCGAAGCCGGCGGCGAGTGGGACGGACGCCCCCGACCGCGAACGCCAACTGGAGGCGGCCCGCCTCGGTCGGGAACAGACGGGTGTCGGCAACGACGCCGCCAAGGCGCTGATGCTGGTCCGTGATGACGGAGGTGCCGTTGCCATTCCCGAGGCTCTGGAGCAGATTCGCGACGACGCAGCCCAGGCTGCGGCCCGGCTGGGCCGCGGCGACGTCGGTGGCACGACCCGAGGCATCGTGCAGGATCTTGTCACCAATCTCGAGGAGATGCTCGCCGCCCTCGAAAAGGCGAATCGCGACGAGCAGGAACCGCAGCAGGGGGGAGCGGGCGGCAGGCCGGCCGAGCCGGGCGAGCAGCCGCTGGTCGACAAACTGTCGGAACTGAAGATGATCCGCAGTCTGCAGATGCGGGTGAACGGCCGGACGAGGCGTTTCTCCCAGCTCCTGGCCGATGGCGTCGAGCAGGCGGAGGAGCCGGAACTTGCGGCTGCTCTCGCCCGGCTGGCGGAGCGGCAGCGAAAGATCGAGCGGGCGGCCCGCGACATTGTCGGCGGACGCACGGAGTAGACGGCTGTCATCTTCGTGACCGGCCTCCAGCCGACGGGTATGATGGAGTCGGCGTGGTTTCTCGACGCTTGCGGATCCACACGCCTCCATTTCCACCGCTTCCACCGCGCGGACCGCACCATGCGTCGTGAGACCTGCCACCCGTTCCCCCGGATCGCTCTGGTCACCCTGTTGGCCGGACTTTCAGGGTCATGGCTGCCTGCCGCCCCCCGGCAGCCGGAGGTCGGAGCGGCCGCCGTGGGTGACGACGACGCCGGCCTCGCCCGGCAGCCCACCTGGTCGCAGCCCTCCTATGCCGACGTCCGCCGACGCTGCCTCGACTGGCTTTCGGCAGCCGCACCAGCTGCCGAACAGGGATCGCGGGCGGGAGATCTCTGGCCCGAGTCGGAGGAGAATCTGGAAGCCCCGGTCGATCATCTCGATACCGTCATGCGGACGATCGCAATTGTCGATCCGAGGGCCGCGGCCCTCGAACTGGACCCGGCCGCAGACCATGCCTGGATCGACGCTCCCGATGTTTTGGCCTTCGAACGGGAGAGCATCCGCCTCTGGCTCGGGAGGGAGTGCGTGCGTCGGGATCGTTTTGACGACGGGCTCGCCCTGCTCGCCGATCTCGATCTGGCGAGCGTGATTGACCCGGCATCGCTGCTGTTTCATCGCGCCGCCTGCCAGCACTGGCTGCTCGAGGCCGACGCCGCGATCGAGTCGCTCGACCGTCTGCTCGAACGGGCCGGTGGAATTCCGGTGCGATACGAACGGCTCGCCCGGCTGATGCGGGCCGATCTTGCGGCGCTCGAGGACGAGTCGCTCGACCATATCGCGAGACGGATGAAGGACATCACCCGCCGGCTCGATCAGGGCCGGGCAGGGCCGCGGACCAGAAACGTCCAGGATGGCGTGATCGCCTCGCTCGACAAACTGATCGCCGCGATCGAGGAGCAGCAGAAGAAGAACCAGAGCAGTTCGGGTTCCTCCGGCGGAAGCGGCCCGGGCGGCGGCGGGAAGCCGATGGACGACAGCCGATTGGCCGACGGCAAGGGACCCGGTGAGGTGACGCGGCGGGATCTGGGTGATGGCGACGGCTGGGGCAACCTCCCGCCGCACGAGCGGGACGAGGCGCTTCAGCAGATCGGCCGTGAGTTTCCGGCGCACTACCGGGAGGCGATCGAGCAGTATTTCAAGCGGCTGGCGTCGGGGGGGGAATCGCGATGATCGAACAGGCAGCCGGCCCGCGGAGACATCGATGATCGACATCCGATCGCTGGCCAGGGTGCCCTGGCATGCATTGCTGCGGCATCCCGCACGGTGGATGGTCGCGCAAACGCTTCTGGCCGTCGCGGCGGTCGTCGTCGTCAGTCCCATCCACGGGGCTGACGGGGTCGGATCGTCGGCTGCAGTGTCGTCCGTCGGCCATGCCTTTCGCGCAGATCGGGTCGATGGGAGCGGCATCGAGGGTGAACTCCGGTCGATCAGCAGTTCTGAAATCAGGATCGATGATGTCACGCTCCCCCTCGACAGCGTCCGTATCCTCGAGCGATCGCCGGCGGCGGCCGCTGCCGCCGGCAGGGTGCGGCTCGAATGTCGCGACGGATCGATGCTTTCGGGCGAGGATTTTCTCTGGTCGGCCGAGACGGCGACCCTGATCTCGGCTGCCGGCACGGTGACCCTTCCTGCCGAGCGTCTGCGGCGGGTTGTCTGGCAATCGACTGCCGAAGCCGATTGGACGCAATCGCTGCCCGAATCGGTTGACGGCGATCTGGTCGTCGTGGCCAAGGGGGAGGGATTCGAGTTCGTGGAGTGCGCCATCACCGCGGTCACTGCCGATGCGGTGACAGTCGTGCTCGACGAGGAGACGATCCCGGTCAAACGGACAAAGCTGCTCGGGCTGCAATGGCTGCGGGAGACCATCGCCGACGAGTCGCCGGCGATGGTCGTCGATGTCGTCGGAGGGCGGCTGCGGGCCGACCGTCTGGTCTGGGATCCTGAATCGCTCCTCGTCGACGACTCCATTCGGCTGCCTGCCGCGATGCTCGCCCGCATCGATTTCACCGCAGGCCGACTGGTCTCTCTGGCCACGCTGCCGCCCGAGCGGATCGACGTCGAACCGTTCTTCGGCGGGCTCGCCCGCATCGAAGGGCTGGCGTCCTACTTCGCCCCGAGGCCCGTGCCCGCCGGTGAAGGCTTTCCTCAGCCGGGGCTTCTCGTGCGGCCGAGGACGGTCGTCGTCTGGCGGATCCCGCGGGCGGCACGGCTGTTGCGGACGGCCTGCATGCCCGCCGTCGCCGGGCGGAGCGGCGGCACGGTCGTCAGCCTCGCGGTCGATGATCGCGAGGTCTTCCGCCAGTCGATCGATTCCAACAGACCAGTTCCGATCGAGGTCGATCTGCGGGATGCCCGTCGCCTCTCGCTGACCGTCGACTTCGAATCCGCGGCCGACGGCCCCGTGGTGCGGTTCGAGAATCCGGTCATCGAAAAGTAGCGGCCGCGAACATGCCTTCACCGACACCGAGACCGTGGGCATGGCTGCCGGCATTCGTCTGCATGGCCGTCCTGTCTGGAGTGAGCAGTCGCTCCCCCTCGGCCGCCGCAGAAGAACTGCCGGCCACCGTGCGGGAGGCGGAGCGGAGTCGAATGGCGACGATTCGGGACGCAGCCCGGACAGCGATCGCGATCTTTGCGGGGGAATCGGGCGGCGGTTCCGGCGTACTGATCTCACCCGACGGCTATGCCCTCACCAACTTTCATGTGGTCCAGCCGGCCGGTGTGGCGATGCAGTGCGGTCTCTCCGACGGCAGCCTCCACGACGCGGTGCTCGTCGGACTCGACCCGACAGGCGACGTCGCCCTCATCAAACTTGTCGGAGAGGGCGAATTTCCCTCGGCGGAACTGGCCGACAGCGATCGGGTGGAGGTCGGCGACTTCTGCTTCGCGGCTGGAAATCCGTTTCTGCTGGCCACAGATTTCAGCCCCTCGATCAGTGCCGGGATCGTTTCTGGTGTCCATCGGTATCAGTTTCCCGCGGGCACGATCCTCGAATACACCGACTGCCTGCAGGTCGATGCGGCCATCAATCCTGGCAACTCCGGCGGCGGCCTGTTCGACGCCGCAGGCCGCCTGATCGGCGTCAATGGAAGGGCGTCATTCGAGAAACGGGGCCGGGTCAACGTCGGTGTCGGCTATGCGATCTCCTCCAACCAGCTGCGAAACTTTCTCGGCTGCCTCAAGGCGGGCCGCCTCGTCGATCATGCGACGCTCGGGGCCACGGTCGCCACCGCGGAGGACGGACGGGTCGTGGTGTCGGACATCCTCGAGGCGTCTGATGCCTACCGCCGCGGCCTGCGATACGACGACGAGATCGTCTCGCTGGCCGGCCGACCGATTCGCACGGTCAATGCGTTCAAGAACATTCTCGGCACGCTCCCTGCCGGCTGGAGGGTGCCGCTCTCCTACCGGAGATCGGGCAGAAGGTTCGACATTCTCGTCCGACTCGGTGCCGTGCATGCGGCCGCCGAACTGGCTGCCATCGTGGCCGGCAGGAATCCGAACGATGGAGGGCGTCAGCCGCCTCCCGACGGGCCACCGGCTCCCGGTCCGGGCAAGCAGGAGAGCCGCGGTCCAGAGACCGCCAGAGAGCAGTCGCTTCCAGAGGCGGTCCGCGGCCTCTATGAATCCAGGGTCGGATTCGTCAATCATCACTTCAACACGCTGGCCCTCGATCGTCTGGCTCTGAAGCTCGCCGCCGAGGGGCTCTGGCGGGGCCGCTCCGGTCCGTGGGTGATCAGCGGCCGACTTGCCGCCGGCGGACGATTCCGGATCGAGCTTTCCGATCAGCGGGCTTCGATCGACCTGCCGACGGGCACCACATCGCTCGATGCGACGGGTGAACTCGATGCCAACCCCAATCCGCCCGGAAGTGGCGGACTGCTGGCGGCGCTCGTCCTCTGGCGACGACTCCTGCTCGAGGGTCCGAAGCCGCTGGGGCGAACGACCTACTGGGGGCAGGCCCCGCTCGATCCTGCGGCCTGGACGGGTGCGGAACCGCCGCCGCTCGGCGATCGTCTCGAGTCGGCGGTTGCCGGAGTCGAGGCCCGATTCATGCTCGCATCGGACGGCACGATCACCAATCTGGAACTCTGGCCCACGCCCGACGCCGATCCCTGCGAGGTGCGGTTTTCATTTCCAGCGGCAGGCGGCGGCAGCCTTCCGTCCGGTGTTCCAGGGGCGATCGAGGTGCTCCACGGCGACCAGGCATTCGCCAGTTTCCTGATCGACGAGGCCAGTTTTGGCTCGCTGGCCGCTGGAGATGCTCCATGATCCGATCCCCGCGTTGGAAAGAGAGTCGACTCGGATCAGGACTCAGTCGGCCTGCAGGCGTTCTGCTCGCCGGACTCCTGGCAGGCAGTTTTGTCTGCGGTTGCTTCGGCGAGGGGACCGGACGAAAGGCGGCTGCGGCCACGACCGTCGAAACGATCGCGGCGGCCGCCCGTAAGGTCGTGAAAATCTACGGGGCTGGCGGCATTCGCGGCCTGGAGGCCTACCAGACCGGCTTCCTCGTCTCGCCGGATGGCCGGATCCTGACGGTGATGAGCACCGTGCTCGACGCCGATCAGATCACCTGCGTGCTCGATGACGGCCGCAGGTATACGGCGACACTCGTCGGCATCGATCCGCGTCGCGAAATCGCCCTGTTGCAGATTCCGGCCGAAGACCTGCCCGCCTTCGAACTCGGTGGAGATGGGAGCGTTCCGCCCGGCACGCGGGTTCTGGCGCTCTCAAACCTGTTCGGTGTCGCGGTGGGTGACGAGCGGGTCAGCGCGCAGCATGGCGTGGTGGCGGGAGTCGTGCCCCTCGAGGCGCGGCGGGGGGCCTACGAGGCTGTCTATCGCGGCGACGTCTACATTCTCGATTGCACCACGAACAATCCGGGATCGGCCGGTGGGGCGCTCGTCGATTGGGAGGGCCGGTTGATCGGCATGCTCGGCAAGGAACTGCGGGCCACGACGAGCGGCGTCTGGCTCAACTACGCCTTGCCCGCGGCAGAGGTCGCCCGCGGCTGCCGGGAAATTCTCGAGGGAGGAGACTCGAACACGACGGTGAGCGCCGTGACGGCCGAGGCGTCTTTCGATCCTGCCCTGATGGGTGTGGTCTTCGTTCCGGACCTGCTCGACAAGACGCCTCCCTTCATCGAGTCGGCCCGACCCGATTCGGCGGCCGCCCGTGCCGGATTGCGTCCCGACGATCTGCTCGTTGCGATCAACGGCCGTGCGGTGATCTCGCGTCAGGCTGTCCAGCAATCTCTGGCTCGGCTCGCCGAGGGTGACCCAGTCCGCTTTACCGTGGTCCGCAGCGGACAGGTCGTCGAATGCGATCTCGGCCCGCGGCCCGCGGCCAGGGAGGCTCCGTGAGAACGGGATTCATGCTGTTCAGAGGCTGCCTTCAGGCCCTCGGCCTCGTCATGGCGGTTGCGGCACCGGGCCGGGCCGAGGGCCTTGAACTCGAGGAGCAGGCAGCCTTTCGCGCCGCTGTCGAGCGGGTTGCCCCGGCGGTCGTGCGAATCGAGCCTACGGCGCTCTCCGAGGCGGCCCTCGGCGGTGCGGCAGAGGCCGCGGCCGCCAGTGGGCCCTCCAGCGGGTTCGTCGTCGACCCGGAAGGCTGGGTGATCACGACCGCCTTCGCCGTGCCCGACGATGTCGCCGACGCGATCGTCGTCCTGCCGTCCGGCGCTCGACTGGCCGCCCGCGCCGTCGGTCGCGACCAGGCTCGGGGCCTCGTGCTCCTGCGGATCGAGCCGGCCAACGAGCCGCTGTTCACGGCCGGCCCTGCGCCCCTCGAGCAACGCGGCATCGGTCAGTGGACGCTCGCCGTGGGGAGGGCATGGAGCCACACCACCGCCAGCGTCGCCGTCGGCATCCTCTCGGCGACCAATCGGGCCTGGGGCAGGGCGGTGCAGACCGATGCCGCGGTCTCACCGGCCAACTATGGCGGACCATTGATCGATATCGAAGGCCGACTGATCGGGATCCTCGCACCACTGCCGGCCGAGCAGGCCGGCATGACGACCGGCACCGAACTCTACGATTCGGGCATCGGATTCGCCGTCCCGATCGAGGACGTCCTCCGCGTGCTGCCGCGGCTCCAACAGGGCGACACGCTGCGGCCGGGCATTCTCGGGATCACCTACAGGTCCCGCGATCCGTTCACGGCAGCTGCCACGATCGCGACGGTCCGCGGTGGTTCGCCGGCGGCGAAGGCGGGGGTCAGGCCGGGCGACACGGTGGTCGTCGCCAACGGCATGCCGGTCAGTCGGATCGCCCAGCTGAAGCATGTGCTCGCGCCCCTCTACGCAGGTGACAAAGTCGACCTCGTCATCGAGCGAAAACGCGGCCTGGCCATCGAGCGGGTGAACGCCTCCGCGATGCTCACAGACAGCCTGCCGCCCTGGCGGCGACCGGTGCTCGGCATCGTTCCGGTTCGTGCCGCCAACGACACGCGGCCCGATTCGGTGGAAGCTGGTCCGGCGGACGCTGGTGCGGCCCCCGATCCCCGACCGGCAGCGAAGGCCGCGGGCCGCGGGGTGACCGTGGGCTGGCCCTGGCCAAACGGTCCGGCGGCGCAGGCGGGGATTCGTCAAGGCGACCTGATCGAGTCGATCGCCGATCTGGAGGGCGATGCCGCGGCGGAACCGATTGCCGTCGATGCGGCTGTCGACCTCGAAGGCGTCGTTGGCGGCAGTGAAATCGGCCGCAGTCTTCGGCTCGGAATCCGACGGGGCGACGCGGCCCTGAGTCTCGATTTGGTGACAGCGGCGGCGCCCGTGGATATTCCCGATGAAGTACCCTCGGCCCAGGCCGCAGTCGAACCGGCCACGATCGAACGACTCGAGTCACCCGAGGTGGCCAGGCCGCCAATTGTCGTCATGCCCGCCGGGACAACGGATGAGCCGCTTGGCGTGCTCGTGTATTGCGTCGCACCATCCGGAGGCCAGCCGCGGGACGTCGCCGCCGCGGCAGATCGACTGGCGATGGCCTGGAGCGAGGCGGCCTCGAGGCATGGAATCGCAGTCATTCTCCCGGTGGCCGAGGATCCAGATCGCTGGTCCCGCGAGGACATCCCCGGGATTGCACGGGCGATCGATGCGCTGCGGTCGCGGCGGCCGCTCGACCGATCCCGGATCGGGATGGCAGGCAGCGGGGCAGGGGGGGCCTTTGCCTGGCTCGCTGCCTCGGCTCTCGGACCGGCGGTGCGGGGAGTGGCGCTGCTCGATTCACCGCTGCCTCGGCAGGCGAAGATTGAACCCGCCGAACCCGGCCGGAGCCGCTGGGTGCTGTTCGGCGCCGAGGATTCGTCGAGGATCGACGCCGACCGCCGCCGGCTCGAGCAGGCCGGGTACGCCGTTGGCACGATCCCACTGCCAGCCGCCGGACCGCCCGCCGAACTGCTCTGCCGCTGGGTCGAATCGCTCGGCGTGTTTTGAGATGCCGCTGCAGCCGGAATCGCCGGAGGCTCGGGGCGAGATTCACCCGCCGATCGTGTTCTCCGATGCGGAGATCGTGCTCGTGGACAAGCCCTCCGGCATGCCGAGCGTTCCAGCCCGGAACGATCGCGACCCGCCCAGCGTCGTCGAGCGACTGGCCGGCCGATTTGGGCCGGTCGAGGCTGTGCATCGACTCGACCGCGACACCTCGGGGCTGTTGTTGCTGGCCCGCACCCGATCCGCCAGGTCAACGCTCGGTCGGGCGTTCGAGCTTCGGAGGGTTCGCAAGCGGTATCTGGCGATTGCCTGCGGCTCTCTGCCGGCAGCCGCAGGCACCCTCCATCTCCCCCTCGGCGACGATCCGCTGCTGCCGCCCCGGAAGCGGATCGATCCCCTCTCCGGACGCAGGGCGACAACCCGCTGGAGGTTGATCGCGACCGCGTGTGTCGGCGGCGGTCCTGTCAGTCTCGTCGCCTTGGAGCCAGTGACCGGCCGGTCCCATCAACTGCGGGCCCATCTGGCCTGGCTCGGGGCTCCAATCATCGGCGATCGGCTTTACAGTGATCGTGCTGGCGTCCGTCTGCCATTCGCGCCGCTCGCGTTGCTGGCGGCCCGCCTCGAGTTTCCCCATCCGTCCAATGGCCGATGGATCGATGCCGATGCCGCAGTTCCGAGCGGCGTCGCCTGGTCGCTGTTCGGCCCGGAGCACTACCGCGTCGGCCGCAACGCCGATGCTTCGACCTGCGACCAGTAGCGGGAGAATCGGCCGAGGTCGCGCACCGTTCCACGATCGCAAAACTCCGGCCAGGCGACCTGTTCGATCCTGACCGTCCCTTGCAATGCCGCAGCCGCGCGGCCGACGGCAGGGCAGGGGGTTTCCGCCAGGCAGATTCTCTCGCATCCCAACGCCCGCGCCCGAGCCGCGAGCAGAGTGGCGGGATCACCGACATGGACCTCGAGTCGCGGCACTTCCGCTAGGCACTCGAAGAGGAATGCCAGCCGCTTGAGCGTGGGCCGCTCCCGGGCGAGCCAGGCCGGGTCGACGACGAAGACCCGCGTCGCGTCGGGGTTGGCTCTTGCCGCTGGGCTCGCATCGCTGACCGAGTCGAGCGTCAGCCAGACGATCGCCGTGCCATCCTTCGACGGCAGGCTGCGGCCAGCGGCCATTGCCGACGGGCCAGCGGGGCGGATTCGCAGCGCAGGCCGCTGGATCGGAGTGCCCGTCAAGAAAAGCCGCTCGCTGAGAAGTCCGTAGTCGCCCTCGACGTCGCAGCGGCCCAGAAGCGGGCACGGACTGCAGTGGACACCTCCGGAGTGCGACTCGATGTTTTCCCGGTTGAAGATGTAGGGCTTGGCGGAGAACGTGCCGGCGATCCACTGCCAGGAGAGATGGTTGCTCGCCGGATCGGCGTCGAGCAGGTGTTCGAGAAACCAGTCGGCACCGGCCTGCCAGCGGACCCGCCGCACGTGCACGAGCCAGGAGGCGAGCCACATCCGTTCGTGGTTGTGGAGCCAGCCCTGATCGTGCAGCCGTCGCACGAAGCTGTCGATGCACCGCATTCCGGTTGCGGCGTCGAGGACGTCCTCTGGCATCCGGTCAGCGGAGGCCCCGCGGGCGGCTGCGGCGGGCGGTTCGATGTCGTCATGGATGCGATCCCCGATGGCGAGGTGCACCTGCCTCCAGTAATCCCGCCAGCCCAGTTCGGAGATGAGCTTCGCCGCCTCGCGGGGATCCTGCACCAATGCCAGCGCCCGGTCGCGGACCTCGGCCAGCGAGAGGACGCCGTGCCTGATCCAGGGGGAAAGGCCCGTCACCGCGCCATCCAGATGATTGCGGGTCCGGGCATAGGCGATCGGATCGATGGTTGCGAGTCGCGCAGCGGCCGCTGACAAGCCGCCGCGGATCGTCATCGCCTTGACGTCATCCCGCCGCTGGACACGGTCGGCGTCGGGGAAGACGGCGGCCAATCCGTCGACCAGCCGCTCCCGCTCAAGGCCGATCAGCCGCTCGATCGAGTCGCGTTGGTGAAAACAGTTTCCGTCAGTCTGGCTCATGATTCGTATCCGTCGTTTTTTTGGGGGCGGTCCGGAAGGTGCCGCTTTCCCGGGCAGCGTCATGCTTGCAAAACGGGCCGAGGCTCGACACCCCGACGGCTTTCAGTGGCGGCATTCGACCCACTTGGAGCCTGTGAGAAAACAAAAAAGCGGAAGGAAACGCGAAAAAAACTGGATCGAGCAGATACCTGGTGGTCTGGGTCCGGGCGTCAGCCCGGGCCCCTTCGAGCCTCTGGCATGCCTTTTGCAACCCGATGCGATGCCACCGGTCCGGCCCTTTCGAGTGTTCAGGCTGCGGGCTCGAGGGGCTCGACATCCACGAACACGGCAACGAGGCCTACCACGGCTTTGTGATGGTGCGGACCGAATAGCCACGATCCAGAAGGATGCCCCAACGGCTTGGGTGGGCACTCCGCCTAGCTCACCCAGGCCGGGGCATTCTGGCTCTCGCTCCGCGGCCGCAGGCGGGCTTCGTTGTCTGCTACGATAGGGCGGACTCGAGGCTCGTCTCCATGAAACTCATCATCGCCATCATCCAGCCCAGCAAACTGGAGGCAGTCAAACAGGCGCTCTCGGAGGTCGAGGTCTTCCGGCTTACTGTCCTCGACGTCCAGGGATTCGGCAGGCAGCGAGGCCATGCCGAAAGCTACCGCGGCCACGAGATCGCCGTGAATCTGCTGCGGAAGGTTCAGCTCCAGATCGCGGTCAACGACCATTTCGTGGAGCCGACGATCGCCGCGATCGTGAAGGGGGGGCGGTCCGGGGAGCAGGGGGAGATCGGCGACGGCAAGATATTCGTCCTCCCGATGGACGAGTGCGTCCGCATCCGGACCGGCGAACGCGGCAACGAGGCGATCTGACCGGCAACTTCGCAAGGCCGGACTGGCAGTCAGGTTCGCTGCGGATGGAGCCGGGGCTGGCTGCCGAGGGCGAGACGGTTGACGGCGGCGAGAAACGCCTTCGCCGAGGCTTCGAGCGAGTCGGTGGAGACGCCGCGTCCCCGCTGCACCTGACCGGCGTGCTCCAGTTCGACCGTCACCTCGGCCTGGGCATCCTTGCCGACCGTGACGGCCTGCACCCTGAAGTCGCGGCAGGTCGTCACGATCCCGGTCAGTTTCTCGATCGCCAGGAAGATCCCGTCGATCGGTCCGTCGCCTGCGGTCACGACGACCGTTTTTTGCTCTTCCTGCTGCCTCACCCGCAGCGTCACCGTGGGGGGAGAGCCACTGGCGCTGGTCAGGTCGTAGCCTTCATAGACGAACAGTTCCGGCAGTTCGGAGAACTGCTGCTCGCAGAGGGCCGCGATGTCGCCGTCATAGATCTCCTTCTTGCGGTCCGCGAGCAGTTTGAAACGCTCGAACACCGTCTGGATCTGCTCGGGGCTCAGTTGGTATCCCAGCGCCCGGGCCCGGTCGGCGAGTGCCGCCCGGCCGCTGTGCTTGCCGAGCACGAGATCGGTCCGCTCGAGGCCCACGTCCTCGGGCCGCATGATCTCGTAGGTGCTCCGCTCCTTGAGCATCCCGTCCTGATGGATGCCGGCCTCGTGGGCGAATGCATTGCGGCCCACGATTGCCTTGTTTCTGGGAACCTGGATGCCGGTGATGTTGGCCACGAGCCGGCTCGTGGGCACGAGTTTCTGGGTCGTGATCCGCGTGTCGCAGCCGTAGTAGTCGCGGCGGGTTCGCATGGCCATCACGACCTCCTCGAGCGAGCAGTTGCCCGCCCGCTCGCCGATGCCGTTGATGGTGCATTCCACCTGTCCTGCACCCGCCTCGACGGCCGCCAGACTGTTGGCCACGGCCAGACCGAGGTCGTCGTGGCAGTGGGCACTGATCACCGCCTTGTCGATGTTCGGCACCCTGTCGCGGAGGCTCTTGATCACAGAGAACATCTGTGTGGGCGTGGCATACCCGACCGTGTCTGGGATATTCACGGTGGTGGCGCCGGCCGCGATCACCCGTTCCACCACGCGGCAGAGGAAGTCGATCTCGGTGCGGGCCGCATCTTCAGGCGAAAACTCGACGTCGTTGCAGAGGCCGCGGGCCCTGGTGACCCCGGCAATCGCCCGGGCAAGGACCTCCTCCTCGTTCATCCGCAGTTTGAATTCACGGTGAATCGAACTCGTCGCCAGGAAGACATGGATTCGGGGCCGCTCTGCCTGTTTCAGGGCCTCCCAGGCCCGGTCGATGTCGGCCTCGTTGCAGCGGGCGAGGCCGCAGACCGTCACGCCCCGCACGGCCCCGGCGATATCCCGCACGCTCTCGAAATCACCGGGTGAGGCGATTGGGAATCCGGCCTCGATGATGTCGACGCCGAGTTGGACGAGCGCCTGGGCGATCTCCATCTTTTCCGTCAGGTTCATGCTCGCGCCGGGTGATTGCTCGCCGTCACGCAGTGTCGTGTCGAAGATGCGAATCTGCCGGGCAGGGGCCGGGCTGGCCGGCGTGGGGCCAGAGTTGGGCGAATGGCGTTCGGTTGGCGTCATGTGGGGGCGAACTGGCCGTCGGCGAGGGCGCGGGAGCGAAACAGAACCCACGTCAAGCGTATCCGGGGGCCGGAGCGTTGTGTAGACTTTTCTTTGCTGGAGGGCCGTCAATCGATCCCCCTCAATCGATCCCCCTCCTGGCTGCCGCCACTCAGTCCTCCCCGATCGCCTTCCGCGCCGCCCTCGATGTCGTCCGCCGTCAACGCCGTCGCGTCGAGCACCCAGGAAGCGGGCCCCGATGCCACGCTTCCGCCGGGTGGGCGGCCCAGTTCGGCCGCCCAGAGGCAAACGCAAGGAAGGCTGGCGGCGTTCTGGCGTGGTCTTTCAAGCCTGTTCCTCCTCGCCGCCGGTGTTGGCGCATGGTGGTGGCTTTCGACACACCACTTTATCGGTGGCGGCGACGAGCAGGCCCCGCCTGCCGGACCGCCCGCGGCTGTCGGTGCCGCGGCCCCCGTCGTCTCCGGCGAATCAGGGGCGGAGTTTGTCTCGCTCTCGCAGGCGACCGGAAATGACTCCGAGATCGTCCTGACAACGGTGGTCCGCCGACCGATCCGCGACCACCTCACGGTTCCAGGCCGGCTCGACTACGACGCCCGGCAATTGCTCGACTACGCCTCGCCTGTTGACGGGATCGTCTCCCGGGTGTTCGTCAAGATGCGGCAGCGGGTCGAGAAGGGAGAGTCGCTTGCCGAGGTCTCGAGCCCCGACGTCGGCACGGCCAGGGATGAGGTCCGCAGGCGGCAGGACAACGAGGCGATCGAACAGAAGGCCGCCGACTGGGCCGTGGAGATCGCCGACAACGTCCAGTATCTGGTTGAAAAACTCGAATCGCAGCCGCCGCTCGCCGACATCGAGCGCCAGTTCAAGGATCGCGTCCTCGGGTCCTACAGGGAGACGATCATCGGCGGGTATTCGAAACTGCTCTACGTGGAAAAGGTGAACGCCAGCACCAGATCGCTCAGCCAGGAAGGCGTGCTCTCTGGGAGGGTCGTCGAGGAGCGGGCCAGCAATCTCGAGGTCGCCAAGGCAAACTTCACCTCCGCCTGTGAGCAGGCCCTGTTCATGACCAGGCAGGAGCGGGATCGGGCCAGGGCCTCGCTGGAGCAGGCCAGAAGGCAGGTTCGCATCTCCCGGGAGCATCTGCGGACGCTCGTTGGCAGCACCTTCAGCGACGACGTCGAGCCGACCACGGTCGACAGCGCCGTTCCCCTCGACCCGCCCGATGATGTCCACGACATCAGCGCCCTCGTGATGCGAACCCCGTTTTCCGGAGTGGTCGAGGATGTGTTCGTCGTCCGCGGCCAGCGGGTCGGGGCCGGTCAGAAACTGTTTGTCGTGGCCGACACCACCACGCTCTGGGTGCGGGCCCAGATCCACGAGCGGCAGTGGACCACTGTCGAGGTGGCGGCGGGCCAGTCTGTCCGCGTGACCGTGCCGGGTGCTGCCGTCCACCAGACCACCGCCAAGGTGAACCACGTCGGGGCGACCGTGGAGAGCGACTCCCGCAGCGTGCCGCTGGTGGCCGAACTCGCCAACGACGACACCCACTACAAGCCCGGCATGTTCGTCTGGGTCGATCTGCCGCAGGGGGAGATCCGCGACGTGGTCGCCGTGCCGGAGTCGGCCGTGATGCGGCACGAGGGGAAGGAGTTCGTCTTCGTCCCCGACGGCAAGGACCGCTACCGGCGGGTCGACATCGAGACCGGGATCGAGAATGGCGAGTATCGCGAAGTGAAGGCGGGGCTGACCGCCGGACAAGAGGTCGTCTCCCGCGGGGCCTTCATTCTCAAGAGCGAACTGCTGCTCGAGGGGGATGAGGAGCCGGCGGCCGAGGCCGGCTGAGCGGAGGCCCACGGTGCTTTCTGGTCTGATCGAGTGGTCGCTGTCGAACCGTGTGCTCGTGATCGCGCTGTTCGTCCTGCTGGCCGTGGGGGGCGTCTACTCGGCGACCCGGATTCCCGTCGATGCGGTGCCGGATCTGGTGAACATCCAGGTCCAGGTGGTCACCGAGGCGGGCACGCTCTCGCCGCTCGAGGTCGAGCGCTACATCACCTACCCGGTCGAACTCGCCGTCAGCGGCCTGCCCGACGTGGAGGAGGTGCGGAGTCTTTCCCGGTTTGGCATTTCGCTGGTCACCGTCGTCTTTCGCGAGGGCACCGACATCTTCCGCGCCCGCCAGCTCGTGGCGGAGCGGCTGCCCGAGGCGAAGTCGCGGATGTCGATGGGCCACGGCGACCCCAAGCTGGGCACCCTCAGCACAGCCCTCGGGGAGATCCTCCAATTCGAGCTTCGCGGCCGGGGCAAATCGCTGATGGACCTCCGCAGCCTGCTCGAGTGGGAGATCGCGCCGGCGATGAGGGAAGTCTCCGGGGTGACCGACATCAACAGCCATGGTGGCCATGCCAAGAGCTATGAGGTCCGCGTCAACCCCGACCTGATTGCCTCGCGGGGCGTTTCGCTCGGCGAAGTTCTCGAGGCACTCGACCGCAACAATACGAGCGCCGGCGGCGGCTACATCGTCAAGAACGGGGAGCAGCGGTTCATTCGCGGACAGTCGCTTCTCCACGATGTGCGTGATATCGAGCAGGTCGTCGTCCGCAGCCCGCCCGGCGGCGTGCCGGTGCTGATTCGTGACATCGGGGAGGTGACGGTGGCGCCGCTCGTGCGGCAGGGGGCCGCCACCCGCGACGGCAAGGGAGAGATCGTCACCGGCATGGTGATGATGGTCCGCGGCGAGAACGGTCGCCGCGTCGTGGAGGCGGCGAAGGAACGGCTCGAGACGCTCCGCCAGACGCTCCCGCCCGGGGTCGAGATCGACCTGATCTACGACCGCTCCGATCTTATCGCCCGAACGCTCGACACCGTGCTCCACAACCTCGCCGAGGGCGGGCTGCTCGTGGTGGGCGTGCTGCTGATCCTCCTCGGCAACATCCGAGCCGGACTGATCGTCTCGCTGGCGATTCCCCTTTCGATGCTCTTTGCCGCCAATCTGATGTGGGCCACCGGCATCTCGGCGAGCCTGATGAGCCTCGGCGCGATCGACTTCGGACTCGTCGTCGACAGTTCGGTGATCATGGTCGAGAACTGCGTCCGCCGGCTCGGCCTCGCCCCCCCGACGGCGTCGAAACTGGCCGTCGTCCGCGATGCGGCGATCGAGGTCCGCGGGCCGACGATGTTCGGCGAATTGATCATCGCGATCGTCTACCTGCCGATCCTGTTTCTCGAGGGGACCGAGGGAAAACTCTTCCGGCCGATGGCGCTGACGGTGCTGTTTGCCCTGGCCGGATCGCTGCTGATCTCGCTGACGCTGATGCCGGTGCTCGCGGCGACGGTGCTTTCCCGCGAGGAGGATCAGGAGCCCTTCCTGATGCGGGTCTTTCACCGTCTCTACCAGCCTCTCGCCCGTCTGGCGGTCTTTCATCCCGTCTTCGTCTCGCTCTGTGCGGCGGGACTCGTGGCAGCGAGCGTGCCGCTGGCGGCGAGGCTTGGCGCCGAGTTCATGCCGCGGCTCGACGAGGGAGACCTGCTCGTCGAGGTCAATCGGCTGCCGAGCGCCACGCTCGAAGACTCCGTGCCGATGACGACCACGATCGAAAAATTGCTGCTGGCCTTCCCGGAGGTCCGGACCGTGTTCAGCAAGACCGGTCGGCCCGAGATCGCCAACGACGTCATGGGTGTTCAGCAGACCGACGTCTGGGTGATGCTCAAGCCCAGGCGGCAGTGGCCCGCCAATGTCAGCCGGGACGACCTCGTGGAGCGGATGTCGAAGGCCCTCGCCGGGGCCATTCCCGGCGCGAACTTCGGCTTCAGCCAGCCGATCGAGATGCGGGTCGACGAACTCGTCGCCGGCGTCAAGGCAGACGTCGCGGTTCTGGTCTACGGTGACGACCTCGATACGCTCGGCGGAATCGGCAAGCAGATCGAAACGGTCCTGCGGGAGATCCCCGGCGCCGTCGACGTGCGGGCCGACTGGCAGGCGAACGTCCCGACGCTCCGGGTCGACGCCCGCCCCGACCAGCTCGCCAGGCACGGCATCGACGGCGTTGAGGTGATGCGAACCGTGTCGGCGATGGGCGGAATCCAGGTCGGCGACATTTTCGAGGGGCGGCCGCGGTTTCCGCTGATCGTGAAGTTCCCGCCCGACTGGCGGGAGAACGTCGACCGCGTGCCGCAGATCCCCGTCGGCGCGGCGGGCGGCAGACCGGTTCCGCTCGGTGAACTGGCCGACGTTCTGCTCGAGGAGAGCCCACCCTCGATCGAGCACGAAAACTCCCGCCGCCGAACGTTCGTCTCGGCCAATGTCCGCGGCAGGGATGTCGCCGGTTTCGTCAGCGAGGCCCAACGTCTGGTGCAGTCGCGGGTCCAGATGCCGGTCGGCTATTCGATCCGTTGGGGGGGCGACTTCGAGAACCTGCTCTCCGCCGCCCGCCGGCTGATGCTCATCACCCCGCTCGTTCTCGGGCTGATCGCGATGCTGCTCTATACGAGCTTCAAGTCGTTCCGCCTCGCCGCACTGATCTTCTTTGCAGTGCCCGTCGCCGCTTCGGGCGGCATCGCGGCGCTGGCGATCCGCGGCATGCCTTTTTCGATCGCGGCTGGCGTCGGGTTTGTGGCGCTGTTTGGCGTTGCCGTCCTCAACGGCCTCGTCTGGGTCGCCGGGGCCGAGCATGCGCGGAAGGGAGGGCTGGCTGCCCGGGATGCCGCGATTGCCACGGCTGAGGTCCGGATCCGTCCGGTGCTGATGACCGCCCTGGTTGCCAGCCTCGGGTTTCTGCCGATGGCGATGGCGACCAGTGCCGGGGCTGAAATCCAGCAGCCTCTGGCGACGGTCGTGATCGGCGGTATCGTGACTTCCACGCTGCTCACGGCGTTCGTCGTGCCGGCGATCTATCCGTGGTTTGCACCACGTTCGAACGAACCTGGGGGCCATTCAGCATGACACTGCGGGAATTTCAGACCCTGATCCGCGAGATGTACCACGACAAGGACGCGGCCCGCGGCGTCGAGGGCACCTTCATGTGGCTGAGCGAGGAGATCGGCGAACTGGCGTCGGCGCTGCGAACCCACGTCAGCGGTGATCGGCGGGACGAGCGGACGAAGGAGGAACTGGCCCTCGAGTTTGCCGACGTGCTCGCCTGGCTGGCGACGATCGCGAATGTCGTCGATGTCGACCTGCAGGACGCGATCGGCCAAAAGTACGGCGCCGGATGCCCGGGCTGTGGCCAGCGGGCCTGCACCTGCCCCGACGCGGAGAAGCCATGATCGAGGCCCGGCGTTGGCCGTCCGGGCTGATGGCAGCCTTCGCGGTCGTCCTCGCCTGCGTCGGCGTCGTGCCGGTGGAGGCAGCGGGGCAGTTCGACGTGCGGGTGGGGATCGAGGGCGTCTACCGGACCGGCGCCTGGACGCCCCTGGTCGTATCGTCTCGAGAACGGCCGGCGGCAGCCTTGCCGAACGCGGTCTGGGTCGAGGATCCGGATGGCCAGCCGGTGCGGATGCCGGCTGTCCCGGATGATGCGGGTGACGGGTGCCGGCGGTTCCGGGTGCGGTTTGGCCGTCCGAACGCAAGCCTGATGCTCGAGCAGTCGGAGGGACAACTCGGCGGCGGGTTGCCGATCACGCTTCCTGCGCCGATCGATTCACGGGAACGGATGCTGCTCGTCCTCGGCGATCTTCCGGCCGCCGACCGGGCTGCACGGCTCCTTGCGGGCGAGGAGGGTGGCCGGACCCGGATCGTCTCGGCCAGCCCGCTGGCCGTTGCCGGAAAGGCCGCGGGAATCTCCGCCCTCGATTTTGACAGCGTCGACGGGATCATCGTCTGTGGCGGTTCGCTGCGACTGAAGGACGGCGATCGGCAGCAGCAGGCCTTGCTCGCCGCGACCATCGAGGCGATCGACGGCTGGGTTCGCTCCGGTGGCAGGCTGGTGTTCGTCGCCGGAGCGTCTGCGGCTGATCTGGACGCCGCCGGCTCGCCCGCCCTCCGCTGGCTGCCGGGGCCGCCGGGCCGGCCGGGGAAGGTTGCCCGGCTCGTGCCGCTGAGGCGATCGGCCGCGCTCGAGACCTATGGCCGCGCCGGACGGCCGCTGGAGAAGGCGGCGCTCGCCGGGCTGGAGGTGCCGCTGCTGGCCGATGCCGCAGAACTCGACGGTCTGATCGAGGCCTTCGACGGACGGGTGGCGACCGATCTTCCGCTGGTCGTGCGTTCGGCCCACGGATTCGGCACGGTGACCTGGATCGGCATCGACCTCGACCGCGACGGGTTTCGAAACTGGCAGGGAACCGACACGCTGCTCGTCGAGCTTCTCGATGCCCGGGTCAGCGGTCGCGCCGCAAGGGCAGGGGGGGGGCGGAGCGACGCGGTCGATCTTGCCGCGCAGCTGCGGATGGCGCTCGACCATTTTCCGGGCGTTGCGGCGGTTCCGTTCGAGATCATCGCCGGTCTCGGACTACTCTACGTCTGCTGCCTTTATCCGCTCGACTGGTTCGTCGTGACGCGGCTCGCCGGACGACCCTGGCTGTCCTGGCTCACGCTTCCGCTGCTGGTCGCGGTCTTCACAGGGCTCTCACTGACCACGGCACTGGCATGGAAGGGGGAAGGCTGGCGGTCTTCCCGGGCCGATCTGGTCGACGTCGACTCGGTGACCGGCTTGAGCCGAGGCTTCTCCTACACGGGCATCTGGTCGCCCCAGAATGCGAGGATCGATCTGGCGGCCGCGGTCCCGAGGGATCGAGCCGAGGTCGCGCTGTCATGGTTCGCGCCGGCCGGCCGCGGCATCGGCGGCACCGATGCCGCCGTCAGCCATTCGTCGCTGGCGGCATGCGAGTATCGCTCCGTGGGCTCGCTGGCCGGGCTCGAGCAGGTGCCGATCGCTGCCTCGTCGAGCAGGCTGTTCGAGGCCCGCTGGACGGCTCCTCCAGGAAAGACGGGCATCAGGGCGTCGGAGCCCGTGGTCTCGACTCTGGTTCTCGAGGGGCAGGGCACGCTGCGAGGAGGGATCGAAAGCCGGCTCGGGTTTTCCCTGGAAGACTGCCGACTGCTGCACGCCGGCTGGCTCTACGACGTGGGGCGGCTTGATCCCGGTGGCCACTTCGAGCCGGCCGCCGGACGTGGCCCGCGGTCGCTGGCGGGAGCCATCACGCGGCGTTCGGCAAGCAGGGAGCGGGACGTCTCCACCGGCTGGGACAGCGGCTCGACCGACGTCGATCGGATCCTCGAAGTGGCCGGGTTTCATGCGGCCGTCGGCGGCAGCGGCTACACCAGACTGGAGGCGGGCCGCCTCGCCCGGCTCGATCTTTCGCCGCTGCTCGAACTCGGCCGGGCGATTCTCGTCGGCCGCGGACCACCCGCGACCCTCTGGAAGGAGATCCCCAGCCGACTGGATCCGGATTCCACACCTCCCCGGTCCGCTCTCTGGAGGATCGTCCTCCCGCTCCAACGCTCTGCACCCTGACCGAAATCCGACCACCACCCGTCCAAAGTACTGCGACCGCAGCCATGATCGAAACCCGTGACCTGACGAAAAAATATGGCGACTTCAACGCGCTTGAGTCGCTCGATCTGAAACTCGAGCAGGGAGACCTGTTCGGCTTCATCGGCCCGAACGGGGCCGGCAAGACGACCACGATCCGGATCCTCTCGACGCTCCTCGCGCCGACCTGGGGCGAGGCCTACGTCTGCGGCTATTCGATCTACACCCACCCCCGCGAGATCCGCCGGGCCATCGGCTACATGCCCGACATCTTCGGCGTCTACGACGACATGCGGGTGATCGAGTATCTCGAATTCTTCGCGGCCGCATACCGGATCGGCGGGCCGGAACGCAGGCGGGTTGCGGAGCGGTCGCTGGAACTGGTCGACCTCACCGTCAAGCGGGATGAACTGGTGACGAGCCTCTCCCGCGGCATGACCCAACGGCTCGGGCTGGCCCGCGTCCTGCTCCACGATCCGCAGGTGCTTCTGCTCGACGAACCTGCCAGCGGACTCGATCCGCGGGCTCGGATCGAGATGCGGACGCTGCTCAAGCGGTTGCAGGGGCTCGGCAAGACGATCCTGGTCTCGAGCCACATCCTTCCGGAACTCGCCGACATCTGCAATCGGGTCGGCATCATCGAGTATGGCCGCCTGCTCGCCTGCGGCAACGTCCAGGATCTGCTCGCCCAGGTGAGGGGCCGGCCGGTGATCCGCTTCCGGGTCGCCGGCCCGGCGGAGCCTGCCGCCCGCCTGCTCGAGTCGGCCGCCGAGGCCGCCGCTGTCACGGTGCGCGACGGCGAAATTCTTGTCGCTTTGGCAGACGGCGTGGTCGATCCCTCACCTCTGGCAGCACGGCTGGTCGCCGACGGCCAGCGTCTCCTCTCGATGAGGGAATCGGAGGTCAATCTCGAAACCGCCTTCCTCGAACTGACACGGGGCAGACTCGGCCGCGAGCCTGAGGATGCCGCTTCGGTCAGCCCCGGAGAGGACGATTGACCCCTCCAAGCGATAGAATTTCCGTCTGACGGAGGTCCCGACACCCGCAACGGAGTCTGACATGGCAGCCAAGAGGCGATTCGAGGCCCTGATGATCCTGGCCCTGGCGGCCAGTGGAAGTCTGGTGGGGAGTCTTCTGGCGGTCGAAACGGCTCCCGCCCCGCGAACGGTCGAGCCGGTTTCCGATGCAGGGTCCGCGATCGACACCCCCGAGGGCCGACTGGGCTATGCGCTCGGGCTCCGGATCGGTGGCCGGATCGCCGCCGACTTCAAGGATCACGATCCGCCGGTCGATCCCGCGGCACTCGCCCGCGGGCTTGCAGATGCGGTGCTCGCTGCCCGTCCACAACTCGACGAGCAGCAGCTGTCGAGTGTGCTCGAGGGGTTCGAGGCCCGGATGCGCGAGAAGCAGGAGGCCTTCGCGAAGCAGATGGGCCAGGTGGCGACGGCCAACCGCGAGAAGGGAATGGCGTTTCTCAAGACAAACGCCACCAAACCGGGCGTCACGGTGCTTCCCAGCGGTCTGCAGTATGAGGTGTTGAAGGCTGGAAGCGGACCAAAGCCGGTCCCGACTGACACAGTCTCGACCCATTACCGTGGCACGCATCTCGACGGGAAGGAGTTCGATGCGACCGACCCCGCCGGGCCGCCTGCCACGTTTCCCCTCCGCGGCGTCGTGCAGGGCTGGCAGGAGGCCCTGCCGCTGATGCCTGTCGGTTCGCGTTGGCGGCTCTATGTTCCGCCGGAACTCGGCTACGGGGAAGAGGGGTCGCCGCCGGTGATCGAGCCAAACGAGGTGCTCGTGTTCGAAATCGAGCTGGTGAAGATTGGTGGCCAGTGAACTCTCTGCGTCAGACATCGGCTTCAGCGATCTGGCGCCGTCTCCGCCCGCTGCTCTGGCCTGTTTGGGCCGGGATGCAGGCAGTCGCTCTGGCGCAGCCGCCCGCCGACCCCGTCGATCCGTTTCTGGCTGCCCGTGAGCGGATGGTCAGAGAGGACATCGCGGCAGGCGGCGTCAGCGATCGTCGGGTGCTCGATGCGATGCTGGCCACGCCGCGGCACGAGTTTGTCGGCCCGGCCCAGCGGTCGCTCGCCTACTTCGACATGGCGCTGCCGATCGGAGAGTCGCAGACCATCTCGGGGACGTATGTCGTCGCCTTCATGACCGAGGCACTGGAGCCGAAGCCGACGGATCGGGTTCTCGAGATCGGCACCGGGAGCGGCTACCAGGCTGCAGTCCTCGCGCCGCTGGTCGCCACCGTCTACTCGATCGAGATCAATCCCAGGCTCGGCGAGCGTGCCG